>NZ_JAUFQG010000004.1:336250-672500 GCF_030409605.1 Simiduia curdlanivorans
ATGATTGCCCAGTGGCGCGCAGAGGGCCTAGGTACCGAGCACATTTTGCAAGTGCAAAATCGAACCCCGGGGCTGTACTTGATCGAGACAGACGCCGCCGGCGAGCGCAGTTTTCACTACTGGCGCGACCTTGCACCGGCGCGCGAATTGTTTGACCTAGCGCCGCAATTGTTAGAAACCTTTGACACCTTCAATATTATTTATCTCAGCGGTATTACTCTCTCGCTCTATTCCGACTCGGCTCGGGCATTGCTTTTTAAAGCGCTGGCAGACTATCGCGCTAACGGTGGACGAGTCGCCTTCGATATTAATTATCGGCCGCGCAATTGGATCAACCCCGAGCAGGCGAAACACATATTTCACCAAATGATGCAGCGCACCGATATCGCGCTGCCCAGCCTCGACGACGAACAACTCTTGTATGGCGCACACAGCGCAGACCAATGTATCGACCGCTATCGCGCCGCAGGCGCAACAGAAATTGTTGTCAAACAAGGCGTTGCCGGCAGCAGGCTTTACACCCCTGAAGTGCACACAACAATTCCCGTACCCGAAAAAATTTCACCAAAAGATACCACCGCCGCCGGCGACTCGTTCAACGCAGGCTATTTGGCCGCGCGTTTGATACACCAAAGCCCGGAACAATCTGTGTTACAAGGCAGCCGCTGCGCCGCTCTGGTGATACAACACCCAGGCGCCATAGTGCCGCTTCAAGCGTTCAAGGATGCTTTCCCCCATGCAGAATAAAATCATTCCACCATTGTGCTTTGTAGTGCTGCTGTTTACTGGCGCCCTGTTTAGCAGCGGTTGCAGTGAAAGCAACGGTGTTACCACCCTAAGCATGGCGCACAGTCTCGATACTAAACACCCCGTACATTTAGCCATGAAGCAATTAAGCGAAAGCTTGGAAAAAAATTCGGGCGGCACTCTGCGCTTAGAAATTTACCCTTCGGGTCAGTTGGGTAGCGAGCGCGAAGTGATTGAGCTGTTACAAATTGGCAGCTTGGCGATGACCAAAGTGTCTGCCAGTTCACTCGAGGCCTTTGTGCCGTCGATGCAGGTTTTTAGCTTGCCCTATTTATTTAAAGACAATCGTCATTTTTGGCAGGTGCTCAATTCCGATTTAGGTAAAGAACTACTCGAAGCCGGCACACCCTACCGCATTCGCGGCCTAGGTTATTACGACGCCGGCAGCCGCAGCTTTTACGCCACCAACGCAGCCATACATTCACCCGCCGATCTTGCCGGTCAAAAAATTCGCGTCATGAATAGCCAGAGTGCGGTGAATATGGTGCGCGCCATGGGCGGCTCGGCCACGCCGGTTTCCTGGGGCGAGCTGTATACGGCATTGCAGCAGGGCGTGGTCGACGGCGCGGAAAATAACCCACCCAGTTTTTACCTCTCTAAACACTACGAAGTTGCTAAGTTTTATACCCTAGACGAACACACCGCCATTCCCGATGTGGTGGTTATTAGCGAGCGAGTGTGGCAGGGCTTGAATGCCCAACAGCAACAGTGGTTAGCCGATGCCATGGCGGCATCGACCCAATACCAACGCGCACTGTGGCAATCGGCAACCGAAGAAGCGCTCGATGCCGTGCGCCTAGCGGGGGTAAAAATTATTCAGCCCGATAAAAAATTATTTCAAGACAGCGTGAAAAATTACCTAAGCCAACAGACCTCGCTTAGCCCCCTGATCGAACGCATTCAACAACTCGACTCGGCCGAAGAAAATCATCATGAATAAATTTCAGACATTTTGCCGCACACTCGATACCACGCTCGGGCACCTATTAAGCGGCTTATTAGTCTTTCTTGTGGTGGACGTTAGCTGGCAAGTGCTGACCCGCTTTTTACTCAGCCAACCAAGTTCTGTGACTGAAGAGTTGGCGCGTTTTCTGTTGATTTGGATTGGTCTTCTCGGCGCGGTGCACGCCTACCGGGCGCGTTTGCATTTGGGCATTGATCTGTTTACCCGCAAACTCAGCCAACCAGTGCAGGAAAACTTACATCGCCTCGTACATCTAGCCTGTGCCCTTTTCGCCGTGGCTATTTTTATTATAGGTGGCGGCAATTTGATGTTTATGACTTGGTCTTTAGGCCAGAGTTCACCCTCCTTGGGCCTGCCTATGGCTGCGGTGTACAGCGTTTTACCTTTGAGTGGCCTATTGATGTGTCTGTATAGCGCCGAAGCCATCCTGTTAGGCGCCAGCGTTGAGCCTACTGAATCACCAGCGGAATAATCATTATCATGGGCTTAACCACACTCTTACTCATTGCCGTCTTTCTCATCCTATTGCTAATTAATGTGCCCATCGCCATTGCCATTGGCTTAGCCACACTCGCGGCACTGCTCGCCAGTATCGATGCCTTACCGGCGGTAACAACCATTGCCCAGCGCTTAAGCGCCGGCATCGACAGCTTCGCCTTGCTCGCCATTCCGTTTTTTATTTTATCCGGCTATTTAATGGGCCAAGGCGGCATAGCCCGGCGCTTGATTGATTTCGCGCTCGCCATTGTCGGCCGCCTGCCCGGCGGTTTAGCGCTGGTAAATATTATTGCCTGCGCTTTGTTTGGCGCTATTTCGGGTTCGGCAGTCGCCGCCACTTCGGCCATTGGCGGCTTTATGATTCCCGCCATGAATAAAGAGGGCTACCCAAAAGCCTTTAACACGGCGGTAACGGTAACGGCGTCTACCACTGGCATGTTGATTCCACCCAGCAATATTTTAATTGTGTATTCCCTCGCTAGCGGCGGCGTATCCATTGCGGCGCTGTTTATTGCCGGTTATTTGCCCGGCATTTTGGTTGCGCTGCTGTTGATGGCCGCCGCACTTTTTTATGTCAAGCGCATGGGAATTAAACCGCGCGCCAGCGTCGTGCTGGTGTCTCTATCGCAAGGTTTTTTCGGCGCCATTCCAAGTTTGTTACTGATCTTTTTGGTTATCGGCGGCATTATTTTAGGCTGGTTCACCCCCACTGAAGCCGGCGCCATTGCCGTACTTTATTCGCTCCTGTTATCGGTGGGCATTTATCGCGAGATTCGCATCAAAGATTTACCGGAGCTGCTGCGCAAGTCTGTTAACACAACCGCCATTGTGATGCTGCTCATTGGCGCCTCGGCGGCTATGTCTTGGTTGCTGTCTTACGCCACCATTCCACAACAAATTAGCGCCGCACTATTAAGCGTTACCGACAACGAAACAGTTATTTTGTTGATCATTAACCTGCTCTTGCTGGTTATTGGCACCTTTATGGATATGACCCCGGCCGTGTTAATTTTCACACCGATCTTGTTGCCTGTGGCCGAAACCCTAGGCATGTCGCCGCTGCATTTCGGCATTATGATGATTCTAAATCTTTCCATCGGGCTGTGCACACCGCCGGTAGGCAGTGTGCTCTTTGTCGGCTGCAGTATCGGCAAAACCTCCATTGCCGATATGTTAAAACCTATGCTGCCGCTTTATATCGCCATGCTGGTGGCGCTCGCGCTGGTCACCTTGGTGCCGGCCATCAGTGAATGGCTGCCAACGCTACTCGGTCTTATTTAAGTAAAAAGACGCGCGTACTTCCCCATACCCTTTGCACCTTTGCCGGCCTTATCCTCGGATAAGTGCCGGCCTTTTTTTGCCAAGACTAATCGCCTGACCTTCTGCCTCATTAAAACCGAGTCTGCAACTGCACCGAGCTCACGGTTTCCTGGTAGTTGGCGCTGGCCAAGTTTGACTGATAATCGGCGTAATCAATTTTCGCCGCCACGCTGACGTTGGCGTTCAAGCCAAGGGTCCATTTCGCCTCCCAATGCTGTTGCCGGTCGGCGCGATTGTCGACCGCTTCGGTTTCGCCCAGGGCGTTGCTGCTCGGCTCTATCGCAGGGCCTTGATAGTCTCTATCTGAATAGCGCCAACCCAGCTGGGTTTGACTCGCCAAGCCCAAAAAGGTGAACTTGTGCGACCAGCGCGCGCGCAGGTTCACGCCTTCGTAGCTGTAATTATCCAACTGGGCAACTTCGTCATCGCGATCGACACCAAAACTCACGAAGCTGTTGGCTTGATTCATAAACCAGTAGATGTCGCCGCCCCAGATTTTACTATCGGCATCGCGCTCGGGCTGATCGGTAAAGCTCTTATTTTGCTGGGTAAATTGGCCGCGTAGATACACATTTTGGCCGATCAATTTACTGGCGTATAAACGGGTTTGGGCCAACTGTAAAAAATCCTGTTGATCTAAACGCGCCAGCGCAACATCGTGGCTCACCCCCAGGGTTAGGGCGCTGAAATCGTAACTGACTTCCACATTGCCGCGGCTAACATCCAAATCAAACTCATCGAACTCCGTATAGTGTTTGTGGTCGTGAAAAATACCGGCGCGCACATTGAGCTTATCTGTTGCCGCCCAGTGGGTTTTAGCGCCAACATTGATAACGCCCGCCCAATCGCCGGTATTGGTGACCCTATCCAACTCTTTTACGCTGACGTTGCTATCGTATTCCGCGCCTAAGTCGAGCTGTAAATTTAGACTGGGCGTTTGCGCCTGCACGGGAAGGCTCAACAGCAAACTGCCGAGTAGCGCGCCGAAGGCTAAACCCGTTGGCGCATTTTTTGGTTCATATTTTTTGGTTAGCTTGTTCATGGCGACTACCTTTTTAGAACATTAAAGGGCTGTAATAAATTGGGTTTAATGAAAAACGCTGACGGCTAATTTTGGTTGCTAAAAGCGGGGGCGCCAGCGCTCGGCGCCCCTAGGGCTATGCCTCAGTTACAGTTGGCCGGTAATGGCGTCGGTCACCGAGCTGTTCACCGCGGCGGCAACGGCACTGTTAATTTGCTCGTTCACCGATGCGGAGATCTGGTCGTTAACCGCACCAGACACAGCGCTATCGACGGCGGCCTCAACGGTGCCCTGAACTGCGCCTTCAACTGCACCCTTGGCGACACCGGAAACGTCGCCGGCGAGGTTCGCTGCAAGCGCCGAGTCAGCCGCCGAGTTAACCCTGCCATCGAGGTTGGCAGCCAAATCCGGGGCCACAGCACCGGTTGCATTGCCCGATGCATTAGACCTTAGCGCCGATGTCGCTTGCCCAGCTACCTGAGTCGTTTGCTCTGCACCCGCCGCTAGGCCCGTGATTGCCTGCGCCGAGGCATCGCCTTGGGCTGAGCCATTAGCCGCTGTCGAGCCGGCCGCTTGACCTTGCTGGCTCACACCAGCAACGGATTTTTGCGCGCTCAGGGCGGTGCTTTTGCCCGCTTGGCCGGAAGCTGCCAGCGCGTTTTCACCGCTGCCTTCAACCGAGCTCATGCCATCAGCCGCACCGCGCGTATCGGGTGCTGGTGTCTTTGGCGCCGTCGCATTGGCAAGGGCCGAGCCGGTAGCGTTTGCTACAGCGCTCAGGTTGGTCGAGGCCGATGGATTGACCGAAGACGATGGTGCTGAAAGCCCAGAAGTCGCCGCTAGGGTCGCCGCTGAGGTTTGCATGAGCGAACCCGATGCGCCGGCAACCAGACCGCTGGTGTTAACGCTGTGCGCTAGGTCGCTGGCGTGGTTTACCGAGGTTTGCGCCCTGTTGGCAGTGTTGGCCATCAGCGCTTCACCTTTAGGTGCCGACGCTTGCTCAGTTTCCTGAGTGGATTTAGGTGCATCCGCTTTGGCGCTAGCCTTGGTCTCTGCACCGGCACTGGCCTGGCTTTTGGTCTCGGTGGAGGTTTGGTTTTGCGCACCGGAATGCGCCGTTTGGCTGCTCGCTTCGGCGTTCACGTTTACCGACGCTTGCACGCCAACATTTGCACTTTGGCTAAAAGCGGCGGTTGAAATCAGGGTGCAGGCGGTAAAAAGTAATGTGTGCTTAAACATGGGTATATCCTTTTTTGGGTTGATTCACTGAGATAACGACACAGCCAGTGTTTTATTCCCAAAAAAAGTAAAACTCTTTTATCAGCCCGGCCTACAACGCCAGACGCCCACACAAACCCTAAGACTTAGCCCTTTGCCCTTTTGCTTGCGGCTTGTGGCTTGTGGCTTGCGGCTTGCGGCTCGCAGCTCGCAGCTCGCAGCGAAAAACCTTAAGTACAATCATTCTCATTTAGATTTATATTTGGTATCATCGCGCCACTAAATTTGCTGCAACTGGGAATAGCCATGAAAAAACCACTCTCTATCCTCCTATCCAAGGCCCTGTTGGCCGCTACGCCGCTGGCGAGCCCGGTGGTGCTGGCACAAGCTGCCGAGGCCCAATTCAGCGAAGAAATTTCTATTACCGGCATTCGCGAAGACCGCAAAAGCCGTGGCGCCACGGGCTTAGACTTAAGCGCCTTCGAAACGCCCCAGTCGCTCACCATCATCGACGTAGAAACCATCCAAGACTTTGGCTTGGTGGATATCAACTCGCTGCTGAAAATGGCCACCGGTGTCAATGTGGACTCCACCGAAACCGACCGCACCTATTACAACGCGCGCGGCTTCGATATCACCTCCATGCACGTGGACGGCATTGGCATGCCCTTTGGCACCCTGCTGGTGGGCGATAGAGATACAGCCATCTACGACAAGGTTGAAGTCATCCGAGGCTCCAACGGTTTGGTGACCGGCCTAGGCAACCCCTCGGGCACCATCAACTACGTGCGCAAGCGCCCCACCAACGATCTCGATGCTAGCGTGCGCTTGAACCTGGGCGAGTGGAACAATGCACGTGCAGAAGTGGATGTATCCACCCCCTTGACCGATTCCGGCAGTTGGGCAGCGCGCTTTGTGGGTGTTTATCAAGATAAGGAAAGCTGGTTAGACCATTACGGTAATGATCGCCAAGTGGCCTACGTGGTTGTGGATGGTCAATTATCCGACAACCTCACCTTAACCACCGGCTACACCCACCAATCAAACAACAGCGATGGCGTGCTTTGGGGCGCACTACCCATGCTGTACAAGGATGGCACCCAGGCCGATTACGATGTGTCCACTACCACGACCATGGATTGGACCTACTGGAACACCCAAACCGATGAGGCCTTTGTCGAGCTAGGCTGGCAGGTGAGCGACAACTGGCGCCTAGTGACCACCGCCACCTACACCGACTACACCGAAAACTCGGAGATATTCTATATCTACTCCAACACCGGGCTAGATCCAGATACTGGGTTAGGTTTGGTGAGCTACCCCGGCAAATACGACGACGAGCGACAGAACCTGATTCTGGATGCCAGCTTGGTCGGCGACTTCAGCGCCTGGGGCCAACAACATAGCTTGCAGTTGGGTGTCAGTTCGGCGCGTAGCGACTCCGAGTCTTACGCCCACCCGGCACCGGCCAGCGACTTTATTTCCATGCCCGCCTTTCCCGGCTGGCAGGGCAACGAATTGGCTCGCCCCAACTGGGGTGCCGCTTACCAATCGGCCAATGAAGATATTGACCTGAACCGCGTCTATGGCTCGGTGCGCTTGGCGCTGACCGACAAGCTGAACCTATTGCTCGGCGTTAATGCGGTGGATTACACCAACGATGGCATCAGCTACGGTGTGCCAACCAGCTCCACCGAAGACGGCACCAGCCCCTACCTGGGCTTTACCTGGGAGTTGGTCGATGGCCTGAATGCCTACGCCAGCTACAGCGATATTTACCAACCCCAGTATGTCTTGGGCGAGGACCTGCAATCCCTTGGCTCGGCCGAGGGCAAGAGCTACGAGGCAGGCCTGAAAAAAGCCTTTGGCAATAACACCCTAGTGACCTTAGCCCTGTTCCGCACCGAGCAATCCAACTTGCAGGAATTCAAGGAATACGGCGACGGCGACGGCGTCGATGACGATTTTTACGACGATGATTTCGACTTCGCCATCTACCGCGGCATCGACGTAGAGTCCGAAGGCGTCGAGCTGGAAATCGTGGGCGACCTGAGCGACACAGTGAGCATTCAGGCGGGCATTACCCATTTGAGCATGGAAGATCCAGACGGCAACGAGGCGCGCACTTTCATTCCGCGCAATACCGCCAAGCTGTTCTTAACTTGGGACCCATCACAATTGCCAGACCTGAAACTGGGCATGTCTGCGCGCTGGCAAGACAACACCTACTATGGGCCAGAAGGCGCGCGTATTAGCCAAGACAGCTACACACTGCTGGGGGCCTACGCCAACTACCAAGTCACTCACGACCTTAGTATTGGCTTGAACCTCGACAACATCACCGACGAGAAATACTTCAGTTCGGTGAAGTACGATCAGGCTTGGTACGCCGCACCGCGCAGCTACAACCTGTCGGCCAGCTGGCAGTTTTAAGTTTACGCGTTAGTAATACACAACGGGGGCTAAGGCCCCCGCAACTATTTTTACGAGGTACTCCGTGAACAAATCGCTCTTCAAAGTTCACAGCTGGGCCGCACTGCTGGCCTTTATTCCGCTGCTGGTGATCTGCGTCACCGGCAGTTTGCTGGTATTCAAACACGAAATCGACAGCTTGCTGATGCCCGATCAGGTGCGCGTTGAGCCACAGGCGCAACGGCTGCCGCTAGACAGCCTCGCCGCCAACATCAATCAAGCTCAGCCGAACTATGAAATTGTCGGCTGGGTGCTGTACCAAGACCCGGCCCGCGCCGACCAACCCTACGTGATGGAAAAGGGCACCAGCGAGTGGTCCTTCCTGCACCTCAACCCCTATACCGGCACCGTGCTTTCCGCGCCGGTGGCGCACGACCACTATCTCACTGATTGGCTGCTGGAATTACACTACACCTTCCTGCTGGAAGACGCTGGCTTAGTGATTACCAGCGTATTTGCCATTGCACTTTTACTGCTCGGCATTACCGGTATCTATTTGCACCGCAAGTTTTGGAAAAACTTTTTCACCCTGCGCTGGAATAGCCGACTGGTGGTGTACTTTTCCGACCTGCACAAAATGGTCGGCGTGGTTGCCTCGCCCATCCTACTCGTTCTCGCCTTTACCGGCGCTTGGTGGAACATAGCGGGCTTCCTGCACGAGCTGGAAGAGCATGCCGACGGTCACGAGCACCACCTGATGCAAGCGCGCCTATACAGCGATGATCTGTCCTTAGAAAACTTGCGCACGGAGGCGGAATCGAGTGTGGCAGGTTTTACCGCGACTTATATCTCCTTCCCTTGGGAGCCGGGCGCCAACTTTACCTTCTGGGGCGATGTACCCAGCGGCAACTTCCTCACCAGCGAATATTCCAGCACCGTGAGCTTCAACGCCCAAACCGGCGAAAACCTAGGCAGCTACGACATCCGCACGGCCGGCCTGGGCGCCACCATTGTCGATAGCTACCGGCGCCTGCACTTTGGCGACTTCGCCGGTTTGGCGTCAAAAATTATTTGGGCATTACTCGGCTCCGCACCACTAATACTGGCGCTCACCGGCGTCACCTTATGGTGGAAGCGGCGCAAGCAACGGGCGCGCGCGAAGCAGAAAAATTTGGCCACTGGCGCACTCAGCGCCAACCTATCCTAGCGTCGCGCAATTCCGTATGCGCGGCGACCCTGCAGGTGCGGCACGTAAATAAGAGAGGTACTTTTACAAGACTAAGACTAAAAACAAGAGCGGCACTCGGCCGCTTTTGTTGCCATAGTTTTTATTGCGAAGCCCTCGCGCAATCCGCAATCTAGCGTTACACCAGCGCCAGCGCCGAGAATTGATTTTCGAACACCAGCTCACTGAGTGGCAGCTGGCCACCCCGCGGCCAAGCGTCGCCGGCGGCTTTACCCACCGCCACCATCATCACGATGACGTGATCGGCGGGTAAGTTGATCAGCTTGGCCACCGCCTCTTGGTTAAAACCGATCATCGGGCAGCTGTCTAAACCGAGCGACTTGGCCGAGAGCATCATATTCTGTGCGGCAAAGGCGCCAGACCGAATGGCCTCGTCGCGCTGAATCCACTCTCTGCCGCGGTAAAATTCGTCGATCATGCCCAACAAAATGCCGCGCTTTTCCGTGTCGGCACTGGCCCAATAGCGCTCGGGCTCGCGCTCCCACGCCTTCACGTCGGCGACAATCACAAACAGCTCTGAGGCATCGGTGACTTGAACCTGATCCCAAGCAACCGCGCGTATTTCTTTACGCATAGCAGGGTCTGAAATCCGGACAAAGCGCCAGTGTTGCAAATTAAACGACGTGGGCGCGTGAATCGCATCGTCGAGCAGCTGCGTAACCTCCGCCGTGCTCAAACGGTAATTTGGCTCAAACTGTTTTACCGACCGACGCTGTTGAATAAGTTGTTGTAACTGCATGTGATTGACTCCTGTTGATGTCACATATTCTGTGCCCAGCAGTGTCACATCTCACGCTAGCTGCATAAATAACCCACCCTGCAGCAATACTTTTGCGCCAGACGCAGCAATAAACCGTTAGAATACCCGTTTAGCCAGCCAAGGCTGGCTCCTACTCCAAAGCGCAAACAGGGAAGGCCAAGATGTTTGATGCCATGCAACACTTTGTACAGGTGGTCGAAACCGGCTCATTCAGCCTAGCGGCTAAGCGATTAAATAAAAACGCCTCCTCCGTGGCGCGCCAGATAGACAAGCTCGAACAGGAATTGGGCACCGAACTGTTTAGCCGCACCACCCGGCGCTTAGACTTAACCCTGCATGGCCAGAGTTTTTATCAGCAGAGTTTAGACATCCTGAATTCGGTCGACGAAACCCGCCAATCCTTTAAAGCCCTAACCCCCAACATCGAGGGCCAAGTCAGCATCAGCTCGCTCGACTCCTACGGCGACAAAAAAATCATTCCGCTGCTGCCCTTATTTCAAAAAAAATACCCCAACTCCAAAATTGTGGTGAGCCTAGACAACACCATGATTGATTTGCACGAGTCGCCCTTCGATCTCACGGTTCGATACGGCCGGCCGGCGGATTCTAATTTCATTGTGAAGCCGCTGATTCGCAGCCGAGGCATCTTGGTCGCCAGCCCGAGCTATTTAAAGCAACACCCAGCCATAACCCAGCCGGAAGATTTAAAACAGCACAACTGCTTGGCCTTGTTTAAAAATAAACAGCACACCTATTGGCAATTCCAAAAAGCAGATCAAATAAAAAAATTGCGCATAGAAGCCATCTTGTCTGCCTGCGGCGGCAGTGCTGTGATCAAGTGGGCAAAGCAAGATTTAGGCATCACCCTCAACGCGCGCTGGTTCGTGGAGCAGGAGTTAGCAACGGGCGAGCTGGTCGAGGTGCTACCGGATTGGCAAGCCAGCATCAGCGGCCACGAGGAAGCATTGGTTTATTTGATGTGGAAAGCAACCAACGCCCGCCGCCCCGTGGTGCGCGCCATGATAGATTTTTTGGCGGAAAATTTAGCGGAGGTCACCTAGGGAACCTCTAATAACATCAAACGCCCTAGTAAAACTGGCATGTAAAACCACCACTTAAAACCACGCTAAGACCACGCTAAGACCACGAATACAACAAAGTACTAGGGCATCTTTTGGCAATGCCTTTTGATATTTTTGCTGGATTTATGTGGATCTAACGCTACTGCTCGAATTGCGTTTCAGCGCTAGAACAACTGCTATCAGCTGGATAGTCGGTGGCGCCATCGGCATCGTTATCCAGCAAGTCAGAACATTCAGGAATGGCGCTAAGATTTGGCCGAAGAATAAAAAACTCGCCATCGATGTTAGCGGTAATCATCAGGCCGCTATCGAAGAAGGGAAATACACTCCAGACGCCGTCGAACACGGCATTATTATTTTGCGGCCAGGTATCGAAGTAGGCGACTTCGCGCATCTCACCGAGAGCGAGATTACCTTGGCGCAGCACGCGCACCCCGGCGGTGTAGTTGGCCTGAAAAATATGATTACCTTTCACGTACAGATTGTGATCGATGCTATTGGTGGTGTTATTAAACGCGCTAACAAAGGTTGGGTTGGCCAGGTTGCGGGTGTCGAACACGATGGTGCGCGTTTTGATGCCAAAATTTGTTTCATCCAACTCATCGCCCAAGACAAAATAATTGTGGTCATCGGTTAACCAACCCTGATGGGTGTAACCCACTTGGCTGTAGCTGCGTTTGGCGATCAGTTGCGGCGCTGACTTATCGGTAACATCGACAATAGTGAGCGTGTCTTCATTGGCGCCAAAGCAAATTTCCCGGCCGCGGTAATTGCTATCGTCGCCCCAGTAGGTCACGCACTGCACATCGTGGGTGTAACCATCGCCGGCATAACAGCCAGCGAACTTGGGCATGTGAGGCTCATTCATGTCGATCATGTGCAAACCACCACCGCAGGTATTTGAGCCCACCACATAGGCAAAATTGGTATCGTCATTGACCGCAATATTATGGGCGCTGCCGAACTCTTTATAGTGATAAATAGGCGCAATCGTTTCGCCGTCGCTGCGCTCCACCAAGCCTTTGATATGCACCACTTGCATGCCGTGCCCGGCGGCTTCGCTCACCACCACCGCGTGATCATTAATTTGTTTAACATCGCGCCAAGATGAACTGCCCGTTGCCGTAGGTAAAAAGGCGACGAACTCTGGCGCCTCGGGATTGGTCATGCGAATAAACGCCGTGCCGGTGGTCAAGGCTAAAAAGGCGTAGTCATCGCCGTTGATTTGGTCTTGCCAGCCCCAAATGTCCGACGCCTGCACATTAAACTTTAAACCGGAGACTCTATCCACATTCAAACAGGGGTAGTTATCGGCTAGGTTATTAAAACAATCAGCACCGGCTCTCGGTGTTGCCGTTACGTCATTGGAATCCGGCACTGTGGGCATGGGATGATTATGGCCAGCGCTACCACCGCCTCCGCCACAGGCGGAAACCAGCAGGGTGATCATTGAAAAAAGCAGTATCGATTTCATGAGCCAATATTTCCTCAAAACCCGTAAAAAAATCTGCGCTAACGCTAAACGCTCAAGAGCCTTTATTACACTTTTAGCCGATAACGACAAGCCGCGGTTAGCGCCACAGCAAATTTTAAAATTTTATCCTAAGCACTCGCCAACCTCATCCAATCCTACCGGGTTACAAGCTCGGTGAATGTGCAACACCGCTATATTTAGCGCATTTGCATCGCGGCGCCAGAATGCTAGGCCGAGCCTATGGAGTTAGCGATCCACCCTTCTACAGGCCTGGCGCCCCATTTAGACATTTATACATCTATATATACATCTTTAGCCGCTTTATTGCCGACTACCGGCACCACCTTGGCTCTTAAGTTAGCCTATAACCTGATCGAAAAGCGCATTTCTGTTAGGCTGGCAAACCATTTCTATGAGCACGCAAGGAAATATCCAATGGCCCGCCCTCGACTAGATTTAGGTCTTTTGGTTTTCTGTTGCGGCCTCGGTTACGGCCACCTATTAATCGCCGACCCCCTAGCCAAGCATGCGCCAAGCATAGAGACAATCACAGTGACGGCGACGCGCAGTGAACAAGATCTCAGCTCAATCCCGGCCAGCATCAGTATTGTTGACCAAGCACAACTCGACCAAATTTCAGCGGTACATATTAGCGAAGCGCTCGCGACAGTACCGGGGGTGTGGATTACCCGCGGTAACGGCCAAGAACACCTCACCGCGATTCGCTCGCCGGTGTTGACCGGCGCCGGCAGCTGTGGCGCATTTGCGGTCACCGAAGAAGGCGTACCGGTTCGAGCCACCGGCTTTTGCAACGTCAACCAGTTGTTCGACCTGAACTACGAACAAGCCCAACAAATTGACGTGTTGCGCGGCCCAGGCACGGTACTGTTCGGTTCCGATGCCCAACACGGCGTGATTAATGTGATTAGCGCAGCTGCCAGCGACGGGCCAAATCACACCCTGGGTCTAGAGGCCGGCGCCAATGATTACGCGCGTCTGAAGCTAGGCTTTAATCGACAGGAAGGCGAGCACGGCTTGGGCTTGCGGTTCAACGCCGCGCACGACGGCGGCTACAAAGATGACTCGGGCTTTGATCAACAAAAGCTCAGCCTTAGGCACGATTATGCGACCACCCAACTCAAGGCGAGTACGCTCCTGAGCGTGAATAACTTGAACCAGGAAACCGCGGGCTACGTCAGTGGCGCCGATGCTTATAAAGACAAAAGCCGACAACGCGAAAACCCGAACCCAGAAGCCTTCCGGGACTCACAATCTGCACGCCTGCAATCGCGTATCGACATCCCCTTGGGTAATGCGAAACGCCATGCAACAGATCAAACAAATATCGACGCAAATAGCAACCTCAATAACAACGTCAATAACAACGCATCTATCCTGCGCCTAACGCCCTATGCGCGCTACACGGACATGACCTTTATGATGCACTTTTTACCCGGCACACCGGTGGAGCAAAACGGGCATAAAAGTCTCGGCCTGCAAACCCTTTATTTGACCGCGTTATCCGATGACCTAGATCTCACCGCAGGTTTAGATACGGAATACACCCACGCTTGGCTGACACAATCTCAAGTCGGCGGCTTCTCATCTTTTCCGGCCGGAAAGCAATACGATTACACAGTACAGGCATTGCTAGCGGCGGCCTTTACCGCTCTGGAATATCGGATCGACGACGCCACCCTCGTCACCGGCGGCTTGCGCTATGAATACCTGGGTTACGACTACAACAATAAGATGATCAGCGGCGATAGCGCCGAGGACGGCAGCCTTTGCATTAATAATTTTACCGGCGCCGTGGGTTGCCGTTATACGAGGCCGGAGGATAGCAAAGACGCTTTCAAAAACTTTTCCACCAATCTCGCCCTACTGCGCGACCTAACCGAACAACATCGCTTCTTCATTCGCCTAGCCGAGGGCAACCGCGCGCCCCAAGCCACGGAAATGTATCGACTACAAAACGGCCAAATGCACGCAGAACTGCAAGCAGAAGAGATCCTAAGCGCGGAGCTAGGGCTCGGCGGGCAATTCGATAACCTGAGCTACAACATAACGGCCTTTCGCATGGCCAAAGACAATGTCATTTTTCAATCCGCCGACCGACTCAACCTCGGCAATGGAAAAACCGATCACCTCGGCACAGAATACGAACTGCACTGGCAAGTCAGCGAACAATGGCGGCTAAGTTTTTCTGGCACACTTGCCCAGCACCACTACCAATCGAATGTGAGTGCACCGGGTACAAGCAACGAATTAAAAACCAAGGGCAACACCATTGTCTCGGCGCCCAAACATATGCATTCCCTGCGCCTTAACTGGCTGCTCAGCAATGCATCCACCCTAGAGCTCGAATGGCTGGCAATGGGCAGCTACTACACAAACTTGGAAAACACCCATCGCTACGATGGCCACAATTTGGTCAATGCCAGATTTACCCATCGCGTTCACAATGGCCTTAGCTTCGGCCTGCGGGTGAAAAATCTAACCGACAATCGATACGCCGAGCGCGCCGATTTTTCCAGTTTTGACGGCGACCGCTATTTTATCGGCGAACCTAGGTCATTATTCGCTAGTCTCGAACTAACCTATTAATCACTCGGCGCGAACCGCCGAGAAACTGAGGGCAGCTTTTCGCGGGCTTAGCTGTGGCAACAGAAACCAACCCTGATCAAACATCACCCCACCTGAGCAGAGTGATGTTTGTCGCCTTAAAACGTTTATTTACTCAGCTAAAATTCTACAACCAACAACAGGCAGATAAATAAACGCTTCAATTTTAGGCTTTCTTAGCAAATAACTTACGGGTATCTGCTTTTACTTTTTCCATAACATGGTCAGCCACGTTGCGCTTGCTGAGCGTTGTCTCCAAGCTCGTTCTGCACTCTTCTGCGTTCTCCTTGTCGCCTTGGTGCATAAGATCGGCGGCAATGGCTGCCATGGTTTCGTGGTAGCGGATATGGCCGAGGGTTTCGGCAGCCGCCGCACTGTTTTTAAGCAAGGATTTTTTCGTCAGCTGGAAGCCGGATTTTATATCGGCCTTTTGCTTTTTAAACACAAGCTTATCTTTCTTATCCACATCCAACAGTGCGCAGTTCATCATTTGCGGTTGCACCAAGGCCGCGGCCGCGTGAGTAGCCGCATGTAAGGCGCCAAATTTAGCCACCATTTGATGCAGTACATCGTTCGCGTGGGTTAATACATTGGTGCCGCCGAAGGCCAGTGCACGCGCAACGCCATCATCGAAGTAATCTTGCGCCAACACTTGCTCCTCATAACTTTTTGGCGGCATCACCGTTACTGCTAGCTGATTAGACAAAACCATTAAACCTTCGTGCTCTAACATGCACACTACTTCATAGTGGCCCGGCTCGCTAAACAGCCAACCCTCACCACCGGCAAACAATGGCAAGCTGGAGTAAATGGCTTTATCGCTATGCAATATAGAGACGCCGGGTTTGTGGCAGTGGTGCGCGAAGGGCGTCCAGCGCTTGATGTTGCCGTTAGGTTGTTTTACCAGCACCATCAAATGCCCGCCGTCGCTCAACAGCGCCTGATCGAGAATCAAATCCTCGTTGCTGACGTTGTGTAGCTTCAGCTCGAGCGTCACCGGCTCCATAAACTCAAATCGCGTTTGCGGCCTGTTCGCGCGCACCGCTAAATGCAGGTTGCCATTTAATTCGTCTTGGTCTTCCTCGTGCAGGCCATGATTACTGAACCAAGCCTCATTGCCCATCTCGACAAAGCGCGCTGGCGCATGGCGCATAAACAGCAACTCTTCATCGATAAACCGGTAATCGAAGTCGGCAAAAAAGGCACTTTGCCCACCGGCAACCAAGAAGGGGTAGTTCATAAAACTTCTTGCTTCGCTATCCGAGGTCAGCGGCATCCAAGTCGAACCCCAGGGCGCACCAATGTGCTTTTGCCAGGCGTGCGCTAGGTTAAAGGCGTGGCCCATTTCATGCACGGCGGTCCAAAACTTCATGCGATTCACCCAAGCCGCAGGGTTGGCATCGCCCGCAGGTGGATTGGCAATGAAGGAATCGTTAAACATCGCCGTGCCCTGGCGGTGATTGGGGCCTATGTCGTCAAACATGATACCGCCGAGATTAGAGCCGGACTGGTGCCTAGCCGCGAACAGAACCCACATAGCCCACTGAGGTTTATCGGCAAAGCGAGACCAATAAGTTTGCATGGCATCGTGCATTTCCATATCGGTCCACAGGTGATCGGCGCCGGCACCCGCGATCGGTAAGCCACCGCTACCGGGCGATACCGACACGTCAAAACCCGCGCGCTGAAATACCTTTTCTATCGATAAATTTTCCGCTGGCAAACTCGCCGGCCGATTCGGGTGTGCATGGGTGTGTATAGCGGTTACCGCGCTAGTGCCATCCACCACGTCGTACTCAAACTCGACCTTATGATGGTAAAGCGACTTAAAACTAAAAGTGCGCACCAGCGAGGGAGCGCCACCGCCATAGAACTTAACGGTGACTGTTTTAGTACCAAAAAGTACTGGCTTAGCCTGCACATCTACATTGGTATAGGGCAAAAGTGTGGCCTGTCCATCCTTGTGCCAGATGTTTCCCTTCCAGCGATTGGTGGCAATCTTTTTGAGGCTAGCAATCCAATGAGCGCGCTCTCGGTTTAGGCTAAACAGCGTGCCGCTCACCGTGCTTTGCGGAAATCGACCATCGGTATCTAAACGCAATTCTTCTCGCTTAAACGGGAAGAATGGCAAGGCTAGCGCCTCGGTATCTAGGTTATATTCAAACTCATCGGGTTCATCATGGCCAGCCGATAGCGTGGGCACATCAGCATTCGCCACACTCGGGATGGGGTAAGGCCGCTTAATGGGATAGGGAACAGGCTTTACCGTGCCTTTCATTTTCCACTCGTATAAACCACTGACTTGTAGCAGCAGTGGAAAAACAGGAAATGGCTTTAGAGCATCTGCATCCAAATTCTCTAAGCTGGGAAAAACATCGTCTAACGTTTTTGTGCGGCCTGATTCTACGACATGATTCATAGCGCTACTCCTTAGCAAACTTTAGTGGTGCAGCATGCACCTTGTACCAACCAATGCCTGATCATTTTTTGCCTAACCACTCATACCTTTGAAATAGAAAAGCAGACAAGCGTTAACAATCGCAGCAACATACTTCCTCGAAATATCAAAGAAGGTGGCTCGAGTTTAGAACAAAAAAAATGCTAGATATAATATCGTATGGCATGTAGAAAATTTCTTTTTAGCGGGGATAGCTATGTAGCAGGAAGCGACAAACAAATATCACAATGTAGGTATTTAAGTAGGAGGTTATTAGTTAACAACCAAGCAAAACCAACAACAACAAAACAACGACGAAGACCAACGACGAAAAAAGAAAGATAATCACCGCATACTCTAAACCAGTACGAGAGAACCAACCGATAGGAAAAAATTTAACCAAGTTATAGGCCCACACACCCGGCTTTTACACCAAGTAATTCTCACAACAACTTCTGAAAGATTAAATATGAATATCAATCCAACAGACGTTTATCCACCCCCCATTGCCTAGTGAGCTTCAGACGACAAGCTGCAAAAAAACACATATTTTAAAACTGTAACGAGTGCTCCACTGATAAAAAAATTACCTGAAAAATTTTAGCCATAGGCTAGGGTTGTTATCTAAGCATACAGCCAACACGACCAACGGCTATTGCGCGGCCAGAAGTACACGGGAAGTAAAATTCGGAACAATTATTAGACGACTAATTCAGATCAAAAACTCAGACCAAAAAGGAAAGCGGCGACAATGGAAAACTTAGCGCGCCAGATGACAGATAGCGAGGCAAGGCACTTGATGACTCGAGAGCGCCCAGCAGCCCAATCGCCTTTCACCGCCTTCGCTCATATTGTTCTCCCCGCTCGCTGGCTTGGCGATAGCGACAAAACCATTAGCTTTGCCTTTCTAGAACAAGACCTTGCGCTAGCCGCGTTTCAACTCACACCGCGCCAAGCCATCGCGCTCGGCCTGCAAAATCCAAGAGTGATCTCACCTAACGCTGTGCGGCTTTCGAGCTTGTTTCACCCGCTTTTTTTCCGCGCTGCCATACACAATCTAAAGCCTACTGAGTTGGTCGCCCCGCACAGCGCCAAGACTCCTGCGTCCCTAGCCCTGACAGTAAATGCCGCCGACAACATTTGCTCACCCGAGTACTGGTTGCAGTCAACGATGTTTCTCGCCGGCGTTACCTTAGGAGCGGCGATCATTCAAAACCGTTGGTCTGAGGGCACTATCGACAGCAAGTTATCGCGGCTTTGGTACGCGGGCGTTTTCGCTCAAACCCAACCACACACAGCGCTCGCCGCCCTCGACTTGTGCGGCGCGGTAACCGAGCTGGTCGAGCAACGGCGGCTAGGCCTCAGCAGCTTAGAAACCTTCCTTCGTCTGAAGCACCTTTTCTCCCAGATTATCAGGCTGTTATCCGCTAACGTAAGTCACACCACAAGCCTGATGTCTGCCGCCAAGCTCGACCCCAAGCAAGCGAAAAAGTTTGGTTTTATCGACCAGCTCAGACACTTATTAAAGGATCAGATAAAAGCCATTATCGTGTACGGCTCATCCATCAATAGCGATACCTTTTCTGATTATGACCTAGTTGTAGTGGTCAAAGACGAAGTTGAATGCCTGAGAAAACTCGCGGGGAAAAGCCCCACCCATCAAGGTATTGAACTCAATATCGGCATCTACAACCCAGAGAACTTCTTTAACTACCAGCTATTATCTGGCGACAATCTACCAAGCCATGGCCTGTGTGTTTTTGGCGCTGTTGCAACGCCGATAAAACCCAGAAACGAACTCATTGTTAGGAACTTTAGCTTCGGTTTTATCCGCATGCGCCAGTTGATTGGCATGGCTAGCTTTGCCGCCGACAATCCGCTGCACCAAGAAGACGACGACAAACGAAATCTATATCAGTATTTCGTAAAAATACCGCTCAATGTTATTCGCGGCATTCAAGGCGCGCTGGAACAGCCGCTCAGTAAAGAAGCGGTCGTTCAATTGTGCATCGACAAATTTGGCTTTGATGTCCAATACCAAACCCAGCGCTGCTTCAGCGGTGAAGCTAGCCAAGCTATAGCATCGGCCGCGTGGACCACCCAAGCGGTGTTAGAAGAATACAACAAACGTTTGGATGTATACCGGTAAGGACTTACAGAAACTCATGGAGGTAGACATGTCGATAACCATTGGATACAAACAAATGCCAGATAAAGACAACATTTTGGCACTTAAAAATGCCTTGGCAGCGCTACACATTATTCTCCAGCCCGTGGCCGTCACCACGCCGGTGGAGCAGCGACCTTTCGGTCAACCCTTACTAACCTTAAAGCACAAGCCGATTCCCGAATATCACGCCGGAAAATATACCGTTTATTTGCTCGACACCAGCATGTCGGCGGTCGAACAAGTGATACGGCTGCTGCACTTTAACTTTGACGCCCTACCACTGGTGGCCGAAGGCGAAAGTAAGATCATCCGCAAGCTGACTGGAAACCTGGTGATTGAGAAATTTAAGCCCTCGGTGTATTCCTTTTCCAAAAATCGCTATGGCGATGTGGCCGGAACCGATATTTTACGGGCGCGCTTTTCCGCGGAAGTGTTTCGCCGAATGCAACTTTCAGACAACTCGGCTTTAAGGCGCAACGCCTTTGTCGCACTCATCGAACGCGGGGACGAGGTTTACACCGCGCAGCGCTTGGTTGAAAACAGCAATATAGAGGTGCGCGTGAAGCGCTATCACATAGGCTCGCCACTACATCGCTACCTCTACACCGAGAACTACGGTAGCACCCAAGCCTGTGGCTCAATTACGCGCTGGTCGCGGTTCGATCAACCGCTGGTGTGCTTTGATTGGCGTCACCCACTAACGGATGATCAGGGCAAGCGGCTCGCCGACGAGCCCATATCCGACGATTACGCCAGTGTCTGGCTACACGATATGCCATCCGCAAAGGCGTTGGCCCGCTCGAGCTTTCTATTTTTAGAGGATTTATTTCATGACGCTGGGCTACAGCTCATCGACATTTGTTATTTTGTCGATAAAAGCGGCCATATTCTCTATGGCGAAATCAGCCCAGACTGTATGCGTGTGCGCGAGATCAATCAGGATTTTGACCGCGTAGACGCCTACGATAAAGATCTTTGGCGGGAGGGGAAATCTGCCCTTACCCTAAAGCAACGGTACGAAGCACTTTATTATCGTGCTTTTCTTCGCGAAAAAAGTCAGGAGGATGTATGCAACAATTATTAACAGTTAAAAACAAATCTCTGAAAATGTCACCGAGTGGCATCATCACCTTACCCGTGTCAGCACGACGCTGCCTAGGCATGAAAAAGGCCACCAGTGAATTGGTTTACCTGCAGGTAAAAGACAAGCAGATTCTTTTCTCAAACAGCGGCAAAGGCGCAAAAGTGAAAGTTTCACCTAAGGGCAATATCACGCTGGCAGACGAGGCGAAAAGGGTATTGGATGAGAGTAAAGAGCGACACTATTGGCTAGAAATAAACGACACCAGCCACAGTGTTGTGCTACACCCCTTCTAGTTATTAACGGGATGGCGAGCGCCTATGCAACACAAACCATGGATTTTAGCTGTGGATGGTCACGACGGTACGGGTAAAACCACCCTAACCCGCCGCTTAGCACAGGCACTCGACGCTGAATATGTCCGGCCCTATGGAGACCCCTACGGGCCGGCATTGTTAGAAGCCGCAGAAGCAAAAAATTTTACCGCGGTAATGGGTATTGCAGACCAAGCCTACCGGCAGGTATTGGCGCAATACGGTGAAAGCCCCATCTTAGTATTTGATCGCCTATGGATTACCCTATTCACGCTGTTACCCGAGGCCGACCATCATCTTTGGCCACATCGCCCTGCCACCGCTATTTGTTGGATTGACCTACACACAACACTCGAGCGCTTAGCCCAGAGAGACGAGCAAACCTACCCCAATAGTTGGCACAAAAGGTATGTGGATCGCTACCTAGAGCTCGGAAAAAAATACGACTGCACAATTATCAACACGCAAGAAAATGACGAGGAACAGGCCCTCGCGCTGCTGGTTGCTTGGGCCAAAGACGTCATGGCGCGCTAACAATAATTCGCCCAACTAGCGCTCGCCTTAAGAACACGCCTTAAGAACACGTTTTAATAGCACCCTTATAGGCTATGCCTGGATTTAATTCGACCTATATTACCCATGTGCGCCCCATCAAACCTTTTGCAGGCCTCGCCCCGCTGAGCGATTGGCAACTATCAATGCCTGGAGCGCCAAAACGAAGGCGGCAATAGCTAAAGCAGCAAAGCCGGAAAGCACAGTCACCAACCCAGGGTGCGCAAGCTGTTCCGGAAAAAATTGCAGATAGATATGCGAAGAAACATAGGCAAGCGGCAGCGCCAACAGCAGCGAGCTTAGTACCGGCAGGGTAAAAGGGCGCGCCAGCAGCAAAACCAAATCCACCCAGCGTGCACCGAATACTTTGCGCAACGCCAATTCTTGTTCGCGCTGACGCGCTGCAAATACCACCAAGCCCAACAACCCTATAATCGCGAGAAGTGCTGCTATTGCCGCGAACACGCTAATCACTTTGCCTATCATTGTGGGGATTTTAAAGAACCGATTAAAATAGTGATCTAAAGGCTGAACGCTTATGGGGTAGCTTGGGAAATACTGCCGCCAGAGCAGATGTACATTCTTCAGATCCCGCTCGGTTATTGGTGCGCTAAATTTAACCGCCCAATAATTATACGGCTGCCTATTTATAGCGAAAGCGATGGGGCGCTTACGCATATGAACGCCCAAAAAATATTGAGTCGGCATGACACCAACCACAACATAGTCGCGCAGCCGACCATCGACTCTAGCTTGGTAACGATGGCCTAAGGCATGGTCAACATCACTTACACCCAGCAGTTCGGCTGCCATCTGATTAATAATCACAGGTAAAAAATTGTCATCAAGATACTGTTGCACCTGCCCATCATCCAGCTTATCCAGCAGGGGCATTTGATAAAATGAGAAAAAGTTAGGCGCCACCTGCCCCAACAAAAGCTCCACCTCAGCGTTCGGTAAAAAACTGGAGCCACCCACGCGCAAATAGGGCACACTCTCAGAGCCACTGGTCGCCTCCAGCCCTGGTATTTTCTCGAGTGCTTGCTGAAATGCCGCCAGCTTTGGCTGCAATATTGGCGCTGTCATGTCAGACAATATCAATACCCGATCGCGGATGAACACATCACTCACGCGCTGCAAATGGTTGTTTTGTAACACCACTACCGCAACCAACGCCAAAATATAGGTGGCGATAGAAAATTGCCCTGCCACCAATAATTGACGCAGCCAAGGAACCCGACCGCGGCCCAATAGGGTGCTACCGGCCAAGCCTCTACGCAGCGCGTCACTGGCGCCGTAATTAGCCGCTTGCATAGCTGGATAGATGCCAGCGCCTAGGCCGAGTAAAACAACTAAACACACTAATTCCGGTACGAAACTAACATACTCGATGGTAATGGATTTGCCACTCCAGGCGTTAAACAGCGGTACAAGTATCTCTACTAAAGCAAATGCCAGCCAAGTGGCAACCGCCACCAGCATCACACTTTCCAACAACAATTGGCGCACCAATTGATAAGGTTTAGCGCCAAATGCTTTGCGCAACCCCCATTCCCTAGCGCGGCCTGCGTGTTGCAAGCTGGCGAGGCTAGCATAATTCAAGGCCGCCGCTAAAAGCACCAGCAAGCCCATTAGCGTCAGCGTTTCATTGACCGGAAAACCGAGCGAGTCCCACACTTGGGTGTGATGATCTTGCAGGGGGCGAATATTGAGAGCAGAAATATAGGCTCGCTCTTGGGCGCTGGCATAGCGTTCAGCAATCGCATTCACCGCCCGGCGTAGCGCCTTTAAATCAGCTCCCTCGGGCAGCAACAAGTAGGTGAGATCCGTTGGCTCCAGTGACTCCCATTCGCCAGCCGCGGTGAATTCAGACATGGCTATCAACGTCGATAACGAGGTAAAGCTCGTAAGCTCAACATCCGGCATCAATGAGGAATTGAAATGGCTATCAACCGCTACATCTTCAAATACGGCGACCACACGCAGGGGCCAACGCTGATCGAGTAACACCGTTAATCCCACCGCGTTGCTGGTACCGAATAATGTTCGGGCACTACTCGCGGTTAATGCCAGCGTAAAGGGCTGAGATAACGCAACCGGGCTGCCATAGAGATAGGTAAAATCAAATAAGTCGGTAAAGCCCTCGTCGACGAAACGCAGGCCAAGGTGAAAAGCACCCCTGGCTGAATGTACTTTGCGGCGTTCAAACTTACTGCGCACCGCCCGTAAAATACCCGGCACCTGCGCTTGAAATAGTGGCCCGTAAGCCAAGCGCACATTCGGGTATTGGCTAATGGGTTCACCCGAGCTAGGCGAAAACTGGCTACCCACGGTGACAATTTGATCGCGTTTGGCAAACATGTGATCGTGATTAACTTCATAGCGCACAAATAAAACGCTAAACATAAATACCGTGAGGCCAACCCCTAAGCCGAGCAGATTAATCGCGCTAAAGAAGCGATGTTTGCGCAAATTGCGCAGCGCCAAGCGGGCATTAAGTAACATAAGTCACGCGACTATCGACGCTGTTATAGACAGGCGGCAAGAGACTAACCTAACGTCCGCGTGGGTAAACGAGTGCCATCGGTCACTAGTGCGCCATCGTATAAATGCACAATGCGATTAGCATAATCGGCGTGTAGGGCCGAGTGAGTCACCATCACCAGCGTGCTGCCTTGGCGATTGAGATTCTGCAGCATGGCCATCACTTCAGCTCCTTGGGTGCTATCGAGATTGCCCGTAGGTTCATCGGCAAGAATCAAAGACTGGCCACCCACTAGCGCTCGGGCAATTGCCACCCGCTGTTGCTGGCCACCGGAAAGTTGGCTTGGGTAGTGATCGGCTCGGTGCGCCAGCGCCACCTGATCCATCGCGCTCAGCACCTGTTGCTTACGTGTTTTCGCATCGAACTTTCGATACAGTAACGCCAGCTCAATATTTTCCGCCACCGTCAACTCATCGATAAGATTAAAGTTTTGGAAAATAAAACCTATATGTTGTTTGCGCAAATCGCTGAGTGCTGATTCGCTCTGGTTCAACACCTCGCGGCCCATAAATTGATAAGCGCCAGCACTCGGCCGATCGATCAAGCCGAGAATATTAAGCAGGGTAGTTTTTCCGCAACCCGATGGCCCCATGATTGCCACAAACTCACCCGTGTGTACCGTTAAATCAATAGCATTCAACGCCTGGGTGCGCAGGCTAGATGTGTAGTAGGCCTTATCGACTTGGGTTAAGGATAACAGCGCATCAAAATCAGCCATGCAGCGACTCTCTCTTGCAATTGAAGGGCTAAGGTTACAACACTTTCGGCAACCACATGGCAACCGTTGCCGCGCCAACCCCGGCTAAGGTCAATAGAATGCACAGCATGACTGTAAAAGCCATGGCACAAGTAGCAACACCAGTGCCCTTTGCCTTGACCCACTGAAACAACTCCAACAAAAACAAGGGCACCAAATACTGTGCAAAAACCAGCGTATAGGGAAATGGCCCGGTAAAATCCTCGAAGTTAACACCCGCACCACCGGTTAAGACCATCCACAACATAAAGGTGATACGGAAAAACCAAACCGCGCTAACTACCATAAATAACCGCAGCGCCCAGCGCTGGTGCTCGGCCAAACGGCGCTGCATGGCGCAGTAGATCGTTAGCCCGGCAAAGCCGATAATTAATAGGGCGTTAAGGCTGATGCCCCATTGCATCACCACGCCACCGACTGTGCCGCGCCCCCACACCAAGATCAACCCTGCGACGCTGGTGACAACAGCACCGACAATATAGACGCGGCCATTAATGCGGTGAAACTTAGGCCAATGCGAGCGCACTGCCGGCATCAACTGCAAGGAGCCGCCCACCAACACAATCACCGCCAGCGCAATATGCGCCAGCATCGCCATATTGCCGAGCCAGTCACCCGCCACATAGGCGTTTTTATTTTCCACACTCCACCCAGCCAAACCGTTTTCGAGCAACATGCCGCCGTAATGCAGCACCACATAAGCAACGAAAATCCACTGACCTAAAAAGGCAACAGCAAACCAGGCACGCCCTGCGTTACTGAGCAATTTCCGCTGCCACAGTGCAGGGCTTTTCGTCGCGGTGGACGCCTCGGGCATTGCGTTTTGATCCAATACAACCTCTGACAACATGGCCAATCTCCATCCTCGTGAGTCTTAAGGCACTTATTGCAAGCCGCGGGCCAATCCATAAGCTATTGTTTTTTAAAGGTAAATTTACGTCAGCTTAGATGCATCGCGCAATTGTGTTCGAAAACGAACAGCCAAAGCTGTGTTATGCCAAGGGAACTTGTACGATACCGGACACCTAGGGAGGATTTAGCGCCGTGAATAACACCAGCATATTGGTCGTCGACGACGATCAAGACATTCTCACCGCGGCTAGGCTGCTGCTTAAACGCCAGGTGGGCAAGGTCATCACCACCGACCGCCCCGCGCAAATTCCGGACTTGCTCGCCACCCATCAATTCGATGCAATTTTATTGGATATGAATTTTTCACCCGGTGAAAGCAGTGGCAAACAAGGGTTTATCTGGCTCAAAAAAATTCTAGCCCTAGACCCCAATGCGGTGGTGATCATGATTACCGCTCACGGCGACATCAACACCGCCGTGCAAGCCGTTAAAGACGGCGCGACGGATTTTATTGCCAAGCCCTGGCAGAACGAAAAAGTGATTGCCACTCTGTCTGCAGCCGTGCGCCTGCATCAAAGTTTGAGTGAGGCGAGTCAATACAAACAAAGTCATCGCGCACTAGTGCAGGCCCAGCAAACCCATGACCAAATGCTCGGCCAATCAGCGGGCATGACTCGACTAAGATCGTTGATTAATCGAGTTGCACCAACCGATGCCAATGTCTTAATTTTAGGCGAGAACGGCACCGGCAAAGAGCTGGTTGCGCGCGCTTTGCATCAACAAAGCCTACGCGCCCAGCAAATATTTATGGCCGTAGATTTAGGTGCTGTAGCCGAAAACTTATTTGAGTCTGAACTATTCGGGCACAAGAAAGGTGCTTTTACCGGCGCTCATACAGACCGCATTGGCCGCCTCGTTGCTGCGCAGGGCGGTACCTTGTTTTTAGACGAGATTGGCAATCTGCCCTTACCCTTGCAGGCCAAGCTATTAACGGTTCTGGAAAAGCGCGAGGTGACCCCAGTCGGTGGTAACACGCCTATCGCCATTGATGTTCGGGTTATTTCAGCCACCAACCTCAGCCACAGCGACTTGGCCAACGAGACAAAGTTTCGACAGGATCTGTTTTTTCGACTCAACACCGTTGAGATTACCGTGCCGCCGCTGCGCCAGCGCGCAGACGACATTCCCTTACTGGCTGAACACTATGCGCAACTTTATGCACGTAAATATCGTAAGCATAATCGCAATCTCTCGGATCAAGCAAAGGCGCTAGCCCAGCGACAAGCATGGCCTGGCAATGTACGCGCCTTGCGCCACGCCATTGAGCGCGCAGTCATTTTAGCGGAAGGGCAATTCCTCGAGGCGGCTGATTTACAACTCGCTGAAGCAAGCCACCCGCAGGCTAACGCGATACCCGACGCGCCAGAGACAATGGCGCTACCAATGGACGAAGATTTAGATCTCGAACGCATGGAGCAAAAGCTGGTGCAGAAGGCGCTGAGTAAGCATCACTACAATATTAGTCAGGCAGCGAAGGCGCTAGGGTTAACCCGTGCCGCCCTCTATCGAAGGATGGAAAAATATGGCCTCTAACGAACAGAGCGCTACCTTTTTACCTCTTAACGTCAAGCTAAGAGTAACGCTACTCGCACTCACGCTGTGGCTAGCGCTGTGGCTTTGGCAATTGCCGGGTTATTGGGGCGCAACCTTATTCGCCTTAGCGTTAAGCCTTTGGCAAATTTGGCGACTCGAGCAATCTATCAATCAAGAGCGCCAACGCTTTCAACAATTTCTCGTGGCACTCAAGCAAGGCAACAGCAACAATTTTATTTCCCAAGATAGCACCCTATCCGACGAGCTGCTCGAAGCCTATCAACAGGTGAGCCAAGCGCTGAACGCACAAAAAACCGATCAAGCCACACAACTTCGCTATTATCAAACCTTAGTAGAAACCAGCCCTGTGCCTCTCTTTTCCCTAGCTGAGGACAACCACCTCCGCTTGCACAACCACGCCGCGCGACAACTATTGCCCAACCTAACGCGCAGCCAAGAACTAAAACAATTCGGCCTCCCGTTCGCCACAAGTATCACCGCGTTGCAGCCCGGTCAACGCCAGCTGCTGCTGTTTGATGATGGCACGGAACAGCGACAACTGATGGCCCAAATGACATGCCTAAATATCGGCCAAGAATCGGAAAAGCTCTTCAGCTTGCTCGACATTCAGCGCGAACTGGAAGCGGCACAGTTACAGGCTTGGCAAGATCTCGTGCGCGTGCTCACCCACGAAATGATGAACAGCATTACCCCCATCGCCTCGCTAGCAAAAAGCGCACACGACTTAGTGCAACACATGCAGGCGACTACGCCCACACCCAACGAAGATTTACACGACTTGCAGGATGCCACCAATACGGTCGCCCGGCGCGCCGACGGCTTAATGGAGTTTGTCCAGCGCTACCGAAGCCTCACCCTTTTGCCGGAACCTAAAATTCAAACATTTAGCGTGCTGAATTTATTTCAGCGCTGCCTATCGATTATTCAACCAACGCTCAATGTAAAAAACACAACCTGCACCATACAGTGCCAACCAGAAAATTTAACGCTAGCAGCAGATCCACACTTACTCGAACAAGTCATTATCAATTTGCTACGCAATGCCCAGCAAGCGCTAGACCAAAACAACACCCAATCCGGCGCCATTCGCATGCAGGCGAGCATCAATAACAAGCGCGAGATTGCGCTAACCATTTGCGATAACGGCCCGGGGTTTGAAAGCACAAGATTGAGCGATATCTTCCTGCCTTTTTACACGACTAAACCACAAGGTGCAGGAATTGGCCTAGCCTTAGCACGACAAATCATGACCGTGCATGGCGGCAGTATTACGGCGAACAACGCCGCCGAAGGCGGCGCGAGGTTCACACTCATCTTTAATCGCCAAACATGCGCCTAACGATTAACGACACTCATTTTATGACACACCGGCAGATTCAGGATATAACAAGTCAGTTTGATGCCGAAGACAGGTCAGCGGGCAATCAATTTAGCAGTCAATGCATTAGCCACCAGAATGATATTTCTATACTTTCCATTGGAAAAACAAAATTGATACCAAAAGATAACCAAAGGCGGTAAAACTGTACTCAGTTATAGCCACGCGCAGGTATAAGATCTGTCTAATTGTCAATATCTGGTAAGGTAATTTTTAGAGACCAAATAGCGCAACAACAGAAAGGTACTGTAAACTTCGCCCGGCCAACTTAACACTGCACTCCCTCATGCTATATCGTAACCGAGAACTTAATTCGGTCGGAGCTGGTAAATCAGACGAACCCCCCTTAAATCAAAAGTTAACACCTATTTCGATAACCTGTGCCGACACTAGGCTGAGCATAAACAACGGAAGGATAGAGTTCACTGTGAACAGCAACAAAGTGACGAGCGCTACAACAACGACAGACAGGGGCTCGTAAAAATGAGCATCACCCTAAAAACCCTGGGCGAGTTTCAACTGCAGAGAGACAACAAAGAAATAGTGCTGCCAAAATCGAAGCGCGCTAGAGCCCTACTCGCATTTCTCGCCATTACTGCCAGACCTCACAGACGCGACCGATTGTGCGAGGTTTTTTGGGACATCCCTAATGATCCTAGAGGCGCCTTGCGTTGGTCATTGAGTAAAATTCGCCCTCTGATAAATGACGTTGCAACAGAAAGATTGATCGCCGATAGAGAGCGTGTAGCCCTACTAACCTCAGACATTGAAATTGACATACATAGAATAAATGAGGCTATTGAAAATAAAGATTTATCCGCTGACGAGCTCGAGAAAATTCTTAATCTATTAGAAGAGCCATTTCTAATTGGCATAGACCTTCCAGACCAAAGCATTTTTCAACGCTGGCTCGAGTCAGAGCGCCATGAAATTAACAAGATGTATTGCAGAGTTATCGCCAAGCTATCGCTACATGCGAGCCTTACGCAAATAGAGAAATTGAAATGGCAAAAGATTTGGCTAGACAAGGACCCCTATAACACGAAGGCCGCTAGGGTATTATTAAATCAATTAAAGTCATTGAATGAACTATCTGCCTTCGAAAAGACCTCTGAAGAGTTAGCAACCAGGTTCAGGAATGCAGGAATCTGCTGGCCAATTAAGAACAGCCAAAGCATAGAAAACACCACGGACGAAGAAAGTCAAAAACCATCCACGCATGAAATCCTAAGCCGTCAGAAAATTAAATTTTGCTCAACCCAAGACGGCGTTCGTATAGCCTATGCCTCAGTTGGAGAGGGTTATCCCATTGTAAAAGCGGCAAACTGGCTTAGCCATTTAGAACACGACTGGGACGCGCCTATTTGGAGTCCGCTTTTTCGCGATCTAGCAACTGACCACCATTTTCTACGTTATGACGAACGCGGCAATGGATTATCTGACTGGGATGTAAAAGACATTTCATTCAACGCCTTTGTAGAAGACCTCGAAACGGTCGTCGCCACCAGCAAACTCGAAAAATTTGCCCTATTGGGAATATCGCAAGGCGCCTCAGTATCCATTGAATACGCCATCAAACACCCTGAGAAAGTAAGCCATCTCATTCTTTTTGGTGGCTATGCAGCTGGCTGGCGCATTGATTCCAGTGAAGAACAGATGCGAGAAAGAGAAGCCATTTTAACTCTGACGGAAGTTGGCTGGGGGCAAAGTAACCCAGCCTATCGGCAAATTTTCTCATCAACCTTTCTGCCAAACGCCAAGAAGTCAGAGCTGGACTGGTTTAATGAATTCCAGCGCTTAACGACATCGCCTGAAAACGCAGTTCGATTTTTATCGGCATTTGGCGACATTGATGTACGTGAACAATTAGCAAAAATTTCGGTGCCAACACTGGTAATTCACTCCCTTGGCGATCAACGCATTCCTGTTAGCGTTGGCCGAGATATTGCCTCTCGCATTCCAAATGCCGAGTTCGTAGGGCTTGAGAGCGAGGGGCACCTACTGCTTGGTAGAGAGCCCGCTGCAAAGATATTTGTCGACACAATTAGAGAGTTTATAGCGAAGAATAGCTAGGGAACCTCTGAATAACATAGGAGCTGAACTACAACTGGCTGCCACTCAATGCTTATCAGAGCAACAGCCAGCTAAGAACTCAACACCGTAATTTCATGTAGATATTAGGGTGCAGGTGTCACTTGTCCACCATCAGTGATCACCCAGCCGAAGTCGTTAACGAGCTTATCCTTAGCCGCTTGTGATTCCGGTGAAAGAGTAGTGCTGCCCGCACTAAATTTAACACCAGCAACAAGTGACTCTAACTGGCTCCAAGCCGTTAGTATTGCGTCGTAGTTTGGTGTAGAAAGCGCTCCAGCAGCAAACATGTCCTCCATGTTGCGGACCTTTGATACATTCCATTGGCTGATATCTTGATCAAATGTATCGGTCTGTCTAAACATTCTGGACATATTGGTAGCGTTTGATACATCCCAACCCCCGATATTCGCGTTGAACGCATTTGCATCGAAGAACATATCGCTCATATCCAATACTTTGGATACATTCCAATTGCCAATATCTTGATTGAATACCCTATTTTCTCTGAACATCTTTTGCATATTGATCACATTTGAAACGTTCCACGCGCCAATATCCTGATTAAACAGAGCGGTATTTTCAAACATACTTGTCATAAATTGGACGCCCGATACATCCCAAGCACCTATGTCTTGATTAAACCCATCAGCATTTTCAAACATGGAACTCATGCTTCTGACTTTTGATACGTTCCAACTGCCAATGTCCTGGTTAAATTTTGACGCATTCCTGAACATTGAATTCATGCTAGTGACGCTCGATACATCCCAGTTACTGATATCTTGATTAAATGAGCCGTTGGAAAAAGCTGCCGCCATATTTTCTACATTCGACACATTCCAATTGCTGACATCTACATCAAATTTGTCCGCACCGTTAAATATCGAAGAAATATCCGTCACCGTTGAAACATCCCAGTTGTTCATCTCACCCGACAAGTTGTCGGCGTTAGTGAACATAGACGCCATACTCTTTACAAATGTGAGATCTGGGCTTTCAAGATCATTGATAACGAGATTGACGCAGTTGAAAAACGCCTGTTTCATAGACAACCAAGAGCGCTGACCCCACTGCTCTACAGCGAGCAGTTTTGGCGAATCAGTAAGACTGGCATCGAAAGTGTTGATAAAAAATGGCTGTGGAAATTTGCCGGTAATTGAAACCACGTATTCTCCGGCGACAGCATAGGTATGGGTAATATCGGCGGTGATATTGTTATCAACATTCCCATCCCCCCAGTCCACGCTAAAGTCATAATCAAAATCTGGCGAAACTTTGATGGTAATTTGATCATTCGCGCTGGCACCAGGGTTATCGGTTTTCCAGCGAGTAATAAAAGGGGTTTCTTGCAAAATGGTGATGTCGATAGTTGAGCTGGTGCTGCCTATCTTGTTGGTGGTGGTAATGTTGGCTTGTGTAGACGCTTGCGCAACCACTGGGGTGCCTACAATCTCACAGCTACTGCCATCGCTTGTCACCTGAACGCTCAAGCCTGCCGGTAAGTCGCTGGATGTGCATTGATCAGCGTTACCACCATTGTTATTTATCGGAAATATCACTTCATTTTTGGTGTAGGCAGTCATTGATACTGCTTCAAGCTCGGCTAGTACGAGCAGCCCGCCATCCTCGATAGTCCAACCAAATGCATCGGTTAGTAGGTTGCGGGCATCTTGTGCTTCTGCGCTGAACTGTGCGGAACCAGCCCCGAAATTAACATTTGGCTGAACGCCCTGCGCTGCCCATCCGATAAGCAATGAGTTGTAGTTCTCAAGGGATAGCACATTGCCTTCGAGCATTTCCGACATGTTCGTTACGCTTGAAATATCCCAGCCACCGATATTTTGGTCAAAGCTAGTAGCATTTCTGAACATAGATTCCATATTCAAAGCGCTGGATACATTCCAAATTTCGATATTCTGATTAAAGTCATCGGTGAAGGCGAACATGCTAGAAAAGTCTGTGACACGCGATACATCCCATTGGTTGATTTCAGCGTTGAATCTTTTTGCGTCTGAGAACATGCCCTGCATGTTTTCCACATTCGATACGTTCCAGGCACTGATGTCAGCATTGAAGCTGCTAGCTCCCGCGAACATACGGCGCATGTTTGTCACATTCGATACGTTCCAAGCGCTGATGTCTGCATTGAAGCTCCTCGCACCGAGGAACATACCGCTCATGTTTGTCACATTCGATACGTTCCAGGCGCTGAGGTCGCCGTTAAAGCCATTTACCCAAAGGAACATGTCACTCATATCACTGACGTGGGATACATCCCAGTCGCTAATGTCACTGTTGAAATCGCTTGCGCCAAAGAACATCATTCTCATGCTCTCAACACGAGAAAAATCGGGTAGCTGAGTGTCGTTGATCACCAAATTTTCACAAAATAGGAATGCTTGTTCCATCGAAAGCCATGGGCGGTTGCCCCACTGCTCCACAGAGAGAAGCTTACTCGAGTCGGATAAAAGAACCTCCTCCTCTCCATCAAACGTAAAAAAGGGTTGTGGAAAATTTCCGGTGATAGCGACAGTGTATTCACCTGGCGTGGCGTAAGTGTGGGTAATATCGCCGGTTACATTCTCATCAGTGTTGCCGTCGCCCCAGTCAACGGTATAGTTGTAGCTGAACGCTGGTGACGTAGACAGGGTGATTTGATTATCTTCACTTACCCCAAAAGGATTATCGGTCTTCCACTTGGTGATAAAGGCGGTGGCCTCATCTATTTGTATAGTGCCCGACGCTGTCGAAGTACCACTGGCATTTGTCGCGGTAACGCTAAAATTTGTGGCAGCTTGTGCGAGGCTTGCTATACCGCTGAGTTCGCAGGTGCTGGCGTTTGCAGATAGGGCCACAGTAATATCCTGGGGCAAACCTTCCGCACTACACGCCGTAAGCTCACCGCCACCGGTATTTGTAAACGAGATAGAATCAACAAGCGCATTAGCGACAAAAACTTGCGTAGCCAAATCAGCAAGCGCTGGCGCAGCCAACGCAGGCGGGGGAGTTACGGCAGGCCCATCGCCACCATTACCTCCGCCTCCACCGCCTCCACAGGCAGCGACAACCATAACTAAGAACAAAATTCCTATATGCCTAAATGACCTTACGTATTTCATAGATACTCCTGTAACAGTTTTCTGTGTTTAACTTTTTAAATTGCTAAATTTATTTAAATTTTTTATTGGCTCATGAATTTTGGTGATCTATCTATCAAAATTAGCTGCAAGGTCTTTCGAAAAATATACCTTCACCCTATACCTAAGCTTTGTAATTACTGTGATGTTTTAACTGCAAGACATCAATTTTTAACGGGTAGTAGTGTTAGACATAGACAAGCCTGCACAAATACCCCAACGAGTCTTTGAATCAAAAACCGTAACGCGCATCACGGCCATTGACGACTGTTTAAAGTTCCACGGGTGATACCCGCCATAGCCTTCTACCAGAGATTTAAAACTCGACATAGAATTTTCCTGATCAAGTCCGGGGTAAATAAATGTTCGCTCTATAACAACTACGGAGAACAGATAAAAAAAGTTGCACCAGATCACACGCTTTAAAACAGAAGCAACGATTAACTGGCGAACTAGCGCGTTGATCGCAGCTCAGCTTCAGACATTACATGCAGACGATCTAGGCGTTTGCATTCAGGAAACCCCTGCCTTGCACCCTAATCTGATCCGCCCCGGCGATACTCCGACAGCCTGTAATTTTGGCCCCAACATAATCCCATTCACTCACCTACCTAGATGGCTAATCTGGATTGGCCGCAATACTCGTGCACAGCCTAAGCCACTAGCGTGTGCGTAAGCGTGGTAATTACCGTGGTTTTTTTTGTGTGAATAGGCTGCTAAGTATCGAACCATTGGTGGTTAGCAGCGGAAACAGAAGCGAGCAGAAAAGAGGTGAAGAGATAAAGACAGAGATCACTGCAAAACTAACCCTGCGACCCGAACAATCTAAACAAACTAGGCAATGCCCGTCGTGCCGCAATATAAACAAGCATTTTTGTTAAATAGATGTGACGCTAACACTCGATACCGAGCCCTGACGATGATCACCCATGTTTTGCCACACAACATTCCGCCCTTGGACTTAGTCGCTTAACCTAAACACCTAAATCCTCTGCGCTGCCTAGAAACCCTATCTGATAGAAATTAATCGCCCCCAAGAAGCACAACAAACAATCTATCAGACACAATAAAACTAAAAGGCGAGCCAATCTGGTACGGTAGAATCATTTACTGTTTAGCCAACATCCTGAGCAATGCAAAGAACACTAGAAATATGAGCTATAACGCATTGTTATCTAAAGAATTAATTCAAAGCCCCATAAAAAACCCCAATAAAATTGGTTAACCAATTTTATTGGCAACGTGAATTATTTGCATCTCCCGCAAAACAAAACTACTATCGAAACCAATGCGAAACAATATTGGGCGCCCAAAAAAAATAAGCCATGCGCCGAAGGCACACCACACTCAATGGTGCGTATCCCCTATTTCAGAGGTACCTGATGTCCCGCACACCCGGCCAGTGGGCGGATAGGATGAAAGCCGAGGTAAACACGGCCGCTGTCTAATAATCACAACGCATGCGCGCTAGCGTTTAGCGCCGCTGCACAAAGAGCAAAAAATAATGAAAATAATCAAACCCACAGCAATGACCCCAACCACCCACTCTGGCATCGCCAGTCACTAAGCAGGGAGACTCGATATGAACTATAAAAATTTATTCGCCCTGTTGGCCATTTCAGCCTTCGCATCAACGGCAAATGCAGCAACATTTGTGATTGAAAAATACGGTACTGGCTTCTCCATCGACGGCAACGGTGGCGCAATTCAAGGCCAACAAATCTATCTATGGGGCACCAATACAAGCAACGTAAATCAGAAATGGGTGCAACTCGATCGTGGCGATGGCTACTACGCCTACAAGAAAGAAGGCACCAACTTGTGCTGGGATGGCGGCAACGGCGGCTCGAAGCGTCAGGCGATCACATTGCAAACCTGCGATACCAATAACTACAACCAACATTTTTCTAAGGTGAAGATTTATGCCGGCACCGAAGTTTATCGCATTAAAAAGCGCGGCGTATCTTACTCTTTGGACTGGACGGCAATAATGGCGCAGCTAGTCGTCAGGCCATCTACCTCTGGAATTCGTCTGATAGCAACGTGAATCAGCATTGGGAATTTAAATCCGTGGCAGACAGCGGCAGCTCGGGCGGTGGATCTGGATCAGGCGGTGGTTCAACCGGCACGGCAGAAATCCCTTCCGACCTTATGGATAACTGCAACCAATGGAAGATTACCTACCCAAGCGGCGTTGAAGACAAAACTCTTTGCGGTGAATACAACAACGAATACTTCTTCGTTAACGACAATCGCGACGGTATAGTGTTTAAGGCGCCCATCAGAAGCAACAACGGTTCAACGCCAAACTCAGATTACATCCGCTCCGAGTTGCGCGAACGCACCACCACCGGCAGTTCTGATATTTACTGGACCACTAGCGGCACCCACGTTGTTTACGTTAAGCAGGCGATCACTCATTTGCCTATCGTAAAACCCCATTTGGTTGCCACTCAAATCCACGGCAACAAAAGTGATGGTATCGACGACGCCATGGTGCTCCGCCTGGAGAACAAACACTTGTTCCTGAGCTTCAACGGTGGCGTGTTGCGCAGCGACCTAACTATTAAGACCAACTATAACTTAGGCACCAAGCACGAAGTGATTTTCGAGGTAATCAACGGTAAGCACTACGTTTACTACAGCGAAGATGGCAAATTGGAAGCGGCCTACAAAGCGGGTAACGCGAGCAGTTATTTGGTAAAAGATGGTTCAAACACCTATGTGATGAACCGCAATTACGATCAATCCTATTTCAAAATAGGTAACTACACCCAAAGCAATGCCGAAAAAGAAGGCAGCCAGACTGGCAACGCCAATAACTACGGCGAAGTGGTTGTGTATGACTTCTGGGTGGAACACAAATAAGTTGAGCAGTAGCTAAGCTCTCTAAAGACCACACAAAAGCGCGAACAGCGCCCAGCCTAACAACTGGGCGCTTTTTCGTTTGGTAAAGATATCGCTCTGAAAGGTGTATTAGTTACAGCTAGATCAGGTAACTCTTGAGATACTCATCAGTTGCCGCTCACACCGCCCACCTCTTAACCATGCTCGCCTAGGTTACGACAGGGTTAGCTTTGTGCAGCCCAACGCGCTCAACCCCTCTCCCGCTACAATAGATTTATGTCCGCAACATCGCTGAAATCATTGCTGAGGCGTTGGTTAAGCCACTGCTCATTATTCCAATTCAATAGCCCCCCCAACCATCATGACGACTGCTCTCTCGCCTCGTTGCCATCGCCTTAAGCTAGCGCCTATTAACTTATCATTACCAATTCGACTAAAAAAAAAGCCGGCGGCCTTACCAAACTACATAATTGGACATACAATTTTTCCAGTGACTTCTGTTCAGCGGATTGGGCATCCGTTACACTAAGGCCGGAAACTCAACTAAGGAAAATTCATGAGCCTGAACGCCGACAGCCGCCTCTATCAACAGGTTGCAGAGCAGCTTGCCGAAGCTATCACCCGCGGCGACTTCCCTCACCACGCGCCTACCCGTTGGGCACAGTCGCCTACCCGCTGAGCGCAAGTTGGCAGAGCGCTTTAATGTCAGCCGCCCAACGCTGCGCGAAGCGGTCATATCCTTAGAAATTGCTGGCTACGTAGAAGTTAAAGGTGGCTCAGGTGTCTACATCACGGGTCAGGGTGGCGGCGTTAAAGCGTCGGAAAAAGATGTAGGTGCGCTCGAGGTACTTGAAGCACGCATATTATTCGAGTCTGAAGCGGCGGGCTTAGCAGCCAAACATATCACCCCAGAAGAGCTCGCTGAATTGGAGCAAACACTGCAAGAGCTAGTGCTAGAAAGCGACGAGGAAACGCCCGAAGAAAGTGCCGATCGGCGCTTCCACCTCACCATTGCCAAAGCCTGTAAAAACGCGGCCATTGAATCCACCATCGAGCACCTCTGGCGCTTGCGCAATAACTCACCGCTACCCGAGGCTATTATCAGTCAGGGTCAGGCAGGCCGGAGCCAAAACACGCATCAAAGCCCATAAAGATATTTTCAATGCGCTTAAAGCTCAAGATTCTGAAAAGGCCAAAGCTGCAATGCGCAACCATTTAACTCATGTGGTTGAACAATTACTAGAGGCCTCCGAAGCGCAAGCCGTTGAAGAAGCTAAACAAAAAAGCGCCACCAATCGCGCTCGCCTAAAAATGCTAGGTGGCTGAGCGAAATACCGCACAGAAACCAGCCCACAAAAAAGCCAGCACTGCGCTCACTGCTGTCCCACAAAAACGATATGACCATCGTTAGGCTTTAAGCCTCACAATAGATGCGACATCTCGGCGTATACTTGGACATGAGTTTGGTGCCCGCACTAGCAACACGACGTGAATACATCCATGTAGTCTCAACACCCGCTTCCATGCGGGTGACGGTCGCTAGTACGGGCACCAAACTCTCCCCGCGACATAACTGTGGGACAGCAGTGAGCACTGCGCTGGCTTTTTTTTGTGAAATTCTAATGCCACAGTTACTTGCCTAGAAGCCTACCTAAACAAACCGTAACGCCATCTACCGCCAAGTGTTCTAGCTGCTCGGCCAACGCCATACTTAAGCGCTCATTATCCACTAAGTCAACATCAAAAATTTGCTCTAAGCGCAAAAATCCTTGGACCAATTTTGGATAGTTTTTGTCGTATTGACGATACAAATCCCGCAACTCCAGCGCCAACGGATCTTGCACATCAATAACCTGCCCCTGCTCATCATAGCCACGAACATAGCGAATCCAATTGGCCAACGCAAAAACCAGCCAGGTAATTTCGCCACCACTCGCCAGCTGGCTGCGCAAGGTATTCAGCCAACGCTGGGGAATTTTTTGGCTGCCATCCATGGCAATTTGCCATGTTTTATGCCGCAGTGCTGAATTGGAAAAGCGCGCCAATAACTGGGATTGATAAGCATCGATATCAAAATCTAAGGGTACATAAACACTAGGAAGAACCTCAGATTTCCAAAAGTCCTGTACCGCAGCAACGAAATTTTCTTGTGCTACAACTTGAGCTATGTACTGGTAACCCGCCAAAAATCCCGCATAGGCAAGTAAAGAGTGGGCACCATTAAGGAAGCGTAATTTGATCTCTTCATAGGCAGTAACGTCAGATACCATCTGTACGCCAACCTTTTCAAAGGCCGGCCGACCGGCAATAAAATTATCTTCGATAACCCACTGACTAAAAGGCTCGGTAACCACTAAACCCTCGTCGCGGCAGGCCAAGGTCTGCGCGGCAAAGAGTCGGTCTTCCTCGGTGGTTGCAGGCACTATCCTATCAATCATCGAGCAAGGAAAACTGACACTTTTTTCTATCCAAACAGCCAAGGCAGGGTCGACCCGCTGAGAAAACTGCAACAATACTTTTTTTAACACCCGACCATTGTTAGGTAAGTTATCGCAACTCAACAACGTGAGACCGGTGAAACCCGCCGCTTTTCGACGCTGCAATCCTCGGCACAACCACCCCAACAAAGTTTTAGGTATGGCGTTGGGCTGAAGATCGGCGGTTACGTCTCGGTGATTAATCAGTAAGTTTCCGGTAGCCGGATCATGGCAATAGCCCTTTTCGGTAACAGTTAAGGTCACTATTTTGATACTGGGATTAGCCAAGGTATCAAGCAACTCCTCCGACTGCTCCGCGGCATACAACACATTGAGTACGGAACCTATCACTCTGGTTTGAAGCCTTGCGCTATCGCGCACGAGCACAGTGTATAAACCATCCTGGGGGTTGAGCTGCTCAGCTACCGATTTACTGCGTAAACTGCTGCCAACAATGCCCCAGTCACCGCCCTCTAAGGCCAATACATCATCGACATACACCGCTTGATGAGCTCGGTGAAAAGCCCCCGTACCAATATGTAAAATACCTGCCTTCACCTGCGAGCGATCATACTGCGGCAGAATAATATCTGCCGGCAAGCGCTTAAGTTGTTGTTGATTCAGTCGATGATTCATCAGAGTTTATAGGCCTTCTTAGCAAAATTGTAAGCCAAATCCGCAGCTAACTCGAAGGCCTCTTCTTCTTCAAGTCGGTGATCACTGACCAATTCGGCGAGAAAGCTACAATCCATGCGACGCGCCACATCGTGACGCGCTGGTATCGATAAAAAAGCCCGAGTATCATCATTAAACCCGACCGTATTATAAAAGCCTGCAGTCTCTGTAACTTGCTGACGAAACCTACGCATACCCTCAGGGCTATCGTGAAACCACCAAGATGGGCCAAGCTTAAGCGACGGATAGTGGCCCGCCAATGGCGCTAGCTCGCGCGAATAATTGGTCTCATCTAAGGTAAATAAAATAATATTTAAATCTGGATGGTTGCCAAACTTATCCAACAAGGGCTTCAGTGCGCGAACATATTCTGTCTGCGATGGAATATCGGCACCTTTATCCCTACCCCAGCGCGCAAACAACTGTTGATTATGATTGCGGAAAGCACCGGGGTGAATCTGCATAACCAAACCATCTTCAATACTCATAGCCGCCATTTCCGTGAGCATTTGCCCGCGAAATGTCTCTGCCTCAGCAGCACTAAAAGCACCAGCCATGATCTTGTTAAACAGCGCTTCGGCATCAGCATCTGATAAATTGCTGGTGCTGGCTGTAGGGTGTCCGTGATCAGTTGAGGTTGCACCCATGTCCTTAAAAAAGGCTCGGCGCTTGCGCAGTGCGCTTAGATATCCCGCATAGGTGCGGGTGTTTTCATCGGTGAGCTCACCTAAATATGCCACATTACTGTGAAAACCTTCGAATTCGGGATCGAGTACATTGTCCGGCCTAAACGCCGTAATAACCCGCCCTTTCCAGCCGCTCTCTACAATAGCTTTGTGGTGACGCAAATCATTGAGCGGCGATTCGGTGGTGGCAATTAATTCAATGTTAAAGCGCTCAAACAGCGCGCGCGGACGAAAGGCGTCACTTTTAAGCGCCGCATCAATATGGCTGTAATAAAGTTCCGCGGTCTCGCCATCCAGCGCCACATCCAAACCAAACACCTCGACAAACACATGATCCAACCACATGCGCGACGGCGTTCCGCGAAACAAATAATAATGCTCGGCAAAAATCTGCCAGATTTTTCGCGGGTCAGTTTCAACAGGGGTGCCATCCTGAGTAGGAATACCTAAGTCTTCTAGCGCCACGCCCTGACTATAGAGCATGCGGAATACGTAGTGATCCGGAGTAATCAGCAACTCAGCAGGGTTACCAAAAGCTAGATTCTCTGCAAACCAAGACGGATCAGTATGACCATGAGGACTCAGAATAGGGAGCTTCGCCACAGACTGATACAAACGTCGCGCGATTGCCCGCGTTTGTTCGTTGGCTGGAAAAAGCCTATCGGGGTTAAGTCTCAATGCCTTGGCCATATCAGTGGTTCCATCTTTAGTTTCATCAGGTTCGAAATTTACATCGAGGTTGGAATTTGGCCAGACCAAATTTTTCAACTATTCGATAACGTCAAATAGGCAACCTTTTTTGAAAAAAGCCCTCCGTTTCCGGAGGGTGAAAGGTGCAAATTTATGCCGGCGATATTTCTCGGACAGTGACGAGAGAGGCCGCAAGCTTCCGATTAAGAAGCATACTAATGAAAAATATCGCCAATTGGCATGACCAATATAGTTTCAAATGGTAAGCTTGTTGTCAACCTTTGGTAAGTCATAATGTTTGCGAGGTAGACATGTACGGTATTGCCGCTATTGGCGAAGTGATGATTGAACTGGCGCCAGCCCCCCAAGACCTTAAGCGCCTAGCCTATGCTGGCGACACCTACAACACGGCTATTTACCTAGCCCGCGCAGGTGCCCCCACTAGCTATGTCACCCACCTAGGGCAAGACAGCCACAGCGACGCCATACTCGCTGAGCTAAGCCAAGAGCAGGTGGCAACCAACCTGATTAAACGTGAGCCAACACGCCAACCAGGCCTTTACATTATTCACAATCGACCGGATGGCGAGCGCGAGTTTGCCTATTGGCGAGACCATTCAGCCGCGCGCCTGCTCTTTAACAATTGCGACCCAGATCCCAGCTTGCTCGACATGCAGATGATTTACCTAAGCGGCATCAGCATTGCCATCATTAGCCCCGAGGCCCGCGAGCGGTTGCACAGGTTCCTCAGCCACTACCAGCAAAAAGGCGGTAAAGTGGTTTTCGACTCTAACTTCAGACCCAGACTTTGGCCCGACTTGGGAACGGCTCAAGCCACAACGGAGCGGTTTTTGAAACTAGCTGATATCGCGCTGCTCACACTGGAAGATGAGCAAGCGCTATGGAATGAGCAGGACCAAGATGTGACTATGGCGCGGCTACTTACTTACGCGCTACCGGAACTGGTGGTAAAACGCGGCGCGCTGCCCGCCTTAGTGGTACACGAGAACACCTTGAACGCGGTAGATGTCTGCCAAGTTAAAACCGTAATAGACACCACCGCCGCCGGCGACTCCTTCAATGCCGGCTATTTAGCCGCACGCTATCGAGGCCTAGGGCCGGAACTCGCCGTAAGCGAGGGCGCGCGCTGTGCTGCAGCCGTCATTCAGCATCGCGGTGCAATCGTGCCACTATTAGATTACCAAGCCAGTCTCGCTGCATTAGAACGCCACAGCCAAAACGAAAGCTGATAGGCAGGAAAATAATCTAATATGTTAATCGCACAAATCTTGGGGCTGCTCAGCTTCGCACTGGGCATTGCCTGTTTTTATCAACAACAGGATCTTCGACTAAAGCAACTCATGGTATTGCTGAATATCAACAATGCGATCCATTTTTTCCTTTTAGGCGGAATTACCGCCTGTTTAAGCTCTCTAATTTCAGCGCTGCGCAATGCATTAGCGATAAAATTTCATTCGGCATGGCTGGCTGCACTTTTTATCGCAATAACCTTAGCCCTTGGCGTGCCCTTGATCACTCACCCCGCCGACTGGCTGCCCTTAGTGGGTGGCTGCATCGGTAGTTATGCAGTATTTTGTTGCACCGGCATAAAACTAAGAGTCGTTTTTTTACTAGGCGCACTCTGCTGGCTGCTCAATAATATTTGGCTCGGTTCAATTGGTGGCAGCCTATTAGAAGCCATGCTGCTTATCACCAATATGCGTACAATCTATTTGCTACGCAATCAAGCAGCCCTGGTTAATACATAAAAAAACGCCCCTAGTGGGGCGAAAGAGCAATGTAAACCACTGAGCAAAAGAAAATTATTAGACAAGCGCCAATATCTGCCGCCATCGAGCAAGGACCAGCGCAAATACTTGAAACACAACTGCCATTTCGCGCATCTACAATCTCGCCTCAACAACGACGATGAATAGATCAGCAACCTATTTGATTACCGCTTTAAACTTCATTTGCTGGCCGGCCGATGGTGGCCAGGATGCCGCCATCGACATAAAGAATTTGACCACTGATGAAGTCTGAGGCGTTTGACGATAGAAAAACCGCAGCGCCTTGCAGATCTTCCGGATCACCCCAGCGGCCTGCTGGGGTACGGCTCACAATAAAATCATTGAAAGGGTTGCCGTCAACGCGAATGGGCGCAGTTTGACTGGTGGCAAAATAGCCTGGGCCAATGCCATTGACCTGCACATTGTGCTTGGCCCATTCGGTAGCCATATTGCGGGTTAGCATTTTCAAACCGCCTTTAGCCGCCGCATAGGCGCCAACCGAATTTCGCCCCAACTCACTCATCATCGAACAGATATTAATAACCTTGCCAGCGCCACGCTGAATCATGCCTGGCACCACGGCCTTGGAAACAATAAAGACACTGGTAAGATCGGTGTTGATCACTTGGTTCCAATCAACCAAAGCCATATCCAGTAGCGGCGTGCGCTTAATGATGCCTGCGTTATTGACCAGTATGTCGATAGGGGCAATTGTCTGGTTAATTTTCTCTATGGCATCGGCGACTTGCTGCTCGTCGGTCACATCAAACAAAAAACCATCAGCCACGATACCGGCGGCGCGATACTGCACCAGGGCTGCATCTAACTTTTCCTGCGAGGATGCGCCATTGATAACCAGCCGAGCGCCTGCTTTTCCTAAGCCCATGGCCATCGCCATACCGAGCCCGTGAGTCGCGCCGGTTACCAGCGCTAACTTTCCCTCTAGGCTGAATAAAGAGTTCACGCTTGCTCTCCATTTTGCGCCAACATGGCCGGCGTTAAATGATCCATGTCGCTGTAGTCAAGATTCTCACCGGCCATACCCCAAATGAAAATATAATTACTGGTGCCTGCGCCCGAGTGAATGGACCAAGGCGGCGAGACAGCAGCCTGTTCATTAGCCAACCACAAGTGACGAGTCTCATTTGCGGGGCCCATAAAGTGACACACGGCTTGATCTTCTGGCACTTCAAAATAGAAATAGACTTCCATGCGACGGCTATGAGTATGGCACGGCATGGTATTCCAAACGCTGCCCGGCTTGAGCTCTGTCATGCCCATTTGCAACTGGCAGGTTGGCAACACACTGTTAACCAACAGTTTGTTAATAGCGCGCTCATTGCTGCTTGCCAGGGCGCCCATTTGCACCACGTCGGCATCGGCTCGGCTAACTTTTCTAGTGGGATAAGCATGATGCGCTGGGGTTGAGTTTAAATAGAATTTAGCCGGCGCTTGCGCTGAATCCGATATGAACAGTACAGATTGTGCACCGCTACCAACATAGAGCGCCTCTTTGTAGGCCATCGGATAGCGTTCACCATCCACCTCTACCACACCAGCGCCACCGACATTAATAACACCCAGCTCACGCCTATCTAAAAATGCTTTAGCTTTTAGCAACTCAGGAGACGTGAGAGCAACAGACTCACTAACCGGCATGACGCCGCCCACGAGAAAGCGATCGTAATGGGTGTAGGTCAAGGCTAAGTGATCGGGTTTAAATAAGTCTTTGACTAAAAAATGGCGGCGCAATTTCGCCATATCGTAAGACTTGTAATCATCTTGATGAACCGCAAAGCGTTCATCACAGGACATGCTAGACATTTTTTACCTCGAAAGTAATTTACTAATTTGTACGCTAGCCATAAGAAAAGGCGCCATGCCTTTAATATCGTCGGCAACAATGGGCTCGCTCTGATAATAGTGATAGCTGCCATCGCGACCGAAGCCGAGGCCAGCAACCTGACAAATACCATTTAAATGTACATCGCCATCGGGATCGAGGCTAACAAATTCCCGCACAATACCCCGATAACCGTCCATCATGGCGACCTTATAAGTCTCGGGTAGCAGGCCTAGATTAATCCCCTTAGCCAAGGCGTAAACGAACATGGACGATGCCGATGCCTCTAAATAGTTACCCGTGGCATTTGGCATATCCGTAATTTGATACCACACGCCAGATTCATCTTGATAGCGTACCAACACAACGGCCAACTCAGTTAATTGCTGCTGTAAAATGGCGCGTAATTCGCGCTGATCTTCAGGCAGTATTTCCAACACATCAACCAAGGCCATGGCATACCAACCCATGCCTCGGCTCCAATGATATTTAGATAGACCAGTCTCTGGGTCAGCCCAATTTTGCACGGCTTTTTCATCCCAAGCGTGAAACAGCAAGCCACTTGGGGCACTTAACTTTTCTTTTGCCACTTCAAACTCATGCACGGCTTCGGCAAAGCTTTCGCCCTGTTCAAATTGTTTACTGTACTCGGCCAAGAAGGGCATACCCATATACACGCCATCAAGCCACAACTGAAAGGGGTAACGCTGCTTATGCCAGAAGGCACCATTGGTGGTTTTCGGGTGATGTGAAAGTTGATCGCGCAAGAGGCCTGCGGCGAGCTTATATTTTTCTTCACCCGTGCGCTGATAGAGTCGCAGTAGCATTTTCCCAGCGTTAATATCGTCGATATTAAAGACATCTTTACGATAGCTAGAAATATTGCCTTGCTCATCGATGAATGAACTGATGGTTTGCTCGGCAAGAGCGGAAAATTTTGGATCTGCACCGGCGCGACTTAAATCATCAAAGGCTTGCATGAGTAAACCCGTAGTGTACTCCCAGCGCGCCGGCCTATCGCGCTCTGGGTCCCAGCCGCCATTGCGCAAGTCTTTTGCTTTGGTTCGGTACTCGGTATCGGCCATGCGCTCGGCAATATCCAACACCGACTCAGCACTCGGCTGATCTAAGCGCAAGCTAGCACTCAATTGACTATCGATCGAAACACGCAGCTTTAAGGTAAGCTTTTCAGCCTCGCGCTCAAGTAACGTTTTAAAACCCTGTTCGGTTTTGATACCGTCAGGTTCACCCGACCAAGCCGCTAAGAAATAATAATCTAGGGTGCCACTGGGCGATTTCATGACTGACACCCAGTTGTGCGCATCCTCAGTTTGATCTGTTCTTAAGCCCTGCTTGAACAGTAAACCCATACCGAGATTGTCGCCCGCAAGACTTTGCTTACCCCAAGTACCAACATGGGCATAGGCGTGCCCGGTCAGATTATCGTCGCTCGACAGAAAAACTGTTTCAGGTGCTTTACCAAGCCCAATAGCTAAAGGCTCAATCGGCTCATTTGCCTGCAGTTGCACATGCACTAAACGACTGCCCGCCTGCATGGTAAAGACAGCACGCAAATCGACGCGCTTATCGGCAACAGCCCATGCGCCATAATCAATAGCAAAAGACGATACCAAAGGTCCATTTTGCAAAATTGTAACTGCGCGGGAATCGGCATGAGCAACGCGCTCTACTCTGTCCCCGTGCCAGTAGCCAAAACCACCCATGCCGAGTGACTCACCCACCTTCAAAATATCTAGGCCCCAATCGGCTGCATGGTGGTAGGACTCAAAGCCGTCCAATCCCACTTTCTGCAACGCGAGAGCCGGCTGACTCTTGCCAAAAATGTCGAAGCCATTGCGCCAATCGAGGTAAATCCGGTAGCCAACCTTATCGGACTCAATTCCCGGCCCTTCATAGCGAATATATTCTGAGTGGTCCGTGTGCTCTATCGGCGCTATTAGCTTGTCGACATTAACAAACTGGCCGCCGATGTATTTTTTCTCTTGCCAAGCACCGCCCTGCTTTATAGAGATCTCAGCCTGGGTACGCGAGGCTAAGCTCATGTTTGAAGGCTGCGCCTTAACCGCCAAAACCATTTTTTCAGCGGCCGCTAAATCAACCAGCGCCACGAGATGATCAATATTGCCATCGCCGTCGCCATCGACCAACTGAGACGGAACTTCGTCGCTCTCGAGCCACACAGATAAGGGCGCCTCTAATGTGCCAAGGCGCTCAAGCGGCAGCCATACTAACTCATCGTTGCGTTCAAACTCAGAGGGATTACTGAGCTTTACGGTCGCCACAACATCAGCAGACGGCTTTACCAATTGAGGAAGAGTCTCTTTCGTTTGTGTATCAACATCACAACCGAGTGTAAGCAAGGTTATCGAGAACAGCAGTAGAAAATTTTTCATACATTTACTTTCAATTAATCTCATAAAAATAAAGGCACATCCCTGTGCCTCCAATTCATCGATCAAACTATGCGTCGCAACTTAGAAAGAGTAAGCAGCGCCTAAATAGTATTGACGACCAGTATGGTGGTAAACAGAACTACGCTCTGATGAATCCACAAACTGGCTGTTGTACTCATCAGTTAAGTTAATCGCCTCGAAGGTGAGCTTCAGGTTATCGGAAAGGTTATAGTGCGCGGCCAAATCGATATTGGCTGTACCCTTAGTCCCCTCTAGGTCATTACCCGCGCTACCGCTCGGCACTGCCGTTAAATAATCGTCGCGATAAGAATAGGAAATACGTGCGCCCATTTTATCGGTTTCAAAGTAACCGGTAATGTTGTAGGTGTTGCGAGATAGGCCGAGCAAATCATTCTTAATGATATCGCCATTGCCGTCGGTACCATACTCCACTTCTGAATCTACGAAAGTATAGTTAGTAATAACACCGAAACTATCGCCAATCGGCTGCTGCCAGATCATTTCAAAGCCGTTCAAATCACCGCCGTTACCATTAGCTTTTTTACTAACAGTCCAAAGGTCATCTTCGGTGAAGTTTAAACTAGGATCGAGAATCGAAACTGGCAAGCCAGTAGAATCCCATGTCTGGCCGGCTTCAGTGGTGCTGATAATAAAAGAGTCTATTTTCTTGCGGAACAAGGCCAATGAAATCAACGCGTCATCAGCGAAGTACCATTCAACACCTAAGTCAAAGGTATCCGCACGGAAGGGATCTAGATCTGGGTTGCCAAATTTTACGTTGCCGTTGAACTGATCAACCGAACCGCCTGGCGTCAAGTTACCCAAATCTGGGCGAGCCATCACTTTTGCATAGGAGAAGCGCAGGTTAATGTCTTCAGTAACAGCGAGTACCGCATTTAATGAAGGTAGCGTATCGGTGTACTCCCGGTTCACTTCTACTTCTACTAAATCGCTACCGACTTTTGTATAACCGGTGCTGGTAACGTCAGTAGTCACCTGGCGCACACCAATATTGCCACGCAGTGGCATACCGGATATTTCACTATCCCAAGACGCTTGAACGTAGAAACCCGTATCCGTTTCCTCAACCGAGCGATCGTCTTGGTCGCGCAATTGCGCAGGCAAGTTATACAAATCGACGGCCGCTGCTGCTTTGCTTACATCAGGCGTCAGCCAAATTATGTTACTGCCTTCTGCTAAACTGGTTAGGCTGAACAAGCCGTCCACTGGTTGGTTGCCACCGATGGCCGATAGCTTGGTATCGCGGCGCGCTTCGGTCACATCAAAGGTATATTCCTTAACTGACACACCACCTTTAACACTCCAAGTATCCGTTAAATCATACTCGAGGTTTATCGAGACATTTTCGAAACTGTTGTCGGTCTGATTTGGCCTATCCCGCACCTCAGTAAACATGAAGTTGTCGCCATCGGTGAGGTCAAATGTACCCCAATCTAAATCAAGGAATTCACTGTCGCTGCGCGCATCATAGGTGAAAGGCCCACTTTGATTAACCGCATCGAAAATGATAGTGGTTTGCACCGGGTTTTCGAACTTAGATTCTGAACGACCAATTAAGCCGTCAATGCGCAATTTGTCATTGAATTCATGACTGGCGGTCAAAGACAGTTGTTGGAATTTAGTATTGAGCTTGTCAAATCTATGCTCAATACGGGTATCGACGTTATCCAACTGCATATAGGTTAATGTGTTGTTTGCGTCTATTGCATAATCCAACACATCCATTTCGTTGGCATTGCCACTTTCTTTGATACTTACTTCGACAAATTCTTCGTCGCGCGTCGCATCAAACTCAGAGCCTAGGTAATCTAAAGAAAACTCAGTGCTATCGGTAGGACGCCATTGCAAGGTGCCGGTAAATCCGGTGCGCTCTTGCTCGTGCGTCAATTTACCGTAGCGTGGAATACGTGGGTAGATTCCGCCATTCACGGTATCGAACTCGGCCTGATCCGCACAGCCGGAACAACTGGCGAAATCCCGCTCGCTAGACCAACGCACCGCACTGAAACCCTCTTCCAAGATATTGCGCTTAGAGTAAGAGTAGGTGGCGCCCCAACCAAAAGTGTCGGCGTCATTTTTTCCTGCCACCAAAATGGAACCACGCGGATCGGTTTCTTCTGCTAGGTCGTTGTAACCCAATTGACCCGATACTGCCACGGTCAATGAATCTTTGTAATCCAGCGGCTTGGCAGTAGATAGATCGATCACCGCACCTAGCGAACCCTCATCCAAATCGGCTGATGACGTCTTGTTAACCGCCATAGAGCTAAATAATTCAGAGGCGAAGGTATTAAAATCAAAGGCACGACTGCGGTTTGCGCCACCTGATGAGTCAGTGCCGCCTGTTGTTGACATTGCCTCCATGCCGTTAATGCGTACACGAGTAAACTGTGGACCCAAACCACGCACTGACACATTGCGACCCTCACCGGCATCGCGGGAAATAGCCACACCCGGGATACGCTGCAGAGATTCAGCCAAGTTTAAGTCAGGAAAATCGGCGATATCCTCGGCCAAGATCACATCGCGCGAACCGACGGCATCGCGCTTTTGATCCAATGCCCTCGCCAGACTTTCGCGGTAACTGGCGGTTACTACAACCTCTTCTAGCATCTCGCCATCCTGAGCTAGAGCAAAGGGCGCGAAGGCTGGTGTCGCCATGGCCACGGCACACACCAGTGGCTTGAGTTTGAAATTTAACACTCTCATTGTCATCTCCCGAATCTTTATGCTTTTTATGTATTCAGTGAAGGATAAGGCCTTCAAATTATCATTAGGGACCTAGTTGCCATTACCAAGCGGTAACGCGAATCATACTGACATACCAATATTACCAAATCAACCACTTCTAGCTTCCAATTGGTAATACCAAAACAATTTTTCGAACTAACCGGAAATAAACCAAAGTCCGCCGAGCTTAAATAGAAGGGTGAGGTAGGCAACAGCAAAGAAAGTTTAGCGCCCTAAGGCGCCACATACCGCAGGCAGATCAACGACCACTCGCCCGGCAGGAAAATAAAAGCTATATAAAACAGCGAGTTAACAACTAACGACGCACATTCTCTAGCGTCAACTGAGGCGCGTATTCAATGACATCAGCACCGGAAACATGCTCAAAACTGGAGTTCCGAACGGTGATAGCGCCCACGGGGTTGTTTTTAAAGCCGCGCAAATGAAACACCCGCTCGGCCTGTTTGCACTCCACATTCTCAATCACAAGATCATTTACCTGCGGCAAAAACTGGCCTTTGTCGCCCTCTTCGTAGAAAAAATTGACCACTAAAGCCTCTTGGACTTGACCAATTTTGACGTTACGGACCCGCACATGCTCAATCACACCACCGCGTCGCGCATTGGTTTTAAAGCGAAAGGCACGCTCTAAATGCGGGCTATTCATGGTGCAGTCTTCCATAAAAATATTGCGTGCACCGCCGGAGATTTCACTGCCGATCACTAAGCCGCCGTGGCCGTCGCGCATAGCGCAATTGCGAATCAGCACATTCTGAATCGGCACGCCAATACGCCTGCCATCTTCATTGCGCCCAGACTTTAGTGCAATGCAGTCGTCGCCCGTGTCGAACAAACAATCTTCTATTAATACCAAATTACAACTTTCCGGGTCGCAACCATCATTATTAGGACCATGACTGGTACAGGTGATACCCCGCACAGTGACACTTTCGCACAGAACAGGGTTGACCAGCCAAAACGGCGAGCGAACAATGCTAACACCCTCAATTAAAACTCGCGTACAAGCATAGGGTTGCACAAAAGCTGGGCGCAAAAACGACCCGTCCGCGTACAACCTTTCGGCCACGGGCACACCGCGCAACACGTCTTCTTGCAACCTATCTCGGGCCGGCTTTTGGTCTTCGCCTGGAATTAAATCCCAATGCTGCTCACTGTGCTTGCCCTTCCAAGGCCACCAGGTTTGATCGTCGGCGCCGCCATCCAGAATACCGGCACCGGTGATTGCGATATTGTCTTGCTTATAGGCATAGATCAGGGGCGAGTAGCCCATGATCTCCATCCCCTCCCAACGGGTAAGCACGGCCGGCAGGTATTTTTTCGGGTCGGTGAAAAAGTGAATTTTTGAACCGGCGGCCACATGTAGGTTCACATTCGACAGCAGATGTATTGCGCCGGAGCGATACACACCTTCAGATAACAATACGCGCCCGCCACCCGCAGCATGGCAATGGGCGATAGCCCGATTAATCGCCAAGCTACTATCGCTTTCGCCATCGGCACGCGCACCAAAATCTTCAACCGAAAAATCTCTATCTGGAAATTCCGTTACTTGGATACTGGCTTCAATTAATGCAGCCCTCGCCCAATCATCTGCCGGCACCGTTTTGTTATCGGTCGCACAACCTGTGCCGGTTAATACGAACGCTCCTACCGGTAAGGTTTTTAGAAATTCTCGACGTTGCATTCAACCCAGCCCTATTAAAAATGTCGTTAGCGATAACCCGCAATTAAAAAGCAAACGGCCGGAAACCGGCCATCAACCTACACTACCCAAGAGTGCAGTTAAAAATTGTAGTGCATGCCCACCTAATACATGGGACTGCAACCCTTCCTGATACAACCCATTGCCACCCAACATTGCCGCGGACATCGCAGCCATACCTAATGCCGAGGCGGCAATATCCAGCACTTGTGGCTGAAGCAGGCATTTGGAGCAACCTGCTTCATTATTTTTCAATGAGTGCGCGATGCATCGAATAGTCACCCAATACATACCAAATTTCAACAGTTTGGTATTACCAATTTTAAAAATAATCTACCAAACGCAGAAAATAAGACGGTAAGTGCTTGATCTATAAAGAAAATTTTAGATGATCAAGAAAAAGCAAAGTTATTAATAGCAGAGGAAATCAGAAGAAATGTCGACTTCCTCCATTGTGGTAATACCAATAAAACCATATTCTTAAGCCTATTGGCTAACAACCCGCGAAATGTGAATTATGAAAACCTTACGCCTGCACCCGCACGACAATTTATTGGTAGCGCTCGACGCGCTGCCTAAGGGCCTCGAACTAGATAAGGGCCTAAGGGCCTGCACAGACATTCCAAAAATGCACAAAGTGGCGAGCAAGGGCATCGCTGCCGGCGAGCAGATACTCAAGTATGGCCAGGTTATTGGTCAGGCCACACAGAGCATTGCCGCGGGCGAGCACATCCACACCCACAACTGCGCCATGGGCAACTTCGAGCGCGACTTTGCCTTTTGTAGCCAGACCCGCCCAACCCAATTCGTGCCGCCTGCGGCCAAGCGCCAATTTCAGGGCTACCATCGCCCCAGCGGTAAAGTTGGCACGCGCAATTTTATCGCCCTGGTCACCACGGTTAATTGCTCGGCCACCGCCGCACGGCATATTGCCGAGCAGGCGCGCATTGGCCAACTACTTGATGGCTTTGACAATATCGACGGCATAGTACCTTTGGTGCACAGCTCCGGCTGCGGCATGAACCCCAACAGCCGGGGCGGCCACATTCTTGCACGCACCCTAGCAGGCTACGCCGTACACCCGAACTTCGGCGGCGTGATTACTCTCGGCTTAGGCTGCGAAGCGATGCAACTGACGGAGCTAATGCGCAACTATGGCTTGGTAGAATCCGAATTTTTCCGCGCCTACAACATTCAGGATGTAGACGGCACGGCGAAAGCCATAGACCACGGCCTGGGTATCATTCGCGAGATGCTGCCTAGGGTGAACGCGGTGAAACGCCAGGCCGCCGATGCCAGTCATCTCACCCTCGCCGTGCAATGCGGCGGCAGCGATGCCTTTTCCGGAATTACCGCCAACCCCTCTTTGGGTAAAGCGGCCGACACCCTCGTGGCTCAAGGAGGCACCGTGATTTATTCGGAAACCCCGGAAATTTACGGCGCCGAGCACCTGCTAACCCAGCGCGCCGAGACGCCAGAGAGCGCCCAAGCCATCGTCGATTTAATCAGCTGGTGGGAAAACTACACACTGATGAACGGGGTGGAACTAAACAACAACCCCTCGCCCGGCAACAAGGCCGGCGGCTTGACCACCATCCTCGAGAAATCCTTAGGCGCTATGGCGAAGGCCGGCTCCACTAACTTGCGCGCGGTGTATCAATACGCTGAACAGGTTAAAGAGAAAGGCATGGTGTTTATGGACAGCCCGGGCTTCGACCCTGTGTCTGTTACCGGCCAAGTGGCCTCGGGCGCCAATGTGGTGTGCTTCACCACCGGCCGCGGCTCGGCCTTCGGCCACAAACCCGTGCCGAGTTTAAAGCTTGCCAGCAACACGGCGCTGTACGAGCGCATGACCGGTGACATAGACATCAATTGTGGCAAAGCTATCGAGGGTGGCAGCTTAGAGGCCTCGGGCGAAGAGATTTTTGACACCATTTTGCGCGTCGCTTCGGGCGAGCGCACCAAGAGTGAACTGCTTGGCTATGGCGACAACGAATTCACCCCCTGGCCCATGGGCGCTGTGGTTTAACCCGCGCCCAGCCAAGGCTAAGGCGCCCGCCTTAGCCATCATCTTCAGTGCTTGTTTAGCGGCCAAAGGGCCGCTTTTTTTCGCCATGCGGCCAAGTCCGCCTCAGGGTCCCAGCGACCATCAAACGCCCATTTGGCGCTCACTTCGACGGCGGGCATATTGTCTTGCGCCCAGGTCGGGATGGGCGAGCCATCGATCATTTGCGCGCCCCGAAAATAGCTGCGCTCACCCCAGCGGTTGGGCCTATCGCGCGCCGGTTCTTCGGGGTAGGTTTTACGAAATATCGGCTGATCAGCGAGGCTTGGCGCGAAGCGAGGGTTCACTAACCAAAACTGAGCATCGTAGTGACGCCGACCCAGCTGAAAGCCCGGCTCGCCATCAAAGCTGGAGTCTACCACCACCAATTTTTGGCGCTCATCTCGCTCGCCGTCGTGCCACAAGGCGTAGCGAGCGCCGCGGGTATAGAAGCGACTGTTGGTGATATAGGCCCAACCGCGCGGGCACACCATGTCCACATAACCTTCGAAATAACAATTGCTGTGGTAGTACATACCCTCGTCTTTATCCCACAAACTGAGGGTGTCGGCGCCGCCGGCTACCAAGCGGCAATTGTCGGTAATGATGCGCGTGCCTCGCAACAGACGCACCGCAAACTGGTGATCGTTATTGCCGGTTTCAAAACCGTAGCGATTTTCCACCGCAAGATCGAGCAGGGCTATGTCGCTGGCCGCGATGTTGACCGCCGCCGCACCCCAGTCAGTGCCGGTCTTGGCCACCCAATGCTCGCGTAATTTCGCCACACTGATGATGGTTTGTGTGGGGCCTGCGCCGACCAGCGCCAGCTGATCGCGGGTGATGTACACAGTTTCTTGATAGCGCCCAGCGGCAATGTGAATAATCACCTGCCCCGCCACCGCCTCAGCCGCATCAATCGCCGCTTGAATGGTGCGAAATTGCGCTTGGGGCCCCACCGCGAAATGCGTTTGCGCCTGCACCTGAAAGACCCACAACCCCACTAAACTAATTGCCACACGGCACAAAAAGCACCTACCCATAGACTCGTCCTCGCCGTTGCACCAATCTCAAACAGGATGTTAGTATAGCCATTTGGTCTTACCAATAAAGATAATTTTGTAAGACCACAATACTAACAATAATGGAGTGCAGCATGTACCGACTTTTAGCCCTAATGGCCGCGCTTTGCGCCATCGGTGGCCTTCTGGGCTGCAAAGCCAACAGCGATAAGGTGGTTTTGAAGCTCGGCCACACACTTGACGCCGGCCACCCCGTGCACAGAGCCATGCTGGTGATGAACGAACGCTTGGTGGAAATCTCCGGCGGCACCATGCGGATAGATCTCTACCCCAGTGGCCAACTGGGCTCTGAGCGGGAAATGATGGAGCTGTTACAAATCGGTAGCCTCGCCATGACCAAGGTGTCTACCAGCCCCATGGAAAACTTTGTCCCTGAAATGAAAATTTTCAGCCTGCCCTATGTATTCCGCGATCAAGACCATTTTTGGCGCATGCTGGAAAGCGACTTAGGTCAAAACCTACTGGTTGCGGGTGAAAAAGTTCGGTTGCGCGGCTTAGTCTATTACGACGCCGGCAGCCGCAGCTTTTACACCACGAATAAAGCTATCCATGCACCTGACGATCTCAAAAGCTTAAAGATCCGAGTGCAAAAAAGCCAAACCTCGGTCGCCATGATAGACGCCTTGGGTGGCTCGGCCACACCGATTTCATGGGGCGAGCTCTACACCGCACTGCAACAAGGTGTGGTGGATGGCGCCGAGAATAATCCACCCAGCTTCTACCGCTCCAAACATTATGAAGTGAGCAAATACTACACCTTAGATGAACACACCTACGTACCCGATATGCTCATCATCAGCGCACATATTTGGCATAACTTAACGCAACAGCAACAGCAGTGGTTGCAACAAGCGGCCGATGAATCCGTCGCCGTACAGCGCCGACTCTGGGCTCAGGATACCGCCGAGGCGCTGCGCGAAGTAGAAGCCGCTGGGGTGCAAATTATCTACCCCGACAAGACGCTGTTTGCCGATAAAGTGCAACACATGCACACCGAACTCAAGGGCAGCTCCCTTGAAGTACTGCTCAACAAAATTCATTCGCTGTAAGGGGTGACATGTGAAGAACGCCTTAAAAATAATTGACGCAAGTTTGTACCTTGCGCTGGCACTTTTAATGACCGCTATCGTGTTAGACGTGAGCTGGCAGGTGATCACGCGCTTCGTGATGACCAAGCCCAGCTCCTTCACAGAAGAACTCGCCGGCTTCTTATTGATTTGGATTGGTATCTTAGGCGCTGCTTACGCTTTTCGATTAAAAGCACATCTCGGGCTAGACCTAGTGACCGCTAAATTGACCGGCAGGCGCGCGCAAGTGATCGAAATTATTGGCTGGGCCGTGTGCTTCTTATTCAGCGCCGCCGTGATGGTGTACGGCGGCTTACGCCTTGTTCTATTAACCCTAGAGCTGAATCAAGTTTCCGCCGCTTTGGGCGTGAAGATGGGTTATGTCTATTGCGCCGTACCACTGAGCGGCCTGCTGATTTGTTTATACAGCCTCGTTTTTATTGCCGAAGCCTTTGGCCACCGCCAAAGCCAGCCCACTTAATTTCGAACCGAGAAGATCATGGAACTCACTGTACTGGTATTACTTATTAGCTTCGTTGTCTTACTGTTTATCAACGTGCCGATTTCTATTTGCATTGGTGTGGCTACTTTGCTAACCATGCTTTTTACCATCGATGGCGGCCCGGCCGTCACCACTATTGCCCAGCGCATGGCCGGTGGCATTGAAAGTTTTTCCCTACTCGCCATTCCGTTTTTTATTCTCTCGGGCATGCTGATGGGGCAAGGCGGTATTGCGCGGCGCTTGATCAATTTCGCCAAAGTCCTTATCGGCATGCTGCCCGGTGGATTGGCCTATGTGAACGTTGTCGCTTGCGCTTTGTTTGGCGCTATTTCAGGTTCGGCGGTAGCGGCAACCAGTGCCATTGGCGGCTTCATGATCCCCATTATGAACAAAGAGGGTTACGACAAAGGTTTTAATGCCGCCGTAACAGTCGCCTCCTCTACCTCGGGCATGCTGATTCCGCCCTCCAATATTCTTATTGTGTATTCATTGGCCAGCGGCGGTGTTTCCATAGCCGCACTGTTTATTGCTGGTTATGTACCGGGTATTTTAATTGCGCTCTCACTCATGGCCGTGTGTGGTATTTGGGCGAAAATCAAAGGCTATCCTGTGGGCGAGCGCACCAGCTTCAAAGACAGCGTGAAAATTGCCTTCGACGCCATTCCGAGCTTATTTCTCATTTTTCTTATTATCGGCGGTATTGTTGGCGGCTACTTCACCGCCACCGAGGCCAGCGCTATTGCAGTGCTCTATTCCTTCGCCCTATCAGTTTTGATATATCGCGAGGTGAAAATCATCCAAGTGCCCGACATATTGGTGAAATCTGCGGTCACAACAGCCATCGTCATGTTTCTAATTGGCACCTCCACCGCAATGTCGTGGATTTTATCCTACGAAAATATTCCCCAATCGATCAGCGATGCCATGATGGCCTTAAGCGACAACCCCATCATTATATTACTCACCATTAATTTGATTTTACTGGCCGTAGGTATCTTCATGGATATGACACCGGCGGTATTAATTTTTACGCCCATCTTCCTGCCCGTGGTTACCGCCCTAGGCATGTCGCCTTTGCACTTCGGTATTATGATGGTGCTGAATTTATGTATCGGCCTGTGTACGCCACCGGTGGGTAGTGTGCTCTTTGTGGGTGCGAGTATCGCCAAAATCAGTATCGCTAAACTCATTAAGCCACTGCTACCTATGTATGCGGCGATGTTTTTGGTTTTACTGCTGGTTACTTTTATTCCAGCACTATCCGAGTTTTTACCCAAGGCTTTCGGCCTTTACTAAGCGTTAAACAATGATGACGCGCCGGTTTTAATGGAGATAACATCATGAAAAAAATTAAGTTTCGCTGGCTTTTAGCCCTCGCGTTTTTCCTCCTACCATTAACCGGTACGGCTAATCCGATGACGCTACACATGGCCGGCGACTCGACCATGGCCGAGAAAGACGTTAAAGATTACCCAGAAACCGGTTGGGGCCAACCCTTTAGCGTCTTTTTTGACGAGCAAGTGCGGGTGATCAACTACGCTAAAAATGGCCGCAGCACGCGCACTTTTATTGGCGAAGGGCGCTGGCAAACACTCATTGACGCCGTAGCGCCCGGTGACTATGTGTTTATCCAGTTTGGCCATAACGATGAATCCAAGAACAAGCAAGATCGCTACACCTCACCCGAGCAGTTTTATAATAACCTCGCGAATTTCGTACAAGATACCCGAGCCAAAAAAGCCATACCTATCCTGTTAACGCCCGTTACACGACGCTATTTTAATGGCAGCGAGATAAAAGAAACTCACGCGCAATACTCAGCGCTTACCCGTAAACTGGCACTTGAAGAGAAGGTTGTGCTTATCGACATGGACACCCTGACACGCGCTCATTTCAGCGCCCAGGGCGATGAAGCCTCCAAGCTACGCTTTATGCATTTAGCCCCCGGCTTACACCCGAACTACCCCAAAGGCGTTACCGATGACACCCACTTCAATGAGCTGGGCGCACGCGAAGCGGCACAATTGGTGCTGCAAGATTTAAAGCGCCAGGGTCATCCACTCGCACAGCGCTTGCGCGCGCCCGATCCCAAGCATTTACAATAGTGCCGCACAACGGCACTGCTTAGGTTTTAGTGTTCGAGGCTAGGTAGACGTTCAAAGCTCGACAACCATGCGTCAATGTTATCGGTTGGCACGTCTAGCTTTCGATAGCGGGTTGGGTATTGAGGGTAGCCACCCACCTCAGTTTGGCTGTCGATAATTTTTCCTGTGCGATTCACTACCGACGCAATAATGCGCTGGTCTATTGGGTCCCTATCCCAGGGCCTTGCTCCCACAGACTTTAGCAAGTGAAATTCCACATCAGATACTGGCATTACTTCTAAGCCAACTGGCCACACTGGCGGTTTTGTTAATAGATTAATTTGCCCCTGCGCTGGCGGCATGGCTTTTTCGTCCAAGTTGAGCACTTGGTTGTCGTGCAAAAACACATCGCCTTGATAAGCAACCAAGGGTAAATCTGAATAGCTGCTCTGTCCGTACAGCAATCGATTGCCAACCACTGCCAGGCGCGGATTTTTTGGCGTAAATGCAGACTGCTGATATTCCTCGCTGATGAACCCCACTTGCACGGCCGCGTTACCCAAGTCGTACATAAGGTTGTTTACCACCACACCGGATGTGTGACCTTTAAAATACGGATTGCGCCTATCGTTATGCGCAAAAAGATTACCAATAACTGCAACCTCCTGAATAAAATCGTGAACTAATAATCCCTTCGAATGCTTGCCCTTTTTGTGCGTGGCAGCATCCAAGGCTTCGGCAATAATGGAATGGCTAAAGGTAATGCGCTTCGCCGTAAAATCGTGGCCTTTGTCGCGCGGGCCGGAGGCCGATAAGTTTTCATCCACGGCCCAAGAGATAGAACAATGATCGATGTGCACATCGTGCGCCAAGGCGCCCGATACTGAAATGCCATCTGGGTCCCATCCGGATCGCGCCGGCTCATGATTATCGCCAGGCCGCACGGCAATATGCCGGATGCGGACGTTATGGGTTTTTACCGAAATGCCACCGCGAATCAAGGTAACACCCGGTGAAGGTGCAGTCTCGCCCGCAACAGTGACGAAAGGCGATTCAACCACGAGGGTACTTTTTTTCAGATCGATAACACCGCCCACCTCAAACACAATGATGCGCGGATAAGATTGCGCTAGCGCCCAGCGCAATGATCCAGCGCCGTCACCGTTGGTGTTGGTAACTTTTATCACTTGGCCGCCGGCGCCGCCAGGTGTATCCATGCCAAAGCCGCGCACCGACGCCAAGTTGAGATCGGCGGCGCAGGCGCTGTGGCCAAACAGAATCAGACCGAATACAATTTTTACCACAACCCAGCTTCGCAAAATTTTAGCTAAAGATTCAGACATTGACATGGCACTCTCTCTACTGGTGCGGAAAGAAAGAATACCTGTCTCTCTCAGGACCGTCGCCGCCAAGGATGGCGGCGCAGAGCTACATGGATGTATTCATGCGTGTCCTGATAGGGACAGGTTTTCTTTCCAAGCACCTTGTTAGTAAGGTGGGCGATAGCTGCGAAAATAAATGTGCCGCTCACGACAACATGGGCATGCCGCGTTTACACAATTGAATGGAAAAGCCCCACGGGTCTTTTAACATTTTCAAATGCGAACCATCCTTGAGTTTTACGTCGTCCACTTCGCGCGCACCGACGCCAATTAAACGTTGTGCATCCAACTCCGGATCGGTAGAAACAAAAGCAAGATGAACCAACAACGGGTCCATCCCTTGGTAATCGGGCACTTGATCGGCAGGGTTACAATATATTTCAATCATCACTTGCCCTGAACTATCGGCTAAAAAGTGAGTGTGTGGCGCCTGCGTGAATTTATGTTTTACGGTAAAGTTCAAATGCTCACAGTACCAAGCCGCGATGGCGATTGGATCGAGCACATTAAATGCAAAATGTTCTATTTTCATAATTAAGTCGGTGAACTAGCACCTTACTCCGGTGTTTGAATATGTGCAGTCTTCCATTGCTGGAATTTGGTCAAGGCCTTGCTTGCGCCGGTAGAATACCAAGCATAGCCTTGTCGGCGCTCCAAACTAATGCGCTCGATTTGATCGTAAACTTGGCCATCGCGATCACCAAAAATAGGTTCTCCAGTGCTCAAACTGTAGAAACGCGACCACAGGGGTTTGGCTTGTTCATCGTCCACCAGTTTGCCCAGCTGCCTATCGTAACGCTTGCCGACAATACGCTTTGCATCCAACCAGGCAGCTGCATCACTGACCGCCTGCACAACTACATCAGGCGGCGACGGTAGCGTCATTAAGAACAACATTATTTCTGCGCTTTCCTGAGAAGACAAAGCCGGCATCTCATAGGCTCTAGCCTGTGCTGGTTTTAAACTGAATGCGTCGTGCTGCGCGCCCCAACCCAAAAATGTTTTACCGGGTTCGAAAAAATATTGCGTCATTAAAATGCAGTTGACGCCCTTCAGCAGCGATGCTTGAGCGATTTGTTGATTTTCCTGATCCAGCCATGGGTAGGCGCTCTGCGCAACCGATAACAACAGCTCAAGAATGTTGACCATGGACTTGTCGTTGTAGGTTATATGATTGTGATAGCCGCCATCCAAAGGAAAACTTTGCGGCCAACAACCCTGTGGCATTTGCGCTTTGATAATAAGGTCAAGCCCGCGCTTAAAACTGGTCGCGTATCGTTCATCGCCCGTTGCCGCAAAAGCTTTAGCCAATACACGCATTTGTGTTGTTGTAGCGTAATTATCAAAGGTGGGTTGGTAATTTTTTTCCACCCCCCAAGCCTCACCTCTACGCCTGGGGCGCTGCCCCATATCGACCCGCTTGGACCAACCACCGGAGGGGGTTTGAAAACTGAGAATAATATCGGCAATGGCTTTGCCTTCCTCCGTCTTGAATGCCGCTTCGGGCAACTCCGGGTCAAAGCCAAAACGCTCAGCCTTCGGTGGCTTAGATACTTTTCTATTTTGTTCCAACTCTTTAGCTAGCGCTTTTTGATCTTTGCGCTTTAATGCACTGGAGAGCTCGAAGTAGGCCTGCCACTGGGCATTTATGTCTTGCTCGGGCTGAGCAAAGCAGGGATGAATCCAGGTGCATAACAGCACAACAGAGAAGATAATTTTCATCGTTAGAACTACTGTATTTAGCGTAAGAAATTAACGCTCGTCAGGTGGCACGGGTTCAGCCAATGCCGACAAACGGGCTTGTAAAAATTGCTCTATAACCGCCACGGTTGCACTGGCCCAGGGCTCAAACAGCCAAAAACTGTGCGGCGCTTGTTTGAACTCATGCCGACGATTAACCACCCCCAAGGCCGTGAGCTTATCTTGCATAGCCTCCACGCCGGCGCTAAACCTCGCCTCGCCGCTAGTAATAAATAACATAGGCGGGGCATGTTTATTAACAGCATTAATGGGCGACGCTTGGCGCCATATTTCGGGAATGGCTTCATAGCGACCACCGAGCCAAGCACTAGCTGCCGTGACCTCGCGCGCGGGATCGTTTTCGAAGGCTAGCGCTAACGGCGTCGTAAAATCCGATAGGCCATCGACATTGATAATGCCCTGCACCGGCCATTGCAATCCAACCAACGACGCCAACTGCCCACCGGCAGAACCGCCCGCGATAAATAGCGCGCGAGTATTAATGCCCAATTCTGCGGCGCGCGCTTGCATAAATTCAAGCGCGGTAATTAAATCATCCCTTGCGGCGGGATAGGGCGCCTGTGGCGATAATCGATACGACACTGTGATCGCGACGTAACCCCGATTTGCAAGAGCGTAGGCAATGGGCTGCCAAAGTGTGCGCTCGCCCGAATTCCAACCGCCACCGTGCACCAACAATATCGCTGGCCTAGGCAACTGATCAGGTAAGCGATAGACATCCATGGCCAGCTGATGGCTGTGGTTATGGTTATGGCTATGGTTTTGGCTATAGTTCCAACAGCTTTTTTGCACATTACCTTGGTGTGGCGCGTAAGGTGCGGCTTGCGGAAAACGTGCTTGGATTTTGGCCAAGGTTGATTGCACACTATATTCAGCGCCGGCATGCATTGTCAGCAGCGCCAAAACCAGAAGTAACAGCCGTCTACTGATCGAGTACATAGGCATTTGCTTGATAATCCGCTTTACTTGCATCGTTCACGTGCTTCGGTAACGACCTTGCAGTTGTATCGGGTGCTACAGCAACCCCGGCAAATTCCAGCTGAATATCATCAGTACTGGCCCACAGGCCGAGCGCTAACATTATTAGCCCACAAAACAAAAATTTTGCTCGCTCTTTACCCTGCATAGATTCACCGCCAATGCATTGCCTCTCAAGCCAAAAACCTCCCAACAATTCACTCTATCGCGCTAGTTTTTGAATGCTCATCCGATACCCTATTGCTAATACAGCGCTAAAGGAACAGCGCCGCTATCGCTAACACCAACTTTTAAGGCGCCAGTTCAATCAAAAAATCATCGACCTGAATGGTACCGCCACCTTCAGTGCGCAAGGTAATAAACGAGGTGCTAGAAGCCAACTTTCCGCTAATAACGTAGGTTTGCCCGGCCACGAGATCACCCAGCGCAACATCGTGAAAACGCGACGCGCCACCCCAGATGGAATTACTACTCGACGCCGTGTTGTTATCGACAAATAGCTGAAACTTTTTTGTCATATCGCCGGCAACACTGATCACGGTAAAACTCACGGTGTATGCCGCCGACAAATCGAACACGCCGGTTGTCGCCGTATCGCCAGCGCTAGTGCTTACTCCTGGTGTTGTATTGCCAATACTGACCCGCGCACCGGTTAAACTGAGTGCTCCGCTCGCAAGCGTTGCCGTGCCTGTGACTTTATAATTCATCGCGACACCCGCACCGGGGCCGCCCGAAACATCTCGGTAGCTGTTGCTAAAAAACGTCTCCGTATCGGGTGCAAAGTTTTCACCGTAAGGCAAAGCAACGTCTTCGATGATAACTTCTTCAGGCACCGGCACCTGATCAATCGGCGTCACGGGTGCAGGAATGTCCAACGCAGACTGATCAATTTTTCCAACGCCGGCATTGGCAATGATTTTCGCCTTTAAATTTTCAACTGAGTCGAGACTATAGGTGTAAGGCACGCGATAGCTCGATGTTGAGCTGCCACTTTGGGCAGTGATATCTGTGCCATTGTCAGACGTCCAGGTCACACCATCGCCCATCACATTGCCGGCGATATTCCAATAACCCACCATAGGCGAATAAAACGACACGATAGGGTTATGGGTGTTTTCAAAAATATTGTTTTCTACCAACATTTCGGCGCCCTGCCGGGTGTTCACGGCTGAAGAATCAATATTATTAAAATAGTTGTTGTATACATGGCCTTTACCGTGCCTATACAAAGGAACGCGCGCCGACAGATTTTCAAATCGGTTGTGATGGAAGGTGACTAGGCGATCGGTGTCGGGGTTGGTGTCATTTTCCGTATGCCCATGCAGAGAGGTCTTCCACGCATCGTGTAAATAATTATTAGAAATGGTGACCAATCTCGCGCCGTTTTTGGTATCAATCAAGCCATCGTAATAGTCTTTATCCACATTGAGTGAATTATACAATTCGCAATGATCAATCCAAATATGGCTCGTTGTGCTGCCGTCGTCATCACCTTCGATACCAATGGCATCGCGCTCTTGCCCCGGCCAGGCTTCGTGAAAGGTAAGATTCTGTACAATGACATTATTGGCGCGGCGAATAATTAAACCGATGCCGTCGAATTCGCCGTTAGTCCCCACGCCAATGAGCGAGACATTGTTCATATCCTTAATCGCAATATCGAGATTGGTGCCGCCATTGTTGAAGGGCGTAATCACGCCGTCGATATAGAGCGTAATGGGTTGCCCTGCCGCTTTAGCCTCGTCTAATTTCGCCTGTAAATCTAAACCATTATTGACGGTATACACCAAGCCATTGGCACCGCCGGTCAGGTCGTAGTTAAAACCGGCAAATCCGCCGTCGGTCAATGTAACGGGTGTTGGTGTTGGTGTTGGTGTTGGCGTTGGCGTTGGCGTCGGCGTCGGTGTTGGTGTCGGCGTTGGCGTCGGTGTGGCAGGCTGATCACTTGAACCAGAGCTGCCGCCGCCGCAGGCGGTGAGGCCTAGGCTTAACAGCAACGCAAGCGCAATGGGGCGCGCAATCGTGGATTCACGCATGGAATATCTCCGAGTAAAAGGCCCGGCAAAGATCATTGCCGGGCGCTGTTGTTAGTGGCGTGCTGGTGCCGTGTTAGCGGCCAATTACCAGACTTCAGATCCGATCAGAAATCTAGGTTGACGCCAACCTGGTAGCCGCGGCCGTATTGTTCGACGTTGAACAACATTTTGCCGCCGGCATCCGGGTCGCCTTCGAAGTAGTAGCTGTCTTGGGCACCCGTCAGATTGATGGCATCAAAGTAAACCCTAACGCCCTGAGCGACTTTCCAAGTAGCCTTGAAATCCAGGGTGGTGCTCGCGGCTTGGTATACGTCGGCCCAGGCTTGGCAATTCTGGGTGTAACCCAAGCCCAGATCAGCGGCCAGATCGTCGGCAGTACAAGCGCCGATACGTTTGAGAATGTCGCCGGTATAGTTGGCAATGAGGCGCGCCGACACTGTGTCGTTTTCCCAACCCAAGGTCAGGTTACCGGCCGTGTTGGCAGTTTCCGGCAGACGAATGCTGTCCACCCGCACTGTGTCTCCCACATCGCCGTCGCTGTCCTGCAGGGTTAGGTTGGCCTGCAAAAACAGGTTGTCGAGCCAGCGACCCACGCTGTGATCTTCCCAACGTCCATCCAGATACTGGGTGTAGCTCAGCTCGGCACCGTACACATGGGCCGACTCACCGTTTAAGAAGGTGCGTACATTGGTGAGTGTGGTATCGGGCAGAATGGTGAACTGAGTCACCTGATCGAGTGGCAACTCAAAGGGCAGGTCGGTGCCGATGTTCAGGTCGACGCCGTTGGCATCCACAATAAAGTCCTTGATGTCTTTGTAGAACAACGCCGCCTGCAGGAAGTTGTCATCGCCATACCAGGACAGTGACAGATCGATGTTGGTGGCTTTCATGGGCTCCAGCGACGGGTTGCCGATGCGCGCGGCATTGTCGGATGACAGCACAAACCACTCGGCCTGATAATCCACGTCGCCATTGGTGGAACCTATCTGGTTCGGGTCATCGCTACAGGTCAGGGTGCCGGTGTAGGCTGGATCTGTGTTGCACAGCTCAACCCGGTCGGTGATTTCAAAATAAGCGCGGCTCTTGCCGAAGTCCGGCCGACTAAAGCTGGTCCAGATGGCCGCCCGCGCCAGCAGTTGGTCACTCAGCTCGTGCCGGTAGTGCAAAGCCGGCAGGAAGTTGCTGTAGTCGTTTTTAACATCGTCCAAGGGCAGGGCAATGTCGAGCGACTCTAGGCCTTGGGAATCCTCGTTGCGGTCATTGCGCATGGCCATGTAGCCGGTGGAATCAAACCAAGTGCGCTCGTAGCGGGCGCCGGCAATCAAGGTGCCGCCTTCGACAACCTGAAATTCAGCCATCAAGTAGGCCGCTGCCGAGTCTTCGTTGAGCTCGTAATCCAGCCTGACGGAGTCGATTTCATTTTCGTCCGGGTCGTAGTTATCGCCAATGGCGCGAGTGCTGGCGATCAATCGCTCCGCTTCCGACCGAGTAATAATGTAGTGGTCGAAGTCGGCATTTTCCGGCCGGTAGGTGTCGAATTCGCCCAGCCGTGCGCCGGCCAGTGCCACACACTCTAAGTCGCCGTTACAACCAGCTACGGCACGATCACCCGGCACAATGCTGGCGCGGTTGCGGTCGCTGGTGCGGTTGCGCTGCTGGCCGCGGACGCCAAATTTAACGTAGTTAAGCAAGCCGCCGTCGGTCCAGTCGCGGCGCAGATTCAGGGTGAACTGGTCCACCGCATCTTCGCGCAGGCTCTGCTCCAGAAACAGGTTGTCGTAGCCCAAATTAGGCTGCATGGCCTGGCCATATTGGTAGCCGTTGGGGTTCGAAATAGCGCCGCTGCTAATGCTGCCGGTGTCGATTAGCTCGGTCAGCTGGGTGCCGGAAATAATTTGGCCGTTGATGAAATCCTCACCGTACTGGCCCAGCGAAGACAACTCGCGCAACCGGAACTGCACGCGCCGGCCATCGGGTTTGTCGTCCTCGCTGCGCGACATCACTAGGTCATAGTCCACCCACCAGCCATCGGCCAAACCGTTTTCACCGCCGATAGTGAAGGTGTTGGTGGTGACTTCGGACTGCTGGATAAAGTACTGCTGTTGCAGGTCAACACTGTCTAGACCAAAAGTCTGCTCGGCTTCGTTCAGGTACAGTTTGCTGGTGCTGCTGTCTAGGTTGTAGCGATAGTATTCGCGCAGGGCGATATCGTCATCGGCGTAGCTGGTGTGGTTTAACCGCACATGGTAACGGTTGTCTGCGTCGGGCTGATATTCAAGGTTCAGCAAACCCGTCATGCGTTCGCGCTCGGCGTTTTCCTGGAAGTTGGTAAATTCCCAGGGAATCAGAATGCGGTTCTGGCCATCATCGCCGTACACCGGCAGCGTGGTGTCGTGGTGTTTGGTCTGGTAGCCCTGAGTGATGCGGTTTTCCCAAGACGCGGTATAGGCCAGGCCCACAGTGTTATCCATGAACAGGTTGGTACCTTGGACAGTGATTTTGGGCGAGTGGTCCTCGGCCTGCTCACTGTAGTAATCCTGCAGGGTTAGCTTGAAGCTGTCCTTGCCGCGATCGAGCGCCGACAGGGTTCGGACATTGATCATGCCGCCGATGGCATCCAAATTCATGTCCGGGGTTAGGGACTTGTTCACCTCGATGGACTGCAGTACATCGGAGGGCAAGCTATCTAGGGAAAAGGCGCGATCTTCTAGGTCGCCGCTACTGCCGCCACCGGCATTGGCCAGCGAACCGCCGTCCATTTGCACGCTCACCATGCCTGGGCCTAGGCCGCGCAGGCTAACAAACTTGCCCTCGCCCTCGCCTCGCTGCAGGGTGATGCCGGGCATGCGCTGCAACAGTTCGGCCACGTTTTGGGCAGAGAAGTTACCGGCGTCGTCCTGGGTAACCACGGAACTGAAGTTGTCCTTATTGCGTTCGGCTTCGCGGGCATTTTCATCGGCCGCGCGCACGCCCTCTACCACCACTTCTTCTAAGCCTTGGCCGGCCATGTCTTCGCTTTGCTGCGCCATTGCCTGGGCGCTGATTAGCGCCACCGCCAACGGCAGTAATTTCATGGATGTATTCAGGATTTTCATGATGCTCTGTTCACCTCTGGAATTATTGTTGGCGCGGCCGAGCCGCGCGCTTTATTACTGGAGCTCGACTTTAACGTTGTCGATAGTGATGGGCGCCGTTACGCCGCTGTCGCAGCGCAGCTGTATAAAGGACATGGCGGTGCCCACGCTACTGGCGATAGACACAGTGCCGGTGGCGCCGTCGTCGTCGGCAATGGTGGCCACGGTTTTCTCAAATATTTTTGAGCTGCCGCCGTGCTGCGAGCTGGACGAGCTCGAGGTGTTGTTATCCACATACACCTGGCATTTGCCGGTGCTGGCGCCGTCGTTGCCATTAGCCGTCACATCAAAGCTGATCACGTAGGGCTGACTTAAATCCAGGTCGCCCTGAGGCACTGAGCCGGCACTGGTGGCCGCGCCCGGATTGCTGTCGCCAATACTAAAGCGCGCATTGTTGATGCTCAGCTGACCGCCAGCCAGAGTGATGCGCGAACCGCTGCCGGTGACGTTATAAAAGGCCTTGCTAGCATCGCTGCTGATGGCCTTGTAACCCGCCGTAAAAAAGTCACTGGTGCTGCCGTCGCCATCAGTGGCGGCATCAAAGCTTTCATTAAGGATCGCCGCCGACCCACCGGCACCCGCGTAAAAGCCCAGCTCGCCGATGCTGGCTGGCAGCTCGCCCACCAGGTCGTCGGCGCTCATGGCCGCCACGGCCGCATCGTTGGACCACAACAACCAGTCCACCTTGGCAAAGTAGCCACTGGAGGCATCCTCGCCAATGCGTAATCGGTTGGCGCCACCACCGCCGGTGCGACCGGTACCCAGCACCGCTAGGTCGCCCATCGTGGCACCGCTGAGTTGCTCGGAAATATTGACGCCGTCGCGGTAGACACTAGCGCTGATATTCTTGCCATCCACCACGCTCACGTCAGTCGGGTCTGTGACGATGTAGTTGATCTGGTAGACGTGGTAGTCGTCGGCCATGGTCAGGTCGGCCTCGGCGTTAGCGGTGCCATCCTGGAAGCGCTCCAACTGAAAGCGGCCGTCGGCACCTTGGTCGGGCCGCAGCAGGATTTTTACCCGCGCATCACTAGGGGCGTTAAAGGCGGTTTCCACTTCCAGACCACGGGCCGGGCTGGCAGATACATCTACCCGCGCCAGCAGGGTGAAGTACTGCGGATAACCGTCGGCATCGGCCACCACGCCGGTGATATCGCCCTTGCTGCGGGCGCCACTGTCTGCGCTGGTATCCAGTGTTGCAGTGCCGTCGTTGTTGGCGCTGAACAAGATGTCGGTGTCGGCGTAAGTTAGGCTGCCGGTGCTATTGGCTTTCAGCACCAGCGCGCCGCTGCTTTCGGGGCTGATGCAGCCGTCGTACACACTCCAAGCAATACTGCCGGTGATGTCACCGGGGGTAGTCACCACGCAACCGAGCGGCGCCACCGGCGTGGCCGAGGCGGCCGCGCTCCAGTCGCTGCTGCCGGCCGAATTGTTGGCGCGCAGGAAGGTAAAGTATTCGGTGCCATTGGCTAGGCTTTCCAGCACCACTGGGGAGCTGACATCGAGCATCTGGGTGGCGGTGCTGATGTCATTGCTGGTACCCCAGGCCAGGTCGTAACTGCCCACGCCCACACCGGTGCTCCAGCTGACAGTAATCTGCCCGTCGCCAGCATTGAGTGTGGGGGCATCCGGCACCGCGGGCGGGGTGGCTGGGGTAAACACACCACATTCCGGTAGATCAGCCTGGCCATTTTCAGTCTGCGGCTCCACCAGCAGGTCATCGATGATGACAGTACTGCCGCCCTCTACCCGCAACTGCAGGAAGGAAGTGGCATTGCCCACCAACACCGGGCGAATATCTACCGGCGTCGCACCAGGCTCGAGCGTAACATTGCCAGGCACGTTGATTTCCACCCGCTTGCCGGCCACCAGTTGATTCACCGGCACGTTAAAAATGCGCGAGCCGGCGCTGCCACCACCCCAGTAGGATTTGCTTTCGCTAGAGCTGTTGTTGTCTACAAACACCTGCATATTGCGGCTGCCGCTAGCTTCTTTGACGCAGAAAGAAATACGGTAGTCGGTGCTCAGGTTCAGCTCACCCCAGGTGCCGGTGACGTCGCCGCTGGTGCTGTCTTTTTTGGGGTCGGTGCCGTCGAGTTCGGGCCGGGTTTGGCCCAAACTGAAGCGGCCGGTATTGAGCAACAAAGACGGGTTACCGGCGTCGCTCACTATGCCCAACTGCTCTAGGTTGACCGCCGTGCCCAGCGCAGGGTCGTCACCTTCAAAGAAGCAACAGGTGGGATAGTAGAACGACGGCTGGCTGTCGTCGGGGTTATCAGTGCTGAGGGCTTTGTAATCACTACTGAAGAAACTGATGGTATCGGCTTCGCCGAAACCGACGAACAGGCCGTCGCCGAAGTCTTCGCTCAGAATGACAGGGGGGACTGGCACTTCGCCGCCGTTGTCACCGCCATCCACGGTGCTGGGTGGTGGCACGGGCAACACGTCGCCCTCGCTTTGATGGTCGCTGCCACTGCCGCCACCGCAGGCGGTTAAGCACGTGAGCAGGATCAGGGATGCCGCGGTCGGGAGCCTGGAATTCATTGCGTGTCCTCGTGAACGTTTTTATTGTCTTCAGCCTGCGCCAGCTATTCGGCACAAGCTTACCACTTTGGACTGCCATGATAACCATATTGGCTTTACCAATTCAAGACTTGTTCACCCGCATTTTTCTCATCCGCTGGCACCGTTAATTTTATATTGCGCTCGCTCTGGTCAAACCGGTGCAGTACCAGGCTTCGCCAATTGCCCAGCCCTAAAGCGCTGGGCCAGCCAAACAACACGGCGGACAACCCCATCAACTCATTGATATTTATAGATATTTCTAAAAGTTTCGGCCAAGAGACCGATACCCAGAGACCGAACAAATGGGGCAATTAGGGCTTTCATATCGCCGAAGTCAGCTATTTTTCCGGTAAAAGCAGGTCATTTAACACTAAAGGCTTGAGGTCGTTATGCGCCATAAAACCGATATTTACCACAGCCAGGAAGCGTTATTAAGTGCCTGGATCGGCATATAAATACGGTAGTTTCAGCCACTTTTTACGTAAATATAGACAAGCGTCGCAATATAAATCACCCACAAGAAGACCTAACAAGTTTACAGCCAGAAAATAACGCACTAACATGGTCTTACCACTGGTCTTACCAAATTAATACCAAAAAATACCATTTTTGGGCAAGGCCGATGGCAGGTGATTGTAGGCGCCTGAGGTAACGCACCTTTGTCACAGCACGCAAGAAGCAGGCAAGCCATGCAAGGTTCTAGCGCATGGTCTTAACAGCTTTTCTTTTAATCCGTGAACGCTGAGGCGGGCGGTTAGTGGGGTTTGTGAATCAACCCTGCCTCGACAAATCACAATAATAATAGGTTCAAAACATGAGAGCTTTTTCCCCTAAATCATTACTTCCTCTGGCTATAGCATCGGCAAGCTTAGGCTTGGCCCTGCCCTGCTCAGCCGCACTAGAGGGCTACGCCACACTCAACGGCGGCACCACCGGCGGCGCGGGTGGACAAGTGGTGTATGCAAGTACCGGCGCCGAGATAAACGCTGCTATGTGTAGCCGCGCGGCCGACGACACACCACTCATTATTTACGTAACCGGCACCATCAATCACGGCAACACCAGCAAGAGCTCGGGTTCTTGCGACACCACCGGCGAAGAGATTCAATTTAAAGGCGTGAGCAATATCTCGTTGATCGGCGTAGGTAGCGCCGCGGTTTTTGATCAGATTGGCATCCACTTACGCGATACCTCGAATATTATCTTGCAAAATTTACACATAAAAAATGTGAAAAAATCCGGCTCGCCCACGTCCAATGGTGGCGATGCCATCGGCATGGAAACCGACGTATTTAATGTCTGGGTAGATCACTGCACGCTCGAAGCTTCCGGCGGCGAGAGCGACGGCTACGATTCATTGCTCGACATGAAAGCCACCACCCAATACGTCACCGTTTCTTACACCCATTACCGCAATTCGGGTCGCGGTGGCCTGATGGGCTCAAGCGACAGCGACGCCGATAATACCTTCGTCACTTTTCACCATAATTTTTACGAGAACATGGACTCGCGCTTGCCGTTGTTACGGCACGGCACGGCCCACTCCTACAACAACTATTACGACGGCATAAACAAATCCGGCTTGAACCCGCGCATGGGTGGCAAGATAAAAGTAGAAAACAGTTATTTTGAAAATGCCCACAATCCCATCGGCACTTTTTACACTACCGACATGGGCTTTTGGGACTTAAGCGGTAACTACTTTGATGAAAATACCGTGGTATGGGAACAGAGTGACAGCGACAAATGGTTCCCAGCTGGCCCAAACCCAGTGTCCACCACATCCATCAGCATTCCCTATAGCTACACCTTAGATGCCGTGGCGTGCGTACCCGATATTGTTCGCAACACTGTAGGCGCAGGCACAGGCTTGCTCGAATCGGCGGGTGCGTGTGAAGTAACTCCGACCCCTACACCAACGCCGACTCCTACGCCGACTCCTACGCCAACGCCAACTCCTACGCCAACGCCAACCCCAACGCCAGGTGGCAGCCCCATCGGCAGCAACTTGAGTATCGGCGCGGGTTCAGACGGGTCGAGCAAAGCCAGTGGCTCCAGCTACGGCAATGTGCGCGATGGCGACCTCTCTAGCTACTGGGCACCCAGCGGTTCAACAGGGCGCATATCCATTAAATGGTCCAGCACCACAACCGTGGGCGCGGTTAACATCGTCGAACATGCCAGCGCTGTCGGCAACCTCGGCGCCTGGGAGCTAGTCAACAACGACAATGGCGAGCTACTAGCCACGGGCACCGGCCCAGGTCTTGTTAGTTTCAACACGGTGAATTTGGATAAAATTAATCTCAACATTTTAAGCTCTAACCTTACCCCTGCGATTGCAGAGTTAGAGACCTATGTAGGGATAAATGCAGCGCCGACGCCGACGCCGACGCCAACTCCGACTCCGACTCCGACTCCGACGCCGACGCCAACTCCGACTCCGACTCCGACTCCGACGCCAACACCGGTACCCGACACCACCTTTACCGTGCAGGAAAATGCTGCCGGCTTCTGTGCGGTTGAAGGCGCAGTGGAAAACGAGCATGCCGGCTACAACGGTAGCGGTTACGCCAACTCCACCAATGCCACCGACGCCGGCATTGATTACGAAATCTATGCGCCGCAAGCGGGCTACTACCAACTCAATGTGCGCTACGCCAATGGCGCCAGCGACCGACCCGCGCGGATTCTGGTCAACGGCCAGGAGCAAGGTAATCTTGGCTTTACCGGTACCGGCAGCTGGACCAGCTGGTCCGACACCGGCAACCTGGTACTGGCACTGAATGGCGGCGAGCAAAGCCTGCGCATCGAAGCGGAAACCAGTGGCGGCCTGGCCAACATCGATCAGGTCAGCATTACCGGCTTGGCGCCGGCAGCGGGCGATTGTGCGGCGGGCGACAGCACCAACGGCGGAACGCCGGTTGAGCCCACCGATCCGATTGATCCTACCGATCCCACCGATCCCACCGATCCGGTTGATCCTACTGAACCCACTGATCCCACCGATCCAGTTGATCCTACTGAACCCACTGATCCCACCGATCCTGACAATGGCGGCATTCCGCCCATTGGAGACGGCGGCGATCCGGCCTGCGCCGATTTACTGACCAATCCCAGCATGAACTGGCGCGAGTCTTCTCAGCTACAAACGGATCAAGAAATCGTGGCCTGCTTATCTGAGTCCCTCGGCAAACCAGTGGGCTTTGGCAGCAAGGCAACCGGCGGCTACAACCCCCTGGGCAATAGCAAACTGGTGGTGATAACCAAAGGCGGTTCGGTTTCACCGGAGCAGCAAATTTTCGATGCGATAAGTTCTGCTAAACACAACTGGGTGGTGTTTGATAAAGACGACTTCGCCAATGAAACCACGATCGGCATGTATAAATTGGGTTGCTCAGATCCCGATGTACTGTCTGCCTTAGGTGGCGCCACTGTCGAAGAATGTCAGAACCCTGCGCTTTGGTGCAGTAATCACGGCGTCAGCAGCAATAGTTGCGAAGACACCTTCTTTAATGATCGCCTCAACGACTCAGATCTCGATGCGCTCAAACTCAAAATGGTCAACTCCAACACCACCATTGATGGCCGCGGCAGCAACGCCTTATTCCAATTTAGCGGTTTCAAAATTGGTTCGGATTCCAGCGGTGCGTCAACCCACATGAGCGAGAACGTGATCATCACCAACAACCGCTTTGCCGGCGTTGGCCATACCGAGGACCACAATCTCGATCCCGATATGATTCGCTCAACCGGTGAGTCGCACGATATCTGGATTCATCAAAACACCTTTGAGAACACCGGTGACTCAGCCTTCGATGTCAAAGTGGGCGCCTACAACCTCACCGTTTCGTTCAACAAACTCATCGATGTGAAGCGCGCGGCATTACATGGTTCAAGTGATAGCCGAACCATCAATGCGCAAATCACCTCAACCATCCACAACAATTTGTTTGTCACCAACGACAACCTAGTTACCGACAAAAGCATGGATACCTTGCGTCGCGTACCACTCATGCGCCGCGGGCAATCCCACATGTTCAACAATGTGTTTTACGGCTACCGCAAAGACTTGTTGAGCGTTCGCGTAGGTGGCCGCATTGCGTTTGAAGACAATATGTTCTTGAACACGGCCAACAACGCCAAAGGCGATGACCTCGACTACTGGATTGAAAGCCTACTGCGCGACTTCCGCGAGGGTGGGCTGAAAATAACCGGCAGCTCGGTTTGGTACTCGAACACCTCGTGTCAGCTGCAAGGTTCACCGGGTGATTTAACGGCGTCCCACGGCAGCACACCGGATATGTTTGCAACCTACGATGGCACATCCAAAAACTTAATCAACGCCAACCGCTTCAGCGCTGGCAGCGATTTAGCAGACTATGTGTTTGCCACTGCCGGCAAAGGTGGAGTAACGCCTTACAACTCCAGCTATTCACAAGGTCGCAGCACTATTATCAACAACGCACCATCGACCTGTAAGTAACGCGTTTGACCCAGGGCTTTTTCCCGCCCAAGAAGCTTTGCCCCGATCCTAGATCGGGGCTTTTTTATGCGCGGTATTTTAATTGGCGCGTTAGCTGAAACTACTGCTCACGGCTTTCCACCGATGGCGTTACAGCAAAAATCTAAAACACCAAATTAAGTTATGCAGATGTGCTATCGCGGCTGCAAGATAGGCTGGTTGGGTTTATACCCAAAACCTAGCGATTCGATAAAATGTACTCAGGCTTGGTGATGCATGGGCATTACGATTTTTCTGCACCGCCCTAGAAATCCAACCCCCGGGCGAGATGAAAGCCTCCTCACCCAAGTAGTAGAAGCGCAAAAGTAAGCCGAGGCCAATCACATCAAGCGGCAGGAAGAAACCCAATCCACCCGCTCGATGCACAACAGCGCCAAAGCCATGGAAGGCAACCCGGTGTTATTGCGATTGAAGGAACTGGAAGTGCTGGAGAAAATCGCCGCACGCATCAGTAACTTGAACGTCTACGGCGGCTTAGATGGGGTGATGAATGATCTGGTAAAACTGACGGGTGATAAAGCTAGGCCTTGATTGAAGGCGCAGATTTTTCTGCGCCTTTTTTTATTTTTCGTAAGAACACAGGCGTGAGAAGTTAGAGGCCGTTGATTTATGATTAACACGAGCGCAGAAAAAACTTGAAGAACAATACGATGATTGACGCGTCTTAATTTTTATCTGACCCAAAAAATTGTCTCCTGGCAGGTCCAATCAAGAAGAACAACTATAATGAGATACCCCACCGGCTTTAAAAAGCGCCTGTGGTCTTAGTCTATAGTATTTATCTTCCACTTCTTTTGATTGTTCATCAAAAGGTTGGCTTAACACTTCCTGCAACTCTCGAACAAGCGTGTAATCATTTCCCATCGCTAGCTGGTAGGCTGGTGCAACAAGCCACTCTCGCCAAACGTATTTAGGATTAACCTGTTTCATCTGCTGTGAGCGCTCTTCAATATTCTGGCCTGGACAGACATGTGACTTCCATTTGTCTAGCCACCGAGACCAGTGCTCCTCTAGTGAATCTGTCGCATCCTTATAGAAGCTCTTTTTAAGTGGCTCAATATTATCCGGAATGTTCGAGAGCTCCCGAAAGAAGATGGTGTAATCGACAGAGGTTTGCTCCATTAGTGTCATAAGATCACGAAACAACTCAGTGTTAAACGTGTTCAGCCCAAGTTTAGCTGCCCACATCGTTTCCAGTTTTAACGCCATCTCCGAAGAAAAACCTTGTCGAATTTCGTCGAATTTCTCTAGAGATTCCGGATGGGATTCAAGTAAAGGCCGCAGTGCGGTCCAAAACATGTGAAAGTTTGTTTCGGCCGCGGCGGGCTGGTTGAAGTAAGAAAAATGTTGCCCACCACCGGTCCACGGCTGGTAACTCGGGTCGAAGAGTTCGCAGAATCCAAAGGGCCCGTAGTCGAGAGTAAAGCCGCCACCCGCGCAATTGTCGCTATTAAAATTGCCCTGGCAATAGCCGACGCGCAGCCAGTTGGCTACTAGGGATGTTAAGCGGGAACGGAATTCGGCTGCCAACGCCACCACCTTCTCCGCAGTCGACAATTTGTCGTCAATCACATCCTTATACTCGCGCTCGATTAAATGCAATGCAATCATCTCCAACTCTTCCATCGCTTTTGGATGCTCACCCTTACGGGCTCGGCGTCCAAAGAGTTCGAGTTGACCGACACGCAAGAAAGAAGGTGCGACACGCGTCGAAATAGCAACGGGTTCCGACACCATAATATCGGGATCTGTGGAGAGTGATCCTTCTGAGTACCAAGGGCGATTTACCGACTCTGTTTTTGATACGTACAAACACAGAGATCTGGACGTCGGTATGCCCAGCGCGTACATGTGCTCTTGTGCCAGAAATTCACGAACACTCGAGCGCAAGACAGCACGCCCATCCCCACCACGGCAGTAAGGGGTGCGACCACCGCCTTTCAATTGCATCTCCCAACGTTGGCCACAGATAACAGCTTCTAGCACCGACACCGCGCGACCATCACCATACCCATTGCCTGTCTGGAATGGGCACTGCTGAATATACTCGGTTCCATAAATAGAAAGCGCATAGCCTGTGGCCCAACCAATTTTACGCATGGGCGCAGGAACGTGAGAAAGATCACCGGAGAACAACCGGCGAAAATCATCCGTTTGTGCCAAGCTATCGTCGAGATGTAGTTCGCGGAAGAATACTTTGCTGTGTGCGACGTAATCGGAATCAGCAATGGGTGTTGGTTTGACGGGTACGTAATGCCCCGTGAAAACTTGGCGAGGTCTGTAATCTTCCCCATCAACTGTCGCATCGGGATCACGGTTGAGGGTATTCATCAGTGAATAGTCTGCCAAGCTGGCGAGATCTTCCAGCCTGGTCACGGCTGTAGAGGTTTCATCAAGCTGTTGTTTTGTCATAGAAAATCACTAAACCTTATCTTGCCTATTACAACTCAATTGATAAAGCTGAAGTATAAGCCCAATGATAGGCTTTATTGTATTAAGTCGGTGTAAGAAATGCCGGGTTGGCTATGGGGCGGTAACCCCAAATCTGCTTCTACAGGGCAAGAGCTCAGATATTCCTGCACCCCGTTGACCGGAGCTGACTAATAGGTGACCCCAATAAATTATGCACCACTATCTTTTACACTTTCTGGCGCGATAACAGCTAAAAATACCGTAAAGTACAAACGAAACAGACCACAACATTGCGGAGTAGAAAAATAGACTCCCTACCCGCTCAGCAGAGAACAAAGTGATGGCAACCATTGACAGACCGCCAATAATCCATCCATTTTCTAAAATCGACTTGAGCATATTAGCCATATTATCAATCCTTAATTTCGAAGATTTTGGGTCAGCGAAGATTGGGGGTCATTGTAAGAACTATCTTCTCGGCTTTCGGCCTCTGTTTTTCCGGTAATGACGCGCCGACCGGTTAGCGCCTCAATTTCCTGCTTGAAGCGAGCTTGTCCAAAAAATGACAGCCACACTAATAAAATATAACCACCAATCACAATACAATTCATGCTAATTGACGGTGGGCGCCACGCTATTTTACGCGTATAACTAATTCAAAACCGCCACCGGTGATCAGGGATGACTAAACCGCGCAAACAACTTATCGATGCCGATACTACGCCTTTCTACCATATCGTGTCTCGCTGTGTACGCCGTAGCTTTCTCTGCGGCAGAGATGCACAGGGTAATAATTTCGAACATCGACGCCAATGGATTGAAGACAAAATCCTCGCCCTGCCCCATATTTTCGCCATCCACGTATGCGCCTATGCTGTGATGTCGAATCACTACCATCTGGTTCTGGAAATTGACGCTGAGCAAGCTGAAACCTGGACGACAGAAGACGTTATTCAGCGCTGGCACCGACTGTTTAATGGCAATCTATTCAGCCAAAGATTTGTACGGGGCGAAGCCTTAGCAGCCGCAGAGCGCGAGGCGCTTGATAGTTGCGTTGCTGTCTGGCGTAGCCGGCTGGCAAATATCAGCTGGTTTATGCGCCAAATCAACGAACCCATTGCCCGCGACGCCAATGCAGAAGACAACTGTACCGGCCGCTTCTGGGAGGGCAGGTTTAAATCTCAGGCTCTACTTGATGAAAAAGCGCTAGCTGCGTGCATGGCCTATGTCGATCTTAACCCCGTGCGTGCCAAGATGGCAAAAACACCGGAGCAATCGGATTACACCAGCGCTAAACGCCGCATCAACAAAGCCAAAAGCGCGCACAACCCAAACCACAAGCAACAACAGCCGAAATCACTGCGAGCGTTTGTGGGCAACCCACGGCAAGATATGCCGGCTGGCTTACCGTTTAAGTTAACCGACTATTTAGAATTGTTAGACTGGACGGGTAAACAAGTGCGTGCCAATAAACGTGGCGCAATCGCTGCAGAATTGCCGCCTATACTCACCTGGCTCAACATAGACCCAAAACACTGGCTCTACAGCGCCACACAGTTTGAGAGTCGATTTAAGGGTTTAGTGGGCGGCGCTTACAAACTAAAACAAGCCTGTCAAAAACTGGGCTATCAACGCACTCCGGGCTTAGGTAGCTGTCAATTACTTAGCTGAGCCGAACAACACACCCACACACGTTAAAATTGCCACCGGCAGGATTTCTATCGAGCCAAATTTGGCATTTTGGCGCATAAAAATTCTATTGAGATACCGCTTCGGATTTTCCTATCTCCGGCTTGGTTTTTTTGATCAAGTTGCGTCGATTTCTTAAATCGGGTTTTAACGTGGATGTCCCAGTAATTTCTACCTTTCCATTCGTGTTTGCATTTTGGGCAAGATAGTTTGCCAGTCACTAGCTCTTGATCTCTTTTGGCTAACGATTCATTAAAATTTCGCATCTGGCGACTGGTTATAAACGCTGGCCTTAGATTATTCTCCTTAATTAATAGCTGCTGTTTTGCACTATTAAGTTTGGGGTGATAAAGCCATTCTTTTCCTGCATCGCCGCTTTCAAAAAATTGTGTAATCGTTTCAGTGAATGTGCGCTTTGAGGGACTGTTAAAATAAGCATCTTCGATGTGATCAAGATGAATAGCTAAAACCCCATTTTCTGGTGGCAGAGTATCAAGGTCGCTGACATTTTCCCGATGCCTAAAATAGAGGTGAAGTTTATGGGCACCCAGGCTGAGTGTAATGTGTAGTGGACTTAGCTCATCAACCACGAAGTTTGTAACCGACTGGCTTTTTGTGACAACTTCTGTCGCACCATGGAGCCCCTGTAGGATGAAATCAGGGGTTTTGATAGCGTTGATTAATCCTTCTAAAAATAGCTGCCGAATAAATACCTTCGCTGAGCTGTAGAAGGATACGTCACAAACACGCACGGCTTTACGTTGTGAATGTGGGTTATGGGCAAAATGCCAAGCTTTCAGATCGCCCTGCTTAGCGACCACATCGATTTCACAGCTTTGGCATACGCAGCCGCAGTCTGCGCCATTGGCAACATCCGCTACATCTACTCGTTTACCGGTTGCTATATCTATAGCAATTGGAATAAGCACATTGTCCATTTTCGGCTAAGCCCACGATTTTCCACTGCGTAAGTAGCCCACATGCCGCGAGATTAATCAATAGTGTACAGAGGCTTGGATGTCTTCCGAACTGTAATATGAGATTTGGGGTAGGAGATTTGGGAGAGATTTGGGGTCGATGTAAGAACTACCTTCTCGGCTTTGGGCCTCTTTTTTCGGGAGTGACGCGCCGACCGGTTAGCGCCTCAATTTCCTGCTTGAAGCGGTCATTGCCTAATGCCATGCCTTTGTTTAGTGCCGTTCTTAGTTCGTTCATCTCATGCATGTCTTGCTGAGTCGTAAATAAATTTCGATAGGCCTCTGCCCTTGCTTTCAAGGTGGAGCCCAATCGTTGATAGACCTCGTGTGGCGTCCACAATTTTACCCTGCGGCCCAATCCATTAGCGTGGAAACTCGACCACCGATAGCCTGCCGGATGCTCGACCATACCAGCCCTTACAGGGTTTAATTCGATATAGGGCAAACACGAAAGAAAGTACTGTTCGGCACTCACCACGCAAGACTTAAAGCGACCTTCCCACAGCGTTCCTGTCCTGCGGTAAGTGTAATTGAAGTGACGAACATAATGTCGACCAAGCGCTTGCATCAACTGAGAAACACCGGCGGATGTTTCTGGGGTAACCAGCAAATGGACGTGGTTGGTCATAAACACCCAGCCATGAATCGCCATTCGGTACTTCTTTGCATATTCCTCTAACCAATGCGCATACGCGGCGAAATCATCTTCACTGCCAAAACACGCCCGTCGATTATTGCCACGCTGAATAATATGTTGCGGAATGTTGGGTAAACACAGTCGAGGCAGGCGAGCCATAGATCTTCCTTGATCATTGGTTTCTGTTTCAAACTACGATAGAGGATAGCGCTTTACTGTCATGATTTGGGTTTTTACTCTGAGCCCAAATCTCGTCAAGCATAAAACGCCGAGTATAGAGCTCTATCGGGGTTAAGCCGAGAAAAGAACTGGGGTGGCTGAAAATTCTCCTCGTACTTACGCAAAGTATCCAAGCAAATATCCCTCTCCAAAGGCTGGATATTTCTCAAACCAATGGCCGCCACTAGCTCTCTATCTTTAGTGTATTCATCGAATTCTTTTTTCGGTATGCAAATATTCTTACCGTACTTCTTCCAAATCGCCTTTGGAGGTAAAACCTCCACAAAGTCGATTTCTGTTGATAGCTTTATTTTTCCTACAGGAAGAGTTGTGTAGATCCATAAGCGAGAACCGGAAGGCAAATTAATACTTCTTGTCCTCAACTCTACAGTTTTATTTCCAGACAAAATATTTTCTACGTGCCGAGGCCTAATCGATATTATTGCATCATTCATCAAAGGTTTCTCTTATCAGGACTTTTAGCTGGTCTAGATTTATTCTCTCCGGGGAAACCAGGTTTGCCTTACTAATCAACCCCAGCTCTTTTGCTCTTGAAAAAGATATTCTTCGGTCGAACTCCAAGAAATTATCAAAGGTAAATACATGAAGCTTACCATTTTTATCAGCGAGACTCGTCAAGTCATCACGAGACAGAACACCTTGCCTATCTACTTTAATAGTTGCTTCATCAATGCTTATAACATCGGAATATGTGATTCTGGAGAAGCCAATTATTTCTTGAATACTTTTATAGCCAGACACATAAAAGGCGACAATCCCTCCCTTCTTAAACAGCGATGCCTTACTTGGCGAACGGAAGTATGCTTTTTCAAGCAGGAGGGCTTGTTCGTGACTAGACAATAGAGACAATTGGTTGGTTACATTTCCAATCAATCCATTTGCATAGTTTTCTCGAATGGGCACCAAAATGCAGCCTCTGTCGGGATTAAGAATAAACCTTGGGCCAATAAGCGACTCAAATTTAAACCATGAGAACGCTTCGACTCTATTGTTTTTGTCTGTAATACAAACACCTGTATTTATCAGCTCTTTTTTTGAAGGAAGCTTTTCCGGTATAGATAAACCGCAAAATAATTTTATATCCTTATAGAAGCGCTCCCAGTTCTTGGCATCTAAAAACTGGTTGATTATAATTTTCACAAAATGATCACCGCTTCTAAAAAAACCTTTCTTTCGTAAAGTTTCCTCTGTTAAGTCTTGACCCTTTCCAACATATAGATCTAAGCGATACGGGAAGCCACTTTTATACCTTAGTGCGGTTTCTAGAAAGTGGTCGATAGCCGCGACCGATTGAGGGCAGTTTTCATCTATGTACAAAGCTGCCAGTGCACTACTTGTACCTTTTGTCGGTTTATGAAAAAAATACACTCCGAATAAACGGTCATCTAATCGAGCTTCGTAGACATTCACTGACTCTCTGACAGGGGAGCTAGTATCTAGCAATTTAGTTATAGCACTTGGTGTTGTATACCCACACAAAAACCCTTTTATCTCTTCTGTCACATTAGAAATCGAGAACGAGAAATCTGTATTTAAAGGGACTTCTATATTCAAGGCTATACCGTCATCCAAAACTAATTCATCCGGCGAAAGTATTAACACGCCGTATTTGTCCTTAATATCATTACAAGCTCTCAGCAAGGCTTTTTCACGCGTAATAAATCCACCTATGCCTGCCGAAATGCAATATGCCAGATGTATAAGGTCTGACTCATCATTCTGTGCAGACTTCCTAGTAGATGTTCTTAAAGGAAAGACAATATCTCTAAGCGGTTCAGCAATGCTTGTAACATCAGCATCAGTGCTAACCTCGGGAAATACAGCGGCCAATCTAAGAACGGGGTCATCAGAATAACTGGCTGACTGACGCTCTAATTCTTTTTTAAACTCAGGCGTTACACAAATCGAAAATCCACCTTGAAAACCGACCTGCATAATTTTTACGACTTTCTTATACCCTGGGCGCGCTTTGAAGACATCCAGCAGTAGGTTCAAATCTAAAGCATAGACTGGACGCTCTAGCACAGGACCTATTGGCTCAATTCCAGTTGATTCATTGGTTAAGCCTGATAAAAGGTCATTATCTTCTAAGGAGTGACCCCTGATATTGATTGTGCGTTTTGTAGTATGACCACCTTTAACTTGCTGATATATCGAAAATCCAACCTGCTCCCAGAAATTATTGGCTGGCAAATCAGAAGCGACTCTGGCTGAAATGGAGTGGTAATGCTTTTCTCTTGCATGGTTTTTCAAGGCACTGATTAACCGCTTCCCAACACCTTGTCCTTTTACAGATGGGCAGGCGTATATCTGAAAAACCTTGAGGGTTGGCATTGTGCCACCAAACATTAGATAGCCCTTCAGCTCATTGGAATTATTAATTGCCACCCACAACTGCCCCTTAGATGCCATCTGCTCATAGACAGAAGAAGAGAGAAAACCAAAAGCCCCCTTATTTTTATCCGCTATCTCGGCTACTTGGCGCACATAAACTGAGACTTGATCAAATTGCTTTAAAATGGCGTAATCCATTACGGTCCCCAGTCGATAACTAGTTTGGTAAAACTGCAGTGATTTCGTCCGTTTTGAGACTTAGAGTTTCTAGCCTTGCGGCTAACATATATACAGATTAACTCCCCCAAGGTGGTATCTTTTTCGCTTTTCGGCGATACCTTATGAGAAGAATAGCAAGGAGCCTTTGGCGGAGTCATTTACAGCTGCCGCCCATGCTAATCGAGTTATTTTGACTGCTAATCTACCACTTGTCATGTAGTTAAACTAATCATCTTGTGCCTATTCTCGATTACATTGATTTGGTGAGTACGAAGAGCGAGCCAGCAGCTTTGGTGAGGATTTATTTGGCTGATGGATTATTAAACGCCATGAGTCTCAGGTTGATTTAACAAGAGTTTTTCGACTTTACTAGGTAAGAGTGTTGCTTTTGAAGAACTCACCACGCGCAGCCCCGACAGGCTAGCAAGAAAGATGGGGCCTGGTGCTTGTTCTCGCACGTCCTGTGCTCGGCCTTCGGCCGCTAACGCGCACCAAATCATTCTAGATGATTTGTCTGACGGGTGCGAAGTGACTTGCTTCGAGTAAATAAATGGTGGGGTTTCTCGAACCTGAGCTCTGGACCTGCCAGAACATGAAACAAGAGATGAGTCGGTCCGACGTGTGCGGAGTGACTAACTTCTAGTAGAAATGGTGGGCCTTCCGGGACTGGAACCCAGGACCTGCCCGGACATGAAACAGAGAGATGAGTCGGTCCGACGTGTGCGGAGTGACTTACTTCGAGTAAATAAATGGTGGGATTTCTGGGGCTCGAGTTGTCTAGGACCTGCCCGAACATGAAACAAGAGATGAGTCGGTCCGACGTGTGCGGAGTGACTTGCTTCGAGTAAAGAAATGGTGGGCCTTCCGGGACTCGAGTTGTCTAGGACCTGCCCGAACATGAAACAAGAGATGAGTCGGTCCGACGTGTGCGGAAAAACTAACTTCGAGTAAATAAATGGTGGGCCTTCCGGGACTCGAACCCAGGACCTGCCGATTATGAGTCGGATGCTCTAACCAACTGAGCTAAAGGCCCAAAAACTTGACCTTTTCCGTTGTGGCGGCGTCGCGTGCTCGTAAATTTCAGTCACATAGTTGATCTATGCTCCTTCAATTTACTGCGCGGCTCCTTGCCACAACGCAAAATTTCTGCGTTTTTGCTTGCTGATCTTTTGTCGTGTGACGATCCTGCTCACCCGTAAATTTCAGTCACATAGTTGATCTATGCTTCTTCAATTTACTGCGCGGCTTCTTGCCACAACGCAAAATTTCTGCGTTTTTGCTTGCTAATCTTTTGTTGCGTGCGACCGCCACGGATGGCGGAAGTGTCGTAACTGTTGCAACATTGTTACGACCGCGGCTCCTTGCCGGTCAACAAAATCTCTGCGTTTTGTCTTGCTGATTTATGTTGCGCTGCTTTGTGGCGGGCAGCATATCCCAGCTTTTACACCCCGCTAACGCAAAGGCGCTTTCGAGGGGGCGCCATTATAGCTATGCTGGGCGGCTTTGACTACTCTCGTAAATGCTTGATTCGCAAAGGAGATGCAAGCCGGTGACATTATCTGCATTGAAGCTATTGAAGGGCTTGGGCGCGCGCCTGGGTTGGTGTTTATTTGGCTTTCTAGCGGGCATGTTAGTGATTGTTTACCTCTGGTCGCAAACCCGCCCGGCATTGTCTTTTTGGCACGATGATTCAGCCCGTTACACCAAATTGACAGAGCTACCCAACCTAAGCGAAACATCCTGGCAGGCTTACCTCGCCCACGAGCAAACGCAATTTATCGCCCTAAGCGAGCTGCTGACCAAGAAGGTTGAGATGGGCAAGGCGCCCACCGCACCCTGGCACCGGTTTAGCCCCACCGGCGCCGCCAACCCTGCGCTTTACCCCATTAACGGCAACCGCTCCTATTGGCTCAAGCCAGACCAGCCGGCGCGCTTTAAGGCGGTATTGATCCACGGCTTGTCCGACTCGCCCTACAGTTTGCGCGCCATCGGCGAAGATTTGCGCCGCCATGGCGGCGAGGTATTCGGGCTGCGGGTGCCGGGCCACGGCTTATTGCCCGGGCATTTACTGGATACGCGCTGGGAGGACGCGCGCGCGGCGGTGACTATGGCGGTTAGAGCCGCCGCCGACGATAATCCGCACAACTTACCCCTGCTACTCGTGGGCTACTCCAACGGCGCGGCACTGTCGGTCGACTACGCCCTGCAAGCGCTAGAGGATGACACACTGCGGCAGGCCAATGGCTTGGTTCTTATCTCGCCTGCGCTCAAACTCTCTCCACTGGCCGGCTTTGCCAAACTGCAGCGCTGGTTAGGCAAGCTGCCGGGCCTGAACAATTTGGCTTGGGTGGATATTTACCCTGAGTACGATCCGTTTAAATTTAATTCGTTTCCCGTCAATGCCGGGCAACAAATTTACGAGCTGACGCGCTCGATTCACGAGCGGCTGAGCAACCAAAGTGTGGCGCAAAGATTAACCGACTTTCCGCCCATGCTGGTGTTTCAATCCGTGGTGGATGCAACCGTAGACCCAAGCGCGCCCATTCACGACCTGCTGCTAAAGCTGCCGCAAAACCAGCATCAATTGGTGCTGTTTGATGTCAATCATCAAGCGCAAGCTCAGGGCTATTTAAAGCAGCAACACCAACAGCTGCTGGCACAACTGAACAGCCGGCCACTGCCTTTTAACTACACCCTGGTAGCCAACCCAGACAGCGAACTTGCGGTAAACGCCCTCACTCGTTCAGCCAATAGCTTGGAGGCGAGCCAAGAGATGTTGGCGCTGAGCTGGCCGCGCAATGTTTATTCACTGTCTCACGTGGCTTTACCGATTCGGCCCACAGATTTGGTTTACGGCAATCAGCGCGCCGTAGATTCGAAGCTGCATTTGGGTAGCGGTGGCGGGCTGGGCGAGCGCGGTGCGTTTATTGTGTCTATGGAACAATTAAACCGCCTGCGCTACAACCCCTTCTACCCCTACTTGCAACAACGCATTAATGATTTCGCCGATAGCCTCGGCGCGAATCAACATCCGAACTAAAACCCGAAGATAAAAAAAGGCGCCTATTGTTAGGCGCCTTTTTTATTGACTCGCAATTTATTGACTCGCATCAACGGCGAATAAACACCGACTTGCAGCCTTACTCGTCTAGGAAGCTACGCAAGTGATCAGAGCGCGATGGATGACGCAATTTGCGCAACGCCTTGGCTTCGATCTGACGAATACGCTCGCGCGTGACGTCGAATTGCTTGCCCACTTCTTCGAGGGTGTGATCGGTGTTCATGTCGATACCGAAACGCATACGCAACACTTTCGCTTCGCGTGCGGTTAAGCCCGACAACACATCGCGCGTGGCTTCGATCAAGCCCTCAACGGTGGCTGAATCTACCGGCGAGGTGATGGTGTTATCTTCGATGAAATCACCCAAATGCGAATCTTCATCGTCGCCGATCGGCGTTTCCATGGAGATGGGCTCTTTGGCAATTTTCAGCACTTTGCGCACTTTGTCTTCTGGCATGTCCATGCGCTCGCCCAATTCTTCCGGCGTGGGCTCGCGGCCCATTTCCTGCAGCATTTGACGAGATACACGGTTGAGCTTGTTGATGGTCTCAATCATGTGTACCGGAATACGAATGGTGCGCGCCTGATCGGCGATGGAGCGGGTAATCGCCTGACGAATCCACCAAGTGGCGTAAGTTGAAAACTTATAACCGCGACGGTATTCGAACTTGTCTACCGCTTTCATCAAACCAATGTTGCCTTCCTGAATTAAATCCAAGAATTGCAAACCGCGGTTGGTATATTTTTTCGCGATGGAAATTACCAAACGCAAGTTCGCTTCAACCATTTCCTTCTTGGCGCGACGGGCGCGCGCTTCACCGATCGACATGCGACGGTTAATTTCTTTAATGGCCGACAGCTCTAAACTGGCTTCCGCTTCAATTTGCTGAAGCTTGCGCTGGCTGCGTAAAATTTCCGGCTCTACGGCCTTCAACGCATCGGCATAGTCGCGCTTCTTCTTAACAATATCCGCTACCCAATCTTCATTGGTTTCAGCGCCGGGAAACTCTTTGATAAAGGTTTTCCGTGGCATGCCGGCGGTGCGCACGCACAAGTACATGATGGCGCGCTCTTCGGCACGCACGCGATCCAACATGCCGCGCACGCGCGCATACAGAGGATCGAACTGACGTGGGGGCAATTTGAAGAATTTGAAAATCTCGCCCACTTCATCCACTAGCTTGTCTGTGGACTTGTGATTGCGGCCGTTTTTCGCCACGGATTTTTCGTACTTGGCTAAGGCTTCGCGCAGGGCATCGAAACGCTGGCGCGCTTCTTCTGGGTCTACGCCGCCTTCGTTGCTATCTTCATCATCGGAAGAATCGCTATCGTCGTCATCGTCGTCATCGTCGTCATTGCTTTCGGCGGCAGCGGCAGCGGCGTCTTCGCGGCGCTGGGCTTGCTCGGCGGCGGTGGGCACTTCGTCGGCGGGGTCTAACCAGCCGGCGATCACGTCCACCATGCGGCGCTCTTCTTTGGCGATCAGGTCGTATTCGTTAATCACTTGCTCTACCGCACCGGGCCAGCAGGCCAACGAGTGCATCAGCTCGCGAATACCTTCTTCGATACGCTTGGCAATGGCGATTTCGCCTTCGCGCGTGAGCAGCTCAACGGTACCCATTTCGCGCATGTACATGCGCACGGGGTCGGTGGTGCGACCGGCTTCTGTCTCTACGGCGGCCAAGGCTGCGGCGGCTTCGGCGGCGGCAATTTCATCGGCCGAGCTATCGCCGTCGGTCATCAACAGGGTATCGGCATCGGGTGCGGTTTCGAACACCTTGATACCCATGTCGTTGATCATCTGAATGATGTCTTCAACCTGATCTGGATCGGAAATATCCTCGGGTAAGTGGTCATTCACTTCGGAATAGGTGAGGTAACCCTGTTCCTTACCGCGAGCAATCAGCTCTTTAATTCGCGATTGCTGCTGTTTGCCAATATCAACCATTCTAAACCCTGTGTATTACCAGATGAGGTGGGGGGAACGCAAAGCCGCGCATTATAACGCTATATGGGGATCAGGAGCCAGAATCCAAGCTCATTCTTCGCGCTAGATTCAGGCTTTTTTCGCTAACAAAAGGCGTAATTGCTCACGTTCTTCGGCACTGAGGCTTTTTAAGCCCTGCAATTTCGCCTTCTCGATCAAGGGCAAATCTGCCTGCAATTGCAGCCGACGCCGCAGCTCTTTAAAAATATCCGCCAGCTCCTGGCCGCGCAGCTCAGCATTTTGATCGTTGGCCGCAACACTGGTAAACAAGTGCATGCCCGCCAACTGGCCCATTTTCACCTCGGCCTCGTGGCCGTGGGCGCCGCGCCAATGGCCCAACACCTGGCCAATGCTGACCACCGGCCGGGCCGCCAAATAGCTCACCAACTCGCGCAAAAGCGGTAAATCCGGATCTTCCAGCCCGGCCAGCTGCGCCAGTTCGCGCTCGGCTTCAGCAACCAGCTCAGTGTGGTAGAGCAACAGCGCGGTAGCCAATTTTGCCGGGGTAAAACCGATACTTTTCGACGAGCGCGCAAATAACTGCGGCTGACGGGGCAGCGACGCCTCGGCGCCATCCCAGTGCTCGTAGCCATCGGGCGGATAATGATCGTCCGCCGCTTGCTGGGCCCAAACCTCTTCGTAACCTAGGTCGTGATAGTTAGGGTCTTCTTGGTCAATGGCGGCCGGCACGGCGTCGCTATCGCTATCGACAGAACCCGCAGTCGTTGGCCGGTTTCCTGGCGACTGTGTGGGTCTAGGCTCAGGCCGAGGCGCTGGCTCGGGTGGCTGCTCGGCCAGCTCGAGTAAGGTCTCCTTATCGAGCCCGGTGCGCTTGGCTAACTGCTGAAACATCAGCTCGCGATAGACACCCTTGGGCAGCTGATAAATCAACGGCGCCGCCAGCTTACTTAGCCGGGCGCGGTGCTCCATGCGTTTTAAATCGAGGCCATCGGATACCGCGTCAAACAAATAGTCTTCCAGCGGAATGGCGCGGTCGCGGATCAAGCCTTCGAATTTCTCCGGGCCGATTTGGCGCACCAAGGTATCTGGGTCTTCGCCGTCGGGCAGGAACAAAAACCGCACCTGCCAGCCGTCTTGCATCACCGGCAAAGACACTTCTAATGCCCGGCGTGCGGCGCGCCGGCCTGCCTCATCGCCGTCGAAGCAAAACACCACTTCGCTGGTGTATTTAAAGGCTAAACGCAAATGCTCTTCGCCGCTCGCCGTACCCAAGGTGGCAACGCCATAGCGCAGGCCAAACTGGGCCAAGGCCACCACGTCCATATAGCCTTCAACTACCAACAGCCGAGGTATTTCCTTGTAGGCTTGGCGCGCTTCGTACAAGCCGTACAGCTCTTTACCCTTGTGAAAAACCGGCGTCTCGGGCGAGTTTAAATATTTGGGTTTGGCGTTATCGAGCACCCGACCACCGAAGCCAATAACGCGGCCGCGCAAATCGCGAATGGGGAACATGACGCGCTCGCGAAAGCGGTCGTACAATTTCTTTTCCTGCTCGTGCGCGATCAACATGCCGGCCTCGATCAAGAGCTTTTTATCCTCTTCCGTTTCACCCAGGGCTTTAAGCAGGTTATCCCAGCCGGGCGGCGCAAAGCCAATACCGAAATTTTTCGCTACCTCGCCGGTTAGACCACGGGTTTTCAGGTAGTTGACCACTTGCTGCCGGTTCTTGTGCTCGCGCAGCTGGGTTTGGAAGTGCTCGCTGGACTTCTCCAGCAAGGTGTACAGGCTCTTGCGCACTTCGGCTTTTTTGACTTGCTCGGGGCTGCGCTGCTCGCGCGGCACTTCCAAACCCGCCAAATGCGCCAAGGACTCCACTGCTTGGGGAAAGTCCAGGCGCTCGTAATCCATGATAAAACCCACGGCATTGCCGCTGGCACCACAACCGAAGCAGTAGAAAAACTGTTTGTCTTGGCTAACGGTAAAAGACGGGGTTTTTTCGTCGTGGAAGGGGCAACAGGCGCTGTAGTTTTTGCCGGTTTTTTTCAGCTTAACGCGGCTATCCACAAGACTGACGATGTCGATGCGATCGAGCAGGTCATCAACGAAGTCTTGGGGGATTAAACCAGCCATAACCGTCTGAGCACCAGAGAGTGTTTAGGAGTGAGCCGGAAGTGTAACGGGGTGAGACGCCAGGGACAATCGAACTGTTGCGCTTAACCCAGCTTGGCTTTGAGCAGCTTGCTGACATCGCCCATGTCGGCGCGGCCAGCGGCCTGCGGCTTGATCAGCGCCATGGCTTTACCCATATCGCGCATAGATTCGGCGCCGCTATCGGCAATCGCTTTAGTGACCATGGCATCCAACTCTTCCGCGCTCAACTGGGTGGGCAGAAAATCTTGAATAACCAGCATTTCGGCTTTTTCCACATCGGCCAAATCGGCGCGGCCGGCGGCCTCAAACTGGCTAATGGAGTCGCGACGCTGCTTGAGCATCTTATCCATCACCGCTAGGGCGCGGTCATCATCTACTTCGATGCGCTCATCAACTTCGATACGCTTAAATTCCGCCAGTATGAGGCGAATAGCGGCAAGACGCTCTTTTTCACGGGCGCGCATGGCGTCCTTCATAGCATCGCTGATTCGAGTTCTGAGTTCAGTAGACATGGCTAACACCTAACGTGGTAACAAACCTAAGTTAACTACCTGTGGAAGAGCAAGAAAGCACAATTTAACAGACTAGAAACGACTAACGGCCGGAGCTTGGAATTCCGGCCGCGCAGTCAGATCTGAGCAATAGCTTTAGGCAGCTAACTCAGTACATCCGCTGAAATTTACGGTTTTCGCGAGACATCTTCTTGGCGTGACGCTTAACAGCGGCAGCAGCTTCGCGCTTACGTACAGTGGTGGGCTTCTCGTAAAACTCACGACGACGAACTTCGGCCAAAATGCCGGCTTTTTCACATGAACGCTTGAAACGACGCAATGCTACGTCAAAGGGCTCGTTTTCTTTCAACTTTACTGAAGGCATTTCATTACCTGACTGTTTTAAATTCTCTACCCAAACTGCATCTTACAGACGGGTTTCCAAGGGGCGCAGATTCTATACAGTTCACTGACTAACATCAAGCCTCGGATGTGCGTCAATTTCGACCTACAACAATAGCGGACTAAAATGAGGACTATGCTGGTATCTGACCGGCGGCGACTTTATCATGCCGCTCCAACCTACTACATCATTTTTTTAGCCCATGCGTGTACTTGGCATAGAAACATCCTGCGACGAAACCGGCATCGCCCTTTACGACACAGATAAAGGCCTGCTGGCCGACGCTCTGTATAGCCAAATCGCCGTGCACAGCGAATACGGCGGCGTAGTGCCGGAGCTGGCCTCGCGCGACCACGTGCGCAAGACCCTACCGCTGATAGAGGAAGTGCTGAACAAAGCCGGGCTGGCGAAAACAGACCTAGATGCCATCGCCTACACCTCCGGCCCCGGCTTAATAGGCGCGTTAATGGTGGGCGCCGCCGTGGGCCGATCCATGGCCTACGCCCTGGGCATACCCGCCGTGGGCGTGCACCACATGGAGGGTCATTTACTGGCGCCCATGCTGGAAGACAATCCTCCGGCCTTTCCCTTCGTGGCACTGCTGGTTTCCGGCGGCCATACTCAGCTGGTAAAAGTAGAAGGTATTGGCCGCTATGAATTGCTGGGCGAATCGCTCGACGATGCCGCCGGCGAAGCCTTCGACAAGGCCGCCAAGATGATGGATCTAGATTACCCCGGCGGCCCGCATATTGCGCGTATTGCCGAGCGCGGCACTAAAGGCCGATTCACTTTCCCGCGCCCGATGACCGACAGACCGGGTTTAGATTTCAGCTTTAGCGGGTTGAAGACCTTTACCCTCAATACCGTGACAGAACACGCCGAAGCCAATGGCTTACCAAGCGATCAAACCTGCGCCGATATCGCCTTGGCATTTCAGGAGGCCGTGGTGGCAACCCTGGTGATTAAATGCCGGCGCGCGCTAAAGCAAACTGGCTACAAACGCCTGGTCATTGCCGGCGGCGTGTCGGCCAACAAATCCCTGCGCGAGCAACTCGAAGCGCAGCTGGCCAAAATCAACGCCTCCGTCTTCTATGCGCGCAAAGAGTTTTGCACCGACAACGGCGCCATGATTGCCTACGCCGGCGCTCAGCGTTTATTGGCCGGCGAAACCGCAGACCTCGCTATCAACGTGACGCCGCGCTGGCCAATGGATAGCCTCAAGCCAATCCCTAACCAAAACGCGGCCAAGCACCATGAGTGATCGCATCTTCATCGAAGGCCTTTGGGTTGAAACGGTAATAGGCGTGTACGACTGGGAGCGCAGCATTAAGCAGCGCTTATTCTTCGATCTCGTTTTGGCTACGGATATCCGCCCGGCCGCTGCCGCTGACGACATCGACAAGACCTTAAACTATAAAACCTTGAGCGACCGGGTGATTGAATTCAGCGAATCCAAATCCCATCAGCTGATTGAGACCTTGGCCGAGCAAGTGGCCGAATTAATTCAGACAGAGTTTAAGGTTAGCTGGCTGTCACTTAAGCTTTCCAAGCCCGGCGCGCTGCCGAGAGCTAAGAATGTAGCGGTTTATATCGAACGCGGAAATTTGCGCGAGCCGACAACCTAAATGACCGACATTTTCTTAGGCTTAGGCAGCAATACCGACAAGCATAGAAATTTATGCGCCGGCCTAGACGCTCTAGCGTTAAGCTTTGGCGAATTAAAAATTTCCTCTGTGTACGAAAGCCTGCCCGTGGGCTTTGACGGGCGAAACTTTTACAACTTGGTGGTGGCTGCAAAAACCGAACTCACACTCGAAGATCTCTCGCGTCGGTTAAAGCAAATAGAAGACGCCAACGGCCGCCTGCGCGACGGCCCGAAATTCAGCCCGCGCACCCTCGATATCGACATTCTCACCTATGGCGCGGTGACCGGAAAATTCGGCGACATCGAATTGCCTCGCGATGAAATTCTTTTCAATGCTTTTGTCTTAAAACCCCTAGCCGAAATTGCACCCGACGCCCTGCTCCCTGGCACCCAAACCCGCTATGCCACACTGTGGCAAAACGCCTCGATCGAGCAACAACTTTGGCCGGTCAGCTTCATCTGGCAGGGGCGAGAGTTAACGCAAAGCTAAGGAACCTCTGAATAACTCTGATGCCGCCAGCCCTTGACCCACATCAAGGCTTAGCGCTGGCACTGTGCTATGGTAATGATCAACCTTCGCTAAACGGCGGGCCAATATACGGCTGCGCCAAGCCGACAATTGCAAGCCTAGAGTGACACACCAGCAACCAGCACAGGAGCATGAAATGAACGAGCACCTCAAGAAAGAAATTGAGTCTAGTATCGAAAAAATGCGTGCGATAAAAGCCTCAACCCTGGAAGCGGCAAGCCGCGCAGAAAGCAAAGCCAAGAGTTTCTGGCACGACACGGAACAACAACTCAACCATATTGAAGCGAAACTCACCTCGGCAAAAGCTTCATTAAACACCAGTACCGACGAAGCCATACTACAAGCGCACCTAGCCGCCATGGAGGCCAGCGAACACTGGGGGCGGATAAAAGACACCGTCGAGTCAACGCTGCTGCACAGCAAACAAGCAGCTAAAACAGAACTGGATTACACGGTGCTGAAGGCTCATTTAGCCAAGATGGACGCGCAAAAATTTCTCGAAGAAGACGGCAAAGCGTTTATCAAGAAATTCAATCAATCGCGAGAAAATGTGTCGAAAGAAGTATCCAGTGCGATTGCCCTGATGGGCAAAAACATGGATAAAGTAGCCAGCCATATGCGCCGCGATGTATAGCAACCTACCAAAACATAACTCTGCTTAGCCAAAGCCGCATCGCGATGCATCACCCGCTCGCGATGCGAAACCAACACAGTATTTATTTACAGGCATCATGCCGAAACAGAGGGACCGATTAAAACTAGATAAAACCCTATAGCGCCTTATCGACATCTTCGGCTAACAGCGACAGTAATTGATTCAAGCCATCCACCAAACCTTCAGAATCCGGCTTAGCGCTAACCTGTTTGTTGAAATGATGATATGTCATAGCGCCATCGGCGCCGGCCACGACCACAACCCAAGTTGCCTGCAAGCCCACCGTTTCCGCAGCACGGAAAATATTATGAATTTGTACCCGCACACTTTTCTCGGGTTTACTGTCTTGGCGCCAGGGAAAGTAAACAAAGGCGCGTGCGGGGTTCTGGGCCGTCAATTTCATGCCCAAGGTTCGCGCCACACCTTTTTCTAAAGGCTCGGCCCAAACATGCCCGGTTGCAACATGAATCGCGCCATCTTGGCCCTGATAAACCAATTGAGGGCGATTTAAAAAGCCAGCCAATTCGATTGGACCAATGCCAACTAACACGTTAACTTCAGCCTCAGGCGCCGGCGCCAGCCACTGGCTATCGCCCAACAAGTAAAATGTTTTCGGCGCAACGCTTTTACAAGAACTAAGCGCGACACAAGCAAGTAAAAGTATAAAAACAGTTTTCATGGGCAATCAATCCTCGGCATTTTCGCGCCCGCGCCAAATAGCATCGGGGTTTTGATCTAAAGTTTCCGACAGGGTTTGCAGCGCGCGCGCCGCGCGGCGAACATCGTCGAGCGCCGCACCCATTTTATTAACCGTTTGACCATCCTCGGAAAAGGTGTAGGCCATTTGGCTAGCCGCAGTTTCGACACTGACCAAGCTGTTATTCAAGCGCGATAAACTGGCATTTAACGAGCCCACTATTTCAGGGGCGCTATTGTTGAGTTGACCAATTAACTGGTCAGCTTGGGCTAAGGTTGCGGATAAATCACGCCTCAACGCCGCCACCTCTCCATCCAATCCATTGGCGGCATGTTCGATGGCACTCAGCGTGCTATTGGCGCTAACTAAGGTGCGCTCAATCTCACCCGAGGCCAAGAGCCCATTCACCCGCGCGACCATTTGGTTTAAGTTGCTAACCAGATCCTCCAGATTTATATTTTGAAACTTCTTCGAGATCTGCTCAAACTCTGTCGCCATGGTGGGAATTTCCACCAATGCCTTTTGGTAACCGTAGCGCTTCATTGGGGACTCAGGGTGAAAATCCAGTTCAACATAGAGCAACCCAGTTAGAAAGCTTTGGTAATTTAACTGCGCCCGCAAGCCGTTATCTACAGCTTCCGTTAGAAATTCTTCACTCGCCGCTAGACCGCTGCTACTGATGCGCTTCAGCAGTAAATCCGCCACTACGGTGGTTACCGCTGCCTGACTGGCACCTTCATCGCCACCGCTGTGTTTGGATAAACTTTGAAAATTTATTTGAATATCAGATATCTCGCCGAGCACCACGCCTTTCAGTTTAATAGGCGCGCCTATTTGTAAGCCCTGAACCGAGCCTTCGAAATACATAATGACACTTTGCTTCTTGGCAAACAGCCGCCCGCCGGAGAAAAAAAGTAGAGCCAGAAATGTTAGCAACAGGGCGCCGAAGATAAAGGCTCCTATTGCAAAAGAAAGGTTTTTATTTGCCGTCATTGGCTGACAACCTCTGCACTAGTTTGGCGATTGAGAAAATTTCTAACTTTGATGGACTGGCTAGATTCCGCCAACACCTTTGGATCACCGCTATCTAACATCGTTTTCGACTCGCTATCGAGAAAAATACAGTGTGTGCCAATGGTCAAAATACTCGGCAATTCGTGCGACACGATAATCACCGTGGAATCCAAAGCGCCGCACACCTGAACAATCAGCTCGTCTAGGCGCATAGAGCTAATAGGGTCTAACCCCGCTGAGGGCTCATCGAAAAATAGCAATTTTGGGTCTAAGGCGATAGCCCGCGCCAACCCCGCGCGCTTATGCATGCCGCCCGACAGCTCAGAGGGATAAAAGGCTTCAAAACCCGCCAAGCCCACTAACGCCAATTTATAGGCAACGGCCTCTTTAATTTGTGCGCCCGTCAACTTAGTGTACAGCTGCATGGGCAAGGCCACATTTTCCGCCAGCGTCATACTGGAAAACAAGGCGCCGGTTTGAAAGGTAATACCCCAATTTTTCAATAAAGCCAATTGCTGCTCGTGATCGGAGCCATAAAAGGCAACCCCCTCGTAGCAGACATCGCCTTGCGAAGGCGGCAGCAAACCGATCATGGATTTTAACAGCGTGGTTTTGCCACAACCGCTACCACCCACCACAAAAAACACATCATTTTTATTAACGTTGAAATTCAAGTCTTTTTGAACTGGGCGCGCACCGTAGCCAATACTGAGGTTGCGAACTTCTATAAAGGGCCTTGTCATCAGATCCCCAACTTGTCGTAAATGATGTTAAACGCGGCATCCGCCACAACCAGATAGACAATCGCGCTGACCACGGCATTGGTGGTCGCAAGCCCCACGGCGGTTGAGTTTCTGCCGCAGCGAATACCGGCGTGACAACCGGCCATGGCAATTAGCACACCGAACACCAAACTTTTCAGTAAGCCGGTTGAAATATCTAGCCAATCTACCGCTTGCTGAGTTTGCAATATGTATTGGGTATAGCTGACATCCATACTGGTGGTAATGAGCGCGCCTCCTAACATACCGATGGTATTGGCATAGATGGTGAGCAAGGGCATGGTTAAAATTAACGCTAAAAGCCGTGGCAAGACTAAAAACTCCAAGCTCGACACGCCCATTACTTTTAGCGCGTCAATCTCTTCGTTAACTTGCATGGTGCCTAATTGCGCGGCATAAGCAGCGCCGGTTCTACCGGCCATGATCACGGCTGTCATTAACGCGCCCATCTCCCGCACCATACCGAGCGAGACCAAGTCGGCTACGTACACTTGGGCGCCGAGTTGGCGCAATTGAATAGCACCTAAATACGCCAAAATCATGCCGACCAAGAGGCTGATTAGGGTAACAATGGGTAAAGCTTTTGGACCAGACTCGCGAATAAAATAGAGAATATCGCTAGCGCGTGTATTAGCACCACCGGAGGCCCACTTAACACACGCTAAACACACATCACCGACGAAAATAAAATGCTCTTTAACGCTTTGCCCATGTTCCGTTAGCCAGTGTCGTAATTTCGCCCGCCAGCCAATAACAACCGGATTATGAGGTTGTTCGTATTCCGGAACATCCAGTGCCAACTTCAGCAGCTGCACTAAGGCGGGCGCAGATTGAGTATAGTGAAATGAAATATTTTTCTTGTTACAGCGGCGGGCAAGCTGCAACAACGCGATAGCCAAGCTGGAATCCCAGCGGCCCAGCTCAGCGGTATTGAGGCTTAAGGATGTGCAGCCGGGCGGTAACAAGGCGCACAGCTGCCCGCCTTCGGGCGCTTCGCCCAAATGCCAATCGCCACGAATAGAGAGGATTAGCTCATGCTGTTGAGCGCCAGTACGAAATTCCGCGTACGAGGCAATCACTGTGGTTTCAGACAAGTCTTTAACACCTGAGGTAGTTCCATTTTGTACTCAGCCTAAGCCAAGCCTATCAGCTAAGCGGTATAGGTCGTTAAATATTTCTTACCCCTTGTTACTGACTTGCGGCGGGCCACTCATCTTTCAGTTTGGCAATCGCTGCGATTCGCGCGTGATTGATACCGTCGCCCAAGGCCTTGCCGGTTAAGCCCTGCGCCATCAACTTATCGGGTTTTACCGCCAAACAAGCCGCTAGTGCCGCGGCTAGATATTCCGCTTGCGGGTAGGGCGCGGCTTCAAAGCCAGTTCGCCCGCGCGCGTCAGCTTTACAAGCGGCGACAAACAAGGGCAGGCGCTCGGGTCGACGCAGTGCATCTAAAGCTTGCAGCATTTTAAGCACGGTGGCCGGCTTCAACTCGAATAAGCGATGACAATTAAGATGTTGCCCAGTAACCGCTAGCGCTAAATCGCGGTGCTCTTTGGGCACACCTAACCGCGCGCACACCGCTTTAACGAGAGGTATACCTCGATGCTCATGGGCAATGTGCCTAGGCAATTCGTCAACTGGCGTGACGCCCTTGCCCAAGTCGTGCACCAACGCCGCAAACCGCACGCGCGTATCGGCATCCGTTGCGGTTAACAAAACCGCTTGTTGCAAGGTCAGCAAGGTGTGAACACCGGTATCAATTTCCGGGTGATATTCGGCCCGCTGCGGCACCCCCCACAGACAATCTAACTCGGGCATTAGGCGCGCTAAGGCGCCGCACGCGCGCAGCACTTCGATAAATATTTCGGGATTGGGTTCGGCCAGCGCCCGCTGCATTTCCTTCCATACCCGCTCGGCTACTAGGTGATCCACCTCTCCGGCATCGACCATGGATTGCATAAGCGCTTGGGTTTCTGGCGCCACCACAAAGCCCAATTGATGGTAGCGCGCAGCGAAACGCGCGATGCGCAATATGCGCACTGGATCTTCGGCAAAAGCGGGGGATACGTGGCGCAACATTCTATTTTCAATATCCTGCCTGCCACCATAGGGGTCGATAAATTCACCCTCGGTATTTTTGGCGATGGCATTGATGGTGAGATCGCGACGAATCAGGTCTTCCTCGAGACTTACACTGACGTCGGTGTGAAAGGTAAAGCCCGTATAACCGCGCCCAGACTTTCGCTCTGTGCGCGCCAGCGCGTATTCTTCGCGCGTCGTGCCGTGTAGAAAAACCGGAAAATCTTTACCCACTGGGGTGAAGCCCTCGGCGAGCATTTGCTCTGGCGTTGCGCCAACCACCACCCAATCGCGCTCGTGAAAGGGGAAGCCCAACAATTCATCGCGCACGGCGCCGCCAACGAGATACACGTCCACCTTAGAACCTACCGAATTTTTGTGACAAAAGATGCCCTAAGGATACCCTATCCGGCGCCGTTACAACCAACGACAGTTATTGGAAAACTGCGGCCGCAGGTATTCCATTTGGTCGCCGCGTATGCGGTCGCTATTTACCAAGGCGAGATACTCGGCATTGTTAGGCCGATAAGGCAAAGCAATGAGGCTCATCTGAATCTCATCCAAGAGAAAATTACTTTTGTGTTGGTTGCAGCGCTTGCACGCTGCCACAACATTTTCCCAGCGATCCAAACCGCCGCGGCTGGTGGGCTGCACATGATCGCGCGACAAATTGATAAAGCTGAAAGACTTTCCGCAATACAAGCAGCGATAGTCATCGCGCCGAAACAGCGCTCGATTGGTCAGCGGTGGCCGATTGCGCACGGGCGCTAATCGACCGCCACCGCAGGCCAGAATTGACGGCAACTGAATGCGACTGGTTAAGCCAGTGAGCCGGGATTCGCCACCCACCACGCGCTTAACCACGCCGCCCAAACTCCAGGTCACCAAATCTCTCGCGTACAGACACACCGCCTCCTGCCAACCGATCCATTCAATGGGCTGGCCGGACAGATTAAGTCGAAGAATACGTGCTTCAGGCATTGGGTCTCTCCATGAACAACGGACGAAATTCATCGGCGCTATGGCTAGCTAGGTAAAAAGCTACGGCGCTAGCGCGAAAGAGATATGACAAAAACAGGAAAGATCGAACAAAAAAGACGATAAAGTGGTATTTAAAAGCGAGAAAGTTACCGGCTACTAAGAAAAGCAGCACAAGGTCGTCACATGAGCGCCTGGTAACAATGAAGGCGAAGCCCTCCTCTTCTGGTTAGGCATTTAGTTCGAGTGTATAAAATTCATACAGATCGTCAAGCACTTTTTCCGGCTTCGCCGGCTGCTCGCCTCAGCGGAGCGAGGGTTAACGCGTAACCGCTCAAGCCTGTCGCCCGGCACAAAGCGACAGCCTAAGCACACTATTTAGTTGCCGGCTTTGGTATACCAAGCGCCAGCGCCGCTTGCAGCTCTGATTGTTCCTCGAGCTCAACCATCAGCCGATGGTCACGCAACTGCGAGCCTTGGCGCTTAACAATGTGCTGAATTAGAACCTCCTGATCGTGGGGGCTAAGTGCAATAAAGTTTGTCCGCAAATAATAGCCACCGTCAACCGGTTCACAGTCGAGCACCTTGCCGTAGGTGACGATATGATTGCCCTCCGGCCGTAAAATCAAATCGAGACTCAACACCTTGCCGGCGGCAATTAATTCTTCAGTGATAAAAGCCATGCCACAGGCACTGATGTTGACCTCGCGCACGCGATGCGCAACATCCCTAACCAATCGACTATCGAGCTCTAACTGCGCAATAACACAGTTAATTTTGTTATTTAGGGTGGTAAATAATTCCGTCATCACCGGCGACGACAACTGCGGCAATAGCTGATCGATAGCATTCTCATAGCGAGACAGTAAACTCAGCGTATCCACCGGTTGTGGATCGTGCTCTTGCCGCGTTCTCGCCTCCTCTTCGGTCAGCACGCGGTAAGCCACCCCCACCTTGTCATTAATGCGAAAAAAACGTCGGCGCTCGGGCATCAGAACACCTCGCTCGGGTCGAGATCAAAGAGATACTCTGGGTCCAAATTTAAATCGCGCAAAATATCTTGCCCCTCTTCTTTCAAGACTTCCAGATCGGCCTTGTCGATATCCGAATCCACACCCTGCTGAATCACAATTTCCACCCGGCGATTGCGCGCCCGGTTTTCGCCGCTGTCGTTCGCCACCAAAGGTTTAGTATCGGCAAAACCCGAGACCTGAAACCGACGCGGATTGATTTCATTGCCGCGCATCAGCTCCGACGCCACAGATACCGCCCGGCTCGAAGAAAGCTCCCAGTTGGAGCGAAAGCGCGCCGTGGCGATAGGCACGTTATCGGTATGCCCTTGCACTTCAATCTTGCCGGGCTTAGACCTTAGCACGGCGCGAATTTCTTCCATGACATCGGCGTATTCACCCACTAAATCAGCTGAGCCCGAGCGGAACGAACCCTTTTCTCGAATGCGAATAATAATTTTCCGGCCCTGGGTTTCAATTTCAATTTCACCGGCAATAATTTGTGACTGCAGCGCCTGAGCCAGCTCGACGGCATCGTTTTCAGTTTGCTGAATCAACTCTTCGAGCTTTTCTCTTATGCGCGCTTTAATACCCGCTTCCGTGGCTTGCTCGCCCTGCTCGACGTCGTATTCTTCGTTGCACTGAACCTCCAAACTCATCTCGGTAATGTCTTGGGTTTTTTGCCATATCTCGTTAATTGGTGTTGGGTTTGGCGTGCCGGGGCTAAACTCCTGCGCGATGATGCTGGTGCCCTTGGGCACGTCATCCACATTGAGTTTATTTTGCACGCCAAAGGCCTGCGCCATGGAGCCAGCTAAACGCTTAAACTTCATGGCATCCATTTCAGAAAAAGATAACAACAGCACAAAGAAACACATCAACAGTGCCATTAAATCTGCGAAGGTGCCCATATACGCGGGCAAGCCCGGCGGTGGACATTTACAGTCGTGCTCTTCCTCGTCAGCCACAGGTTTACTCCTTAACCCGCATCTGCCGCTTCGCGCTTACCTTCGGGAAGGTAGGTGCGCAACATGGAATCGATAACCCGTGGGTTTTGACCGCCCTGAATCGCCAAGAGCGCATCCAGCACCAAGCTCTTGATCATGGCCTCTTCACCGGCGCGCAATTTCAGTTTGTCGGCCATGGGGCCAAAAATACCGTTTGCCATAATCGCGCCATAGAGCGTCGTCAGCAGCGCTACCGCCATGGCTGGGCCAATGGATTTTGGGTCATCCATGTTCGACAACATGGCCACCAACCCCACCAAGGTGCCGATCATGCCCATGGCCGGCGCCGTTTCTGCCATAGCCGCAAAAATCTTGGCGCCATACTCATGTCGCTCGATGGCCAGGGCTTTGTCTTTAGACAAGAGCGCCTTCACTACCTCGGGGTCGTGACCGTCAACCAACAGCTGAATACCCTTCTGCAAAAACGAGTTACTCACCTCTTTGCCTTCTAGAGAGAGTAAGCCGCCCTTTCTGGCGGCATCGGCAAGTTCGACGATTTCGGCGATCAAATCCACCGGATCGGTACTTTTAAACAGGAAGCTTTTCGCCATGATTTTCACGGCAGAGAGGTAATGAGATAAACCAAATTTGATCATTACCGCAAAAATCGACCCACCCACCACAATGACAAAGGAGGGCGCATCGGCAAACATACCTAAATTACCCGCCATCAACATGGCGGTCAAAATCAAACCAATGGTCCCCAAAAGGCCAATGAGCGTGGCTAAATCCACAGAAAACTCCTTACTTGCTTATCGATATCCGCAGCCATTGCCGGTTTTCTTCTTACTTATCGTCCAAAGCCACTCAAACTGAACCCTGCGACTACCGTATTAGTTTAGTTAGGAAACTGGGATTAGCTTGGAAATCAGTACAAAGAATTTTCGCTTTTAGATACAGCGCACCTTCGCGATTGACCGATCCGAAGCCCTCGTATAGGGTGGCGGCTTCAACGAATACCGCACATTTCTGCCCAGATACAGGACGCTTAGCCATGGCCAGCCGCAAAAAACCACAAGACTTCGAACAGTCCCTGGCCGCACTCGAAGCGTTAGTTGCCAAAATGGAAAAGGGCGACCTCAGCCTCGAAGACTCCTTGAAGGCCTTTGAGGAAGGCGTACAACTCACGCGCGAATGCCAAGCGCGGCTGCAGGCCGCCGAGCAAAGAGTACAAGTGCTATTGGCGCAAAATGGTGACGTGCGCTACGAAAATCTCGATGGCAGCGAGCAAGAAGACTGATCATGGAAGTAACGCTCAATGCCTTCAGCCAGCGGGTTAAACGCGATGTCGACGCTCGCCTAGCACAAGCCTTAGACCAGCTGGCCGGCTCTGGCGCGCAGCTGAAGGCGGCCATGCATTACAGCCTAACTAACGGCGGCAAGCGCGTGCGCCCGCTGCTGGTTTACGCCAGCGCCCAAGCCATTAGGCCGGGCATGCAAGAGGGCCTCGAATGGATAGCCGCCGCGCTCGAATCTATTCACGCCTACAGTTTAGTGCACGACGACTTACCCGCCATGGACGACGACGATTTACGGCGCGGTAAACCCACTACCCATATCGCCTTTGACGAAGCCAGCGCGATTTTAGCCGGCGATGCCCTGCAAGCCTTTGCCTTTGAGCTGTTAGCGCTTGCACCCTTGGCGGCCGAGCTGAAAGTTCAATTAATCACTCACCTAGCCCGTGCATCTGGCGCCCAGGGCATGGTGCTGGGCCAGGCCATCGATCTAGCCGCGGTCAATCAACAACTCGACCTGCAGCAGTTGGAGCGCATGCATCGGCACAAAACCGGCGCACTTATCTCGGCCGCGGTGACCATGGGCGCGCTGGCCGCCGGCGCCAATGCCGAACAATGCTTGGCGCTGGAACACTACGCCGAGGCGATTGGCCTCGCCTTTCAGGTGCAAGACGACATACTCGACGTCACCTCAGACACCGAAACCTTAGGCAAACAACAAGGAGCTGATAGCAGCCACAATAAGCCAACCTATGTGTCGCTACTAGGGTTAGACGGGGCAAAAGCCAAGGCGCAGGCGTTGCATAGCGACGCCCATCAAGCGCTCGCCCAACTTGGCCCCGCTGCCGATACACTCCGGCAATTAGCGGACTATATCGTCGAGCGCAAAGCCTGATGGGGCGACCGGATTGCCCGCGCCCCCAATTTCCCCAATTGGCGCTAGTCATTTAACCACTGGCGCCCTAAAATGGCCGGTTCAAGCCTCAAGCTAGCCAGTGCCGACATTCAGTTATGTTTAACGAAATTCCCCGCCAGCGCCCAGAAACACCGCTCCTAGACAGCATTGCGCTGCCTGAAGATTTGCGCTTGCTGGATGTCGATCAACTGCAAGATGTAGCGCAACAACTGCGCCACTACCTGCTCTACTGCGTCGGGCAAACGGGCGGCCACTTCGGCGCCGGCTTAGGTGTGGTCGAACTTACCGTGGCACTGCACTACGTGTACAACACCCCCGCCGACAAAATCATTTGGGATGTGGGCCACCAAACCTACCCGCACAAAATTCTCACTGGCCGGCGCGAAGCCATGTTGAGCATGCGCCAAAAAGACGGCCTGGCAGGCTTCCCCAAGCGCAGTGAAAGCGAGTACGACACCTTTGGCGTGGGCCATTCAAGCACGTCAATTTCCGCTGCCTTAGGCATGGCCTTAGGCCATGAAATGGCCGGCCTCGACAATAAAACCGTGGCTATCATTGGCGACGGCGCCATGACCGCCGGTATGGCCTTCGAGGCACTGAATCACGCCGCGCACACCGAAACCGACATGTTGGTTATTCTAAATGACAACAATATGTCTATTTCCAAGAACGTCGGCGGTTTAGCCACCTACTTCTCGCGCATCTGGGCCAGTAAATCCTACAACGCCCTGCGCGAAGGCAGCCGCAAAGTGCTGTCGAAAATTCCCGCTGCCTGGGAGCTAGCGCGCAAGACCGAAGAGCATATGAAGGGCATGGTGTCGCCCGGCACGCTATTCGAAGAACTGGGCTTCAACTACGTTGGCCCCATCGATGGCCACGATACCGCAGGCCTGGTGCGCTACCTCACTAATTTGCGCGATATCAAAGGCCCTAAGCTACTGCATATCATTACCCAGAAGGGCAAAGGCTTTGCGCCTGCAGAGGCCGATCCGGTTGGCTACCATGCGCTCAACAAAATTGAGCCCAAACAACCGGTACAAGATGTCGCCAGCAGCAAGCAAAAATATCAAACAATATTCGGCGACTGGTTGTGCCAACAAGCCGCGGTGGATGAGCGCTTGGTGGCGATCACACCCGCCATGTGCGAAGGCTCCGGCATGGTGGATTTTGCTCGACAATTTCCCGAGCGCTTCCACGATGTCGCCATCGCCGAGCAACACGCCGTCACGCTAGCAGCCGGTCTTGCCTGCGAAGGGCAAAAACCGGTGGTGGCGATTTACTCGACCTTTTTGCAGCGCGCCTACGACCAACTGGTACACGATGTCGCCATTCAAAACCTCGATGTCACCTTCGGCATAGACAGAGCGGGCCTAGTCGGCGAAGACGGCCCCACCCATGCCGGCAGTTTCGACTTAAGTTTTTTGCGCTGCATTCCCAATATGATAATCGCCGCGCCGTCAGACGAGGCCGAGTGCCATCAACTGCTGTGCAGTGCCTATCAATTTAAGGGCCCAGCCGCAGTGCGCTACCCGCGCGGCACTGGCATAGGCGCGACCATCACCACCGAGCTGCAGCCACTACCGGTTGGCGTCGGCCGTCGGGTCAGGGAAGGCAAACACATTGCCATCCTGTGCTTCGGCACGCTGCTGGCGAACGGGGAAAAAGCCAGTGCCCAGTTAAATGCCACCCTGTGCGATATGCGCTGGGTTAAACCCTTGGACGAGGCGCTGATTCTCGACTTGGTTAAACAGCATGAACTCATCGTGACGCTAGAGGAAAATGCTGTCGCCGGCGGCGCTGGCTCGGCGGTCAGCGAGTTTTTGAATAGCCAAGGCATTAGTGTGCCGGTATTGCAGCTGGGCTTACCAGATAGCTATATCGATCACGCCAAACAATCGCAAATGCTCGCGGCAGCGGGCCTCGACCCGGAAAGCATCGTCGCCCGCATTCAGACCCGCATGGCATCCCTCGCACTGAGACCCGCGGTCAACGCCTAAATTTCCCACTGACTCTGCAACCAAGGACAGCGCATGCAGAAAAGCTCAGCCTATGTTTTTATTGCCACCGCCGCCGCGGTGTTCGCCCTTGGCAAATGCGCCAGTGGTCCGGCGCCGTCGCAACAAGTTGCCGAGTCGGAAGCCACACTGCGCTACGCAGAAATCAAAGCTGCACGCGACGCTAACCGACTAAACTCAGCCGAGCTCGAGGCATCGATCCAACACTTAGATCAACTCGGGCTCACCGATCAGGCGCTGTATCGTTGCGTTAGAGAAAGTGTTGAGTACGCGCTGGCCCACACCGGCGGCAAAGTCATTACCCAGCCCACCGACATCGAACAACTTGACTGCGCCGGGCGCGGTATTTTTCGCCTCAACGGCCTTGAGCATTTTAAAAAATTAACCAACATCGATTTATCGGGTAATAAAATTACCAGCCTCGAACCCTTGAGCCAATTGCACGACGTAGAAAAGTTAGATATCGAGAGCAACCAAGTCACCAGTATTTGGTCTATTCTCGGCATGGACAAACTCACCACGTTAAAGCTCACCGGCAACCCAGTGGGCGACCTCAATCATGTGAACGGGTTTAATAGCCTCGATACCCTTAAATTTAAATTGAGTAACAAAGACCGGTGTGATTATTTGGTGAGCATTAAAGAAGCGCTTACTTACAGCAAGGCCTCGCTGGCGATCCCCAGCCGCTGTGTGGACGAATTCGGCGAGCCGGCGCGGCTCTCTGATTTTGAGTAAGCGCAGTTGACAGGAAAATGCGTTAACAGGTTACAGGACAGGCAAAGGCCCAACTCAGGTGACGGCCGTTTGCTTTTGTTGGTCGCTCTTGCTTGTCCTGTAAGCTGTAAACTGTAAACTCACTTTCCTGTTAACTTTCTTCATCCGCCTCGTCAGACAATATGTGACCCAACTTACCCTTTTTAGTTTGTAAGTATTTTGCGTTGTGCGGGTTGCGTCCGGTTTGATGGGCTATGCGCTCCACCACCGGCAGGCCAATATCTTTCATCGCTTTCACTTTGCGCGGGTTATTGGTCATCAAGCGAATTTTTTGAATTTGCAGTTGTTCGATCATCGGTTTGAGGATGGAGTAATCGCGCATATCTGCGCCAAAACCTAAGGCCTCATTGGCCTCCACCGTATCGGCGCCGCAATCTTGCAATTTGTAAGCTCGAATTTTATTGAGCAAACCGATGCCGCGGCCTTCCTGACGCAAATAGAAAATCACGCCCCGGCCGGCGATGGCAATTTTATGCATTGCGGCCTGCAGTTGTGCACCGCAATCACAGCGCAAACTAAACAACGCATCACCGGTTAAGCACTCGGAGTGAATACGCGCCAACACCGGCTCTTCACCGCGCACGTCGCCCATGGTGAGTACCACATGCTCTTTGTTATTTGCACTGTCTTCAAAACCATGCATTTCAAACGTGCCCCACGGGGTGGGCAAGCGGGAAGACTCTACGTATCGAATTGTCACTTAAAAACCTCTAAATTACGGTGACCTACTGCGTCAATGCGCTCAGCTTTTAAAATTTAAAAAACTTAAAAGCGCGACCGAATGACTAGTACGCCCTGCTCGCGGTCGATATCGACCTTATCGAGAAAACTATTACCCAATAACACCATCTCTGGAAAATCACCCGCCAGCACCACAGCAGAAACTTGATTAACCAACACGTTACCAACGCTGACTGAATCCAAATTCACCTGCCAAGACTTTATTTTTCCGCCCGCCGTTGTCGCCATACCCACCAAACCTTGGCGATACTGCAGACCTAATGACTGGGCATGGCGTTCACTCATGGCAACCGAGGTTGCACCTGTATCCACCAGCATATCCACAGGCCGGCCATTGATTTGTCCCTTGGCCCAATAGTGGCCACCCTTACCGGTATTAATTCTTACTAAGGCTTTTTCCGGTGCCGCAAATAACGCGCCTATCTTGCGGTTCAGCGTTAATTCCTGTTGCTGGCCTCGGTAGGAAATAACGACACTCTTGCTATTAGCGGCGATCACCTGAACGCCCTCGGGGCTTGTGGCGCCAACTTTCAGCAACTGCCGCTTACCATTGATATCGAGCAACGCACTGCCTTTAAATAAAGCGCTGACCTGAATATCCACCTTGCCACTCGCCATCAGCGCACTAGGTAGAGACAAACTGATACAGAGCAGAAACAATCTGATCATGCGCCAAGGCTTCACGACACACTGATTACGGTTAGCTGAATCACCAGCAACGCCATCAAACCGGCTAACACATCATCCAACATGACGCCGAAACCGCCCTTCACTTTTTTATCTGCCCAGCCAATGGGCCAAGGCTTCCAAATATCGAACAGGCGAAACAAAACAAACCCGTATAACACCCAAATAAATCCTTTAGGTGCAAACAACATGGCTAGCCAATAGCCAACGAACTCATCCCAGACAATGGCGCCGTGATCGCTTACACCTAAATATTTGCCGGCGTAATCGCACAGATAGATACCAACCAAGGCCGCTAACAAAAGCGTAGCGACATAACCCGCTAGAGGCAGCTGTTGGAGCAGTAAATACAACGGCACAGCCATGAGGGTACCGGCCGTTCCCGGTGCTTTAGGCGCCAAACCACTGCCAAAACCCAGGGCTAAAAAAAGACGCGGGTTGGCAATTAACGCGCTAAAAGACGGTAGGCTAATTGGCGCCGTCAAAATGACTGTAACCTCGACGCTTGGGCTCGAACACCTCACCCTCGATGTAGCACACCACTTCGCTGCCCTTAACAATTTCACCAATGGCCGTGGCGTGTAATTTACCGCTGCTAATTAACTGCTCGATCTTCGCCAGTCGCGCTTGCGGCACGGTAAAGCAAAGCTGGTAGTCGTCGCCACCGGCCAGAGCCCAGTCGGCAATTTGCTCGGCCGTGGCCACTTTATTCAACGCCGTGGAAACTGGTACTCGCTCAATATCAATTTTTGCGCCCACGCCACTTTCTTCACAGATGTGACCAAGGTCGGCTAACAAACCATCCGACACGTCGATACCACAGGTGGAAATATCGCGCAGCAGTTTGGCATCTTTAATGCGCGGTAACGGCCGATAATAATGCGACATGAAATAACTGAAGGCGGATTTACCAACGGTCAACTCCTGACGAATAACCGCTAACGCCGCCGCCGCATCGCCGAGATTACCGGTAACATAAACCACGTCGCCAACGCGCGCATTGGATCGCATCAACGCATGTTCAGCCTCTACCGCACCGTGCACTTGGATGGTAATAGCCAGTGGCCCACGCGTCGTATCGCCGCCCACAAGCGCAATATTAAATTCATCGGCAACGGTGAACAGCCCCTTGGCAAAACCTTCGAGCCAACGTTCATCCACCGAGGGTAGTGTTAGACCCAAAGTGAACCAAAGTGGCTCCGCCGCCATCGCTGCTAAATCACTGAGATTTACCCGCAGCGCGCGCTCGGCAATTAACTCGGGGTCGGCGTTGCGCGGAAAGTGAATGCCGCCCACCAAGGTGTCCATAGACACGGCGAGCAGCTTATTCTCTGGCGCGCTCAACAGCGCACAATCATCGCCAACGCCCATGTTGACACCGAAGGCACGGGCCGACTGATAAAAGTACCGCTTGATGAGTTCAAATTCACTCAACGCCATAACAAATCCTCAAAATTTTCGCTAAATCCTTTTATAGTCGTTAGCGCGCTTGACCGCGCTCCGCTTTAACTTCGATTGCACGAAGGTGGGTAGCCGCTTGATCTAATACGCCGTTGATAAATTTGTGTGCGTCAGTGGCGCCAAACTTTTTCGCTAAGGCGACACCTTCGTTAATCACCACTTTATAGGGCACATCCAAACGGTACTTCAACTCGTAAGTCGATAAGCGCAACAGCGCCTGGGTAATGGGATCTAACTCTTGCAAATTGCGCCCCTGCAAATAGGGCTCAAACGCGGCCTCAATGGCGTCTAACTTGGCCGGCACTTGATGCAATAACTCTTGAAAATAAGGCACGTCAACTTTCGCCATGTCGTTATCGGTGCGAAACTCGGCTTCGATAGCGTTGAGCGAACTGCTCGCCATTTGCCATTGATACAAACCTTGCATGGCATAGTGGCGCGCCTGGCGACGCGCCGATGCGGAAACTGTCATAACTTATACCTTGGCCAACAAAGAGACCATTTCCAACGCTGTTAAGGTGGCTTCGACACCTTTATTACCTGCTTTCGTACCTGAGCGCTCAATAGCCTGCTCGATGGAATCAACCGTCAGCACACCGAAAGTCACCGGTACGCCACTGGCCATAGACGCCTGCGCCAAGCCCTTAGTGCACTCGCCGGCCACGTATTCAAAGTGGGGTGTGCCGCCGCGAATAACCGCGCCCAAAGCGATGATGGCATCAAATTTTTTCGTGTTTGCTAACTTCTGCGCCACCAGTGGAAATTCAAATGCGCCCGGCGCGTAGTAGATAGTAATGTCTTCGTCTTTAATACCGTGACGACGCAGCGTATCGAGCGCACCGTCTTTTAAACTCTCAACCACAAAACTATTCCAACGGCTTACGATGAGTGCGTACTTGCCTTGGCACTGGGCGAAGTCGCCTTCGATAACTTTAATATTGCTCATGGTCTTTCCTATTCACACTTTTCAAAAATTAATTTTTACGGTTCAGTCGGGGCAAGAAAGCCGGTCGACAACTTCTAAATCAAAACCAGAAATTGCCGAGAACTTTAACGGCGCCGACATTAAGTTCATTTTTCGCACGCCCAAGTCGCGCAAAATTTGCGCGCCGGTGCCCACTTGTTTATAGACCGCGTCTTGACTTAATTGCCGCTGACGGCCAGACAACATCCAATCGATATTATCGGCAATGTCTTGCGGCGTTTCGGTGTGACAAATCAACACCACTACACCGCGGCCTTCTTTTTCCACGGCGCGCAAGGCGGCGTGAAATGTCCAGGGTGTATACTCGCTGTCCGAGGGGCGCTGAATAGTTAACAAATCGCGCGCGTTGTCTTGTACGTGCACGCGCACTAGCGTTGGCTCCTCGCCCTTGACGTCGCCCTTCGACAAAGCAAAGTGCAATTCTTGGCGCGCGATATCGCGGTAAGTGCGCAAATCAAATTCGCCGAAGGCGGTTTTTACGCTGCGCGTGCTTAAACACTCAACGGTCTTTTCTTTCACCGAGCGGTAGTGAATTAAATCGGCAATGGTGCCAATTTTTAAATCGTGTTGTTTGGCAAATATTTCCAGGTCGGGGCGTCTGGCCATGGTGCCGTCTTCATTCATGATTTCGACAATTACCGCCGCCGGCTCAAAACCTGCTAAGCGGGCCAAATCGCAACCGGCTTCCGTATGACCGGCGCGACTTAATACGCCACCCGGCTGCGCCATCAATGGAAAGATATGGCCAGGCTGAACAATGTCTTCGGGCTTGGCGTCGCGCTGGACGGCGGCGCGCACTGTGCGGGCGCGATCTGCTGCCGAAATACCGGTGCTAACACCGGTAGCGGCTTCAATCGACAAGGTGAAATTAGTCGAGTGTTGAGCACGATTGTGGCCGGCGCCCACCATCAAGGGCAAATCTAACTGGCGGCAGCGCTTTTCCGTCAGTGTTAAACAAATTAACCCGCGCGCATGCTTGGCCATGAAATTAATGTCTTCCGGGCGAATCTGATCGGCGGCGATGACCAGATCGCCTTCGTTTTCCCGGTCCTCATCATCCATCAAGATAACCATTTTACCTTGACGAATATCGTCGATGAGTTCTTCTACGGTATTGAGTTCCATAATGCTTCCTGTTTCATTGACCACGGTTAAAACCGTTTTCAGTCAAAAATGCCATGGAGAGGCTGCCGGACTTCTTTGCAGGTTCGGCCGCTTTATCTCCTAAGAGTAGTCGCTCGAGGTAACGCGCTAGCAGATCTACTTCCAAATTTACTTGGGTGCCTGCTTTATAGGTGCCCATCACCGTCTTCTCAAGGGTGTGGGGCACGATATTCAATTCAAACTCGGCGCCATCGACGGCGTTAACCGTGAGGCTGGTGCCATCGACTGTGATGGAGCCTTTATGGGATATGTACTTGGCCAAATGCTTGGGCGCGCGAATGCGAAAGCGCTCGGAGCGACCATCGCCGTGCCGGCTCAGCACTTCGCCAACACCATCGACATGACCGCTCACCAAGTGCCCGCCTAAACGCGTTGTAGGCGTCAGGGCCTTTTCGAGATTTACCGGCATGCCACTAGCCCAGCTGGCGAGGGTGGTATTGTCGAGCGTCTCAACGCTGACGTCGGCCCAATAGCCGTCGCCGGGTAACGCCACCACAGTGAGACATACGCCATTGGTGGCAATAGAATCACCCAAGTGTACATCGCCGAGATTTAGCCCCCGGGTTTTTACCCGCAGGCGCAAGTCACCGCCTTTGGCTTGTGCGGTGGCTATTTCACCGACGGCTTCAATAATTCCTGTAAACATTGTGCTACCCGTTAACTCACGTGTGCGACCGCGGCAGGTCTGGCGGTGATTCGCCAATCTGACCCCACGGCGCGAATATCGACTATTTCTAACCGTCGCTGCTCGGCCATTTGATCGAGCGGCAATTGCAACAGCGGGCGCGCTGAGGAGCCCATAATGGTCGGCGCCATATACACGATAAGCTCATCCACTAAGCCTGCCGCCATAAAACTGCCCGCTAGGCGGCTGCCCGCCTCCACCAAGACCTCGTTGCACTCGCGCCGCACCAATTCTTCCAGCAGTAACGTCAAATCCAAACCGTCGCTCTGCTGCATGGGCAAGGCCCAGCTCTGCACCGGCACGGCACTGCCGGCATAGGTTTGCGGATTGTTTTGCACCAGCAACACCGCGCCGCCAGCGCTTAGTAGGCGACTCGACTGCGGCATGCGATTGCGCCTATCGAGCACCACCCGCAAGGGCTGCCGCGCCGCCGCTTTGGCGGCCAAATCGGCCGGCAAGCCTAAATCTTTGGCGCGCACGGTCAGTGCCGCATCGTCGTGTAAGACCGTGTCGATGCCAGTAATGATGGCACAGCTGGCGGCGCGCAAACGCTGCACATCGGCGCGCGCCTCGGTGCCGGTTATCCATTGCGATTCGCCGCTGGCCATAGCCGTGCGGCCATCGAGGCTCATGGCGAGCTTTACTCTCACCCAAGGCAAGCCAGATTCCATGCGCTTGATAAAGCCAGGATTCAGCGCCCTAGCCTGAGCCTCCATGACTGGGCCGACAACCTCAACACCGGCCGCCGCCAAGCGCTTCAGCCCGCTACCGGCAACCTTTGGATTAGGGTCTTGCATACCATAGACCAGACGCGCAATGCCGGCATCAATCAGCGCTTGGCTGCAGGGGCCAGTGCGGCCTTGATGATTACAAGGTTCAAGGGTGACGTAAGCGGTTAAACCTGCGCTGCTTAAACCCTGCTGCGCCAGCGCCGCTAGGGCATTCACTTCGGCGTGGCCGCTGCCGGCCTGCTCGTGCCAGCCCTCGGCCACGATTTCTGGGCCAGCCTCGCGCGCAGCCACCAGCACGCAGCCAACCCGTGGGTTGGGCTGGGTGGTGTAGCGACCATAGTCAGCGAGTTGTATAGCGCGCGCCATAAAGCGTGCGTGATCGGCACTGCTCACACTATTCTCCGGCGCGCGGGCTACGCTCTAGGCGCTCGATTTCATCGCGAAATTCGCTAATGTCTTGGAACTGGCGATACACCGAGGCGAAGCGCACATAGGCCACTTCATCGAGGCTGCGCAGCTTTTCCATGACTTTTTCACCGAGTAAACGCGATGGTACTTCCCGCTCGCCCGTGGCCTGCAGCGCGTGTTTGATTTGATTGAGTGCGGATTCGATATCTTCCATCGACACCGGGCGCTTCTCCAGCGCGCGCAACAAGCCCGCCCTCAACTTTATTTCGTCGAAAGGCTCGCGCGTGCCATCTTGTTTGATAATGCGCGGCATGAGCAGTTCGGCCACTTCATAGGTGGTGAAGCGCTCGCGACAGGATAGGCATTCACGACGACGGCGCACCTGATCGCCTTCGGCGACCAAACGAGAGTCGATGACTTTGGTGTCATCGGCGCTGCAAAAAGGGCAATGCATAGCGTCAATCCAGCAATAATGTGGCGCGCATCTTACCACGCGCAGCCCCAGAGGCACTAAATTGACAGCAAATACGGCCTGAAAAGTGAGGCTATACTGGGATTTTCACCCCTGATACCAGCACGTATGAGCAAAAGCCCAGCAAATCTAATCGCCAACTTAAAGGATTTCTTGCCCGGTTATATCTACCGCTGCAGGGCCGACGCCGATTTTACCTTATTGGAAAGCAATGGTCAGATCGAAGCCGTTACCGGCTATCAGGCCACAGACTTTCTCGACGGCACCTGTAGTTTTATTAGCATCATCCACCCAGACGATCTGATCTTGGTCAACCAGCGCATCAAACAAGCCCTCGCCGACCACACCAACTTTCAAATTGAATACCGCATTATCGACAAATTCGGCCAGGTTCGATGGGTGTGGGAGACCGGCTGCACACTCGGCAATGGCGAGATTTACGGCTTTATTAGCGATCAGCTACCCGGCTTGGGGCGTCAGCACCGGCTCAATGACGCGCAGCGTCGAGTGGTGGCCGTGGCCAGCTCGGGTGCCGTTTCCGCGGGCGACGAAAAAGCCGTGGCCGAGGCTATTTGCCAACACTGTACCCAGTGGCTAGGCGTTGAGCGCACCAGTGTCTGGCTGTTCGACGACAGCCAAACCCGGCTTGACCTAGTGACCTTACACCTCAAATCCAGCAACCAATATTGCACCGGTCCATCGCTCAAACGCGAACAATACCCCGCCTACTTCGACGCCCTAATCACCGGCCGCGCTATCGATGCCAGCGACGCGGCAACCGACCCAAGAACGTCGGAGTTCGCCCAGGGGTATCTGGATGTATTAGGTATAGATGCCATGCTCGATGCTGCGATTCGCAACGGCGACCAGATCATCGGTGTGGTCTGCTGCGAAGCCGTGGGCGAGCACCGACAGTGGAGCCTCGACGATATTAATTTTGTCGCCGAATTGGCCGATCAGTTCTCTCAAACCCTGAGCAATAAAGAGCGTTTAAAAGCCCGCTATCTCGCCATTAAGGCGCAGGCCGCGAACGATGCCAAAAGCCGCTTTCTCGCTACCATCAGCCACGAAATTCGCACCCCGCTCAACGGTGTACTCGGCATGGCTGAGCTGCTGATCGACTCGCCGCTAAACGCAGAGCAGCAAGACATTGTTGCAACACTACAAAGCTCTGGACAGCTACTTTTATCGGTGATCAACGATGTGTTGGATTACTCAAAAATTGAAGCGGGAAAATTTGAGATAGTGTCCTCGCCGGTCGATTTAAAACGCTTGCTACGACAAATGACGTCACTGTTTCAGTACGCAGCCCAACAAAAAAATCTGGACTTAATCGTTGAAATTGAAACCGAGCTACCGCCGCTGTTGCTAGATGCGAGCCGGCTACAGCAGGTCATCGCCAACCTGCTTAGCAACGCCATAAAATTCTCTCAGCGCGGCAAAATTGCGCTGCGCCAATCCGCTAGCGACAACACGCTGATGGTCGACGTGATAGACCAAGGCTGCGGTATTAGCGACGATCTCAAGGCGCGGCTGTTTCAACCCTTCGAACAGGAAATTCGCGACCATCAACAGGAAAAAACTCAGGGCACAGGCCTCGGGCTCGCCATATCCAAGCGTATTGTCGAAGCCATGGGTGGCAACATTTTGGTGACCAGCAGCCTCGGAGCCGGCTCTACCTTCCACATCCAACTGCCGCTCACGCCAGCACCGACAATTGCGCCTAGCACCCACGCGACTGCTCCCATAATTGCACTGGAAAAACCTCTAAACGCACTCTGCGTTTGGGTGGCGGAAGACAATTTAGTGAATCAACGGGTTATCGAAGGTCTGCTCAAACGGCTAGGCATTGAACCCGCAGTTTTTGCCAACGGGCAGCTACTGCTAGATGCCTTGGCGCAAGCGGAGGCACTACCGGATATTATTCTGATGGATTGTGAAATGCCGGTACTGGATGGCTTGAGCGCCACCCGGCAAATTAAAAGCAATGCCAACTGGATTGGCATTCCAATTATCGCACTCACCGCACACGCACTTACCGACTATCGCGATAAAACCAGAGCCGCCGGCATGGACGGCTATTTAACCAAACCCATTCAGCCCGAAACGCTCAAGTCGGCGCTGGAAACGACGCGCGCAGCAGTAAGCAGGCAAGGTTTATAACAGCGAATCTTCAAACTGCACCGCCCGATCGGCCATTTTATCGAGCAGATAAACAAAGCGCTCCTCGATAACGCCGCGTTTAATTTTTAAGGTTGGCGTCAACAAACCATTCTCGATAGTCCAAGGCTCTTGCATCACTATAAAGCCGGCCAATTTTTCATGGGATTCCAGCTCGGCATTAAATTCAGCTAAAGATTGTTCGAGCGAATGTGCCAGTTCCTCTCTAGGCGCGGCACGCCCCGCGTCGGTCAACACCACCAAGGCAACCGGTGCCGGACGGCCAACCCCCATCACGCAAGATTGCTCGACCCAGTGATTGCGTGCAATTAAGTTTTCAATGGGCGCTGGCGCCACATATTTTCCCTTTGCGGTTTTAAATTGCTCCTTCAAACGGCCGACAATTTTGTAGGCGCCATCAGCCGTTTGCGTGCCGCGATCGCCGGTTTTAAACCAGCCGTCAACGAAGGACTCCGCCGTTGCCTCTGGGTTGTTGTAGTACTGGGTAAACACCGCCTCGCCGCGAATTTGCACCTCGTCGTTTTCGCCCAAACGCATCTCCACACAAGCCACCGGCACGCCAATGGTGCCGATGCGTTTTTCGCTATAGGGCAAATTAGAGCAAGACATACCCGCCGTTTCGGTCATGCCCCAGCCCTCGGCAATGGGCATGCCTAAGCGCGCGTACCAGTGCAACATATCCGGCGCAATAGGCGCGGAGCCAGAACCAAATACCCGACACTTATCTAAGCCTAAACCGGCGCGAACTTTTCTCGCCACCAACTTACCGAGCAAAGGAATGCGCAATAAGCGCTGTAATTTTTGATCTGGCATCTTGGCTAAAATGCCGACCTGAAACTTGGTCCACAGACGGGGCACAGAGATGAAAAACGTCGGCCGCGCATGCTTTACATCGTCGACAAAGGTTGCCAAAGACTCGACGAAAAAAATTTCCACGCCGGAGTAGAGTGACATCAATTCGAGCACACAGCGCTCGGTGATATGCGCCAGCGGTAGATAAGACATGCAGCGATCGGTCACCTGCCACGTCACTTGCGCTGCCGAGGTATAGCTCGACGAGGCCACATTGCGGCAGGTTAACACCACACCTTTGGGGCGGCCGGTCGAGCCAGAGGTGTAAACCAAGGTAAAAATGTCATCGGGCTGCTGGGTCGGCAACTGGCCGAGCGGCTCATAGGTGTCCAACCAAGTTTGCCAGTGCGCAGTGGCATCGGCCGTTGGATAGGGAAAAGCAATGCGCAAAACCGACGCAGGTATAGCGTTATTGGCTGGCATACAATCGTCTAGCTTACCTAAAAAAACCGCGCGAGCAGCGCTGTGCTCTAACACATAGGCAATGGTGTCTTCGCCCGCCGTAGAATAAATAGGCACGCTCACCATACCGGCCATCATGATGGCGAGGTCGGCAACAAACCACTCGGCAGAATTTTTCGCAAGAATGGCTACTTTATCGCCGGGCTGAAACTGACTGATCAGTCCTGCGGCAATTCTGCGCGCCTGGCTATCCACATCCGCCCAAGTCCACTGCGTCCACTGGCGCTCGATCGGCTGGTTCAAATAGATTCTGTTGGGGTGCTCGGCAACCCGGGCCGTGAATTGCGCTAGCGGTAAGAGATATTCCATAAGCTCGCCTGACAGTGATTATTTTTATTTATGCATCGCCAAATGTGCCATAGATAGCCGATAAAACAAACCAACAAACGATTGCCTGCGCCACAAGGGCGCTAAAAATTTCATCTTTTTGCCACAAAAGTGCGACACAACGGTCATTTTTGTCGCACACCATACAGCTCATCCACTGTGGAAAATTAAAGATGACTAAGCAGTTTCGCACGTTATTTTTATCCGACATTCACTTGGGCTCTCGACACTGTAACGCAAGGTTATTACTCGAGACCCTTAGCAAGGTCAAAGCCGACACGATTTACTTGCTCGGCGACATTGTCGACCTTTGGGAGCTCAAGAAAAACCACCACTGGCACAGCACCCACACCGCTGTGCTTAATCACTTTAAAAACCTCGCCCAACAAGGGGTTCGCATCGTCTACGTGCCAGGCAATCACGACGCACCTTTGCGCCAGCACTGTGGAGTTTTCCCACCCGGCATAGAAATATGCCGAGAGACCGAGCACCGCACCAAGCGCAACCAGCGGCTACTGTTAATACACGGCGATTGTTTCGATAACGCCTTGTACTGCGCACCTTGGCTCTACTGGCTCGGCGATCGAGCCTACGACCTGCTGCTTTACATCAATCGCCACTACGCGCGCCTGAGCTTTTGGCGCGGCAAGCCTTATCGATCGCTCGCGGGATTCGTCAAACAGCGCTTTCACAAAAGCCAACAACTGCTGCAAACCTATCGCCAACTGGCACTACAACACGCCCAAGACCGAGGCTTCGACGGCATTGTCTGCGGCCACATTCACCACCCGGAACTCTTTCACCAAGCCAAGCACAGCTACGCTAACTGCGGCGACTGGATAGAGAGCTACACCCTGCTGGCGGAAGACCAAGCGGGCAATCTGCACCTGCTCGACGCCAGTCAGCTTAACCAAGCCGACGAGCGCGCCGACGAGGCCTTGGCGCAAGTTGCCTAAGCCGGAAGCCTAGCGGCAAGTTAACAGGTAAGGGCGGGGTAAATTGCTGATCAAAAAAACGGCAATACCGCCGTAAATGTCGTGCCTTTCGCAAAACTCATAGGTACAATGCGTCCCTTTTTCTCGACCACTCTACGTGAACAGAACTGGGGAGTAAGTATGAAGCCGCTCATTGGTATTATTATGGGTTCCACCTCCGATTGGGACACCATGAGCCACGCCGCTGACACCTTGACCAAATTGGGCATTCCCCATGAAGTCGAAGTAGTGTCTGCCCACCGCACCCCAGACAAGCTATTTGCCTATGCCGAAGCCGCCGAAGCGCGCGGCCTAGAAGCCATTATCGCCGGCGCCGGCGGCGCTGCACATTTGCCCGGCATGGTGGCCGCCAAAACACCACTACCGGTGCTCGGCGTTCCGGTGCAATCAAAAGCGCTCAATGGCATGGACTCTCTGCTCTCTATTGTGCAAATGCCCGCTGGCATTCCGGTCGGTACCTTGGCCATTGGCCGAGCTGGTGCCACCAATGCCGCGCTCCTGGCCGCTGCCATGCTCGGCAACAAGTACCCCGAATACCGGAAAGCCGTGGTTGCCTTCCGCCAGGCGCAAACCGACACAGTATTAGCAAAAGCGGACCCTCGGGAGCACAACTGATGAAGATTGGCGTTTTAGGTGGCGGACAACTGGCGCGCATGATCGCACTTGCAGGCGTGCCTCTGGGCTATTCCTTCGTGGTGCTCGATCCCTCTAGCGACGCCTGCGCCACCGAAGCCGCCGACTTGATTCAAGGTGCCTATGACGACACAGCCGCGCTGGATAAGCTAGCAGCCGTGGCGGATGTGATCACCTACGAATTTGAAAACGTGCCGCAAGCCAGCGCCCGCTACCTAGCCACGAAACGCCCGGTTTACCCCGCCGCCGATGTGCTTCATGTGGCGCAAGATCGGCTCAACGAAAAAACCTTGTTTACCCAGCTCGGCATCCAAACACCACCCTATGCGGCCGTAAACTCGCTCATCGAACTGCAGGACGCGGTTAACAGCATCGGCCTACCCGCGGTATTAAAGACGCGCACTCAAGGCTACGACGGCAAGGGCCAGGCAGTGATTAAAACCCAGGCCGAAATGGCTAACGCCTGGGCCAGCATTGGCGAGGTACCGGCTATCCTCGAAGGGTTTATCGCCTTCGATCGAGAGATTTCTATGATCGCTGTGCGCAATACAGCGGGGGAGATTCGCTATTACCCTGTGTCAGAAAATCAACATGCCGACGGCATCTTGCGCGTCGCAAGGGCTAAACCCGGCGATGCCATTACACCTATCGCGCAGCGTTACACGCACAAGCTGCTAGAACACCTAGATTACGTGGGCGTTATCGCAGTGGAATATTTCCAGCGCGGAGAGCAGCTGCTGGCCAACGAATTCGCACCGAGGGTACACAACTCCGGCCACTGGACCATCGAAGGCGCCGAGTGCAGCCAGTTCGAAAACCACGTGCGCGCCGTTGCCAACCAGCCACTGGGCAACACCGCCGCGCTTGGCCACGCCGCCATGGTCAACCTGATTGGCGACCTACCCAGCCAAGCCGAAGTGATGACAATTGCCGATACCCACCCCCATTTTTACGGCAAAGCACCAAGACCTGGGCGCAAAGTTGCACACGTGGGGATTAGATCACAATCAGCGCAGGCACTTGAGGCTACAATCGCGCAGGTGAATAAACTTAAAGGCGCAACAGGCGCTTAAAGCCCACCCACACAACCCACCTTGATAGCGATGGCACTCACCATCGCTAGCCGCTTAAATATACTTCAACTTCCGCAGGGACGCATTCAACCAAGAGAGTGACATGCGCGTCTTTTTGTTCGTTTTATTTGTTCTATTTCTATGCGTTAGCCTAGGTGCGAACGCCAAAACTCGGCAATATGGCAATGCCAGCGTCAGCGAAATTGTCAGTATTTACGATGGCGACACCTTCACGGTAAACATTGACGAGTGGCCCTCGATTGTCGGCCAGCGCATTAGTGTTCGCATTGCCGGCATCGACACACCAGAAATGCGCGGCCGCTGCGAAGAGGAAAAAACCAAGGCGCGGCAAGCCAAGCAATTTACCGTTGCTGCGCTACGCAACGCCAGCCGCATCGAGCTCAAAAACCTGCAACGGGATAAATATTTTCGCCTGTTGTCAGATGTTTATATAGACGGCGAAAATTTAGCGCAACAACTATTAAACCAAGGCTTTGCTGTACCTTACAGCGGCTACACGAAAATTAATTGGTGCAATTACTAAAATCTAGCCACGGTTAATAACAGCGACTAGTGTTAACAGAGCAACCGGTGTTCAACAAAAACAGGCAAACCTAAATTGAACTATTGGCTTTTCAAAACCGAACCCGACGACATCAGCCTGGACGATATAAAAGCGGCTAAGACAAAAGGCCTGCGCTGGGACGGGATTCGCAATTTTCAGGCGCGAAATTTCTTGCGCGATCAACTCGCCGTCGGCGACGGTGTGTTTATCTATCACAGCCAATGCAAAACCGTGGGCATTGTTGGCACGGCAGAAGTCACGCGCGCGGCCTATGCCGACCCGGCGCAATTCGATAAAGACAGCAAGTATTTTGACGCCAAGGCGACAACTGACGTGCCACGCTGGTTTTGCGTTGACATTCGCTACACAGGAACACTTAAAAAGCCGTTACTCTTAAGCCAGCTAAAAGCCGACCCGAGATTGAGCGATATGGTTTTAATCAAACAAGGTCGACTGTCGATACAACCGGTAACACAGCAAGAGTGGCGCTATCTTCACACCTTAGCGCAAACTGAAACCGAGTCCTAGGCACACAAGTTTAGATGCGCTCGTGTTTAGGCACGCTCCAGAGCCGCAACAAAATCTGCCACCCGGCGTATTTCGGGCTCCAACCTGGGTAGCAGCTGATCGATGATAGCTTGCTGACCATTGCGGCCGGCGGACTCCAAGCCAGCGCAGATATCCGCGAGGGGATGAGCGCCAATTGTGCGCGCCGAAGATTTCAATTTGTGCGCCACAGCGCCAATGGCGACGGGGTCTTGCGCCGCCTGAAACTCTTGCAGGTAGGTGATGGTCACGGCACAAAACTCATCCAAGATTCCCAGCCTGAGCTCCAAATCATCGCCGAATAAGGCCTCTAAAACCGCCATATCCAAGGGCAATTTGCCGTTCGCTTGAGTCATTTGTAAGCCACCCTCACCAGATTTCGCACCATGAATATGAGCACTGCCAGCTCACCGTCTGCACACCCGCAAGCCCCATCAGCCGGCCAAGAGTAACACGAATATTGCCATTGTTTGCTCGGCAATTTGGCACTCCAAGGATTTACCGTCCATACTCCTTTGACCCCCGCGCCCTAGGTATTAGCAGGTTTTATGACCGTCGAAGAGCTGAAACAACTCACCTGCCTTATTGTCGATGACGATAGCTTTATGCTCAGCACGCTTTCGCTCGTGCTGAAGCAATTTGGCCTTAAGCAGGTATTCCAAGCCGACAACGCCCAAGATGCGCTCAAGCTGATCGCCAACCGCAACAACCACATCGACATCGTGGTTAGCGACCTGAACATGCCGGAAATGGATGGCATTCAACTGCTCAGGCACCTAGGCGCACTCGGCGTAAACCTAGGCGTTATTCTAGTCAGCGGCGAAGACCCTCGGCTGCTGGAGTCAGTGCAAAATCTCGGCAAACAATACCAGCTCAGGGTACTGGGCAGCATTTCGAAACCGGTAAAAAAAGATTTGCTCTTACAATACCTACTCGACTTTAGGCGCGAGGTAAAACCATCGCCTCAAGGCCCCGCAACTATGGTGTTTGCCGACGAGCTGCAAGCGGCCATCATCAGCGAACTGATAGAAGTTTGGTACCAACCGCAAATTGATGTCGCCACCTTTCAACTGGTCGGCATAGAGGCCCTAGCGCGCTGGCAGCACCCAGAAAAAGGCTTCATACCGCCCAATATTTTCATTGGCATTGCCGAGAAATACGGCATGATTCAGCAACTTACCGATAGCGTACTGAAACAGAGCATCAAGCAGATTAGCGAATGGAATAAAATGGGTTTTGACATTTCCCTGTCGGTGAACTTTTCCGCGTCTGGGCTTTGCCATTTAGACATACCTGAAGTGCTACACAGCACCTTGCGCAACTCCGGCCTCAGACCAGATCACCTCACCATCGAAGTCACAGAAAGCGCGCTACCAAAAGACACTAGCGCCACCCTCGACATTCTAACTCGCCTGAGATTGAAGGGCTTCGGCCTATCTATCGATGACTTTGGCACGGGCTTTTCGTCCCTCGAACAGCTGCGCCTGATACCCTTTACCGAACTCAAAATTGACCGCTCCTTTGTGCACCACGCCTCCGACAACAAAGCCAGCCAAGCGATTTTAGAATCGAGTATTTCCCTCGCCAAGCGGCTCGCTATTCACTGCGTTGCCGAAGGTGTTGAAACCCAGGAAGATTGGGATTTAGTGGCGAGTTTGGGTTGCGATATTGTGCAGGGCTATTTTATTGCCAAACCCATGCCTGCCGCCGAGTTTGTGCCTTGGGTAAGGCAATACAGCAAAAAACACCGCGCTAAAAGCTAAGGAACCTCTGAATAACTCTGGTACCGCTCTGCGTGACCTGTAGCTATTCAGAGGTTCCCTAAACCGCACCTTGCTGCCAGGCGAGGTAAAAACTGATCACACTGAGCACCGTTAAAGTCAGCAAAATAATGCCCAACAATAGCCAGGGCCGAAAAGGCGCTCGCTCGGTATCGTTGTAGCCAGAGTGAATAACCGAATCAACTTTAGCCTGATCGTCAGGGGAAAGACGGGATGTCATGGCCTATTAAACCTGTGTAGAAATTAAACTCAGTCTAAATTGCCAGAATAACGCAGCAATTACTAGCCACAATACCCGCGCTCTGCTTGAACTTGCTTTTGTAAACGCCGACCGCGCCAATATCAAGGCAAAAAAAGGGGGCTTTCGCCCCCGTCAAATTCACAGTTGGAATTAAAACTGATCGGCTTTCAAGGCCATCATGCTGTCGCCACCCGCCAAAACTTGCTCAGTTAAGGCGCGAGTTTGGGGCAGTAAACGCTGGAAAAAGAAGCGCGCGGTGGTGATTTTGGCGCTGTAAAAATCCGCATCGGCACCGCTTGTTTTCGCACCGGCAACCGCCACCATGCGCGCCCACATATAGGCGTAACTGACAAAGCCAAATAAATGCAAATAATCCACCGCCGCCGCACCCACAGCCACTTTGTCGCCGCCCTTGGCACGGGCAATAACCGCGTCGGTGACCTGCTGTAAATTGGCCACTTGATCGCTCAAGGCCATGGCGAATTCACCCACGGCACCGTCTTTATGCTGGACAATAAAGGCTTCAATTTCGGCAATATATTCGCGCACAAACTCGCCGCCATTCATCACTGTTTTGCGACCCATCAAGTCCATGGCCTGAATGCCATTAGTACCTTCGTAAATTTGGGTAATGCGGATGTCGCGCACTAATTGCTCTTGACCCCACTCGCGAATAAAACCGTGGCCACCAAACACCTGCTGGCCGTGAATGGCAGACTCCAAACTCTTGTCAGTAATAAAGGCTTTCACCACCGGCGTCAGCAGCGCGACCATATTGCCGGCCTTGGTTTTTTGCGCTTCGTCGTCGCTGTACTTACTGATGTCTAACCACATGGCGGCATAGGTGGAAAAGGCGCGACCGGCTTCGTTCAGCGCGCGCTGAATCATCAGCATGCGACGCACATCTGGGTGCACAATAATCGGGTCGGCGGCTTTTTCCGGTTGCTGCGCACCGGAAGGTGAACGGCTTTGCAATCGGTCTTTGGCGTAGGCCACGGCATTTTGGTAGGACGCTTCACTGGCGCCCAAACCTTGGATGCCCACGCCAACCCGCTCGTAATTCATCATGGTAAACATGCAAGCGAGGCCTTGGTTTAATTCGCCCACCAACCAGCCTTTGGCGCCGTCGAAATTCATCACACAAGTCGCCGAGGCTTTAATACCCATTTTCTTTTCGATGGAACCACAGCTAACGTGATTTGCCTCGGCCAATGAACCGTCGTCATTGACCAATATTTTTGGCACCAAAAATAGCGAAATGCCCTTTGGCCCCGCGGGCGCATCGGGTAATTTAGCCAACACCAAGTGAATGATATTTTCGGCCATATCGTGCTCGCCCCAAGTGATAAAGATCTTGGTGCCAGTGACATTGTATGAGCCGTCATCATTGGGCTCGGCCTTAGTGCGAATGATGCCTAAATCGGTACCGGCATGGGGCTCGGTTAAATCCATGGCGCCAGCCCAAGTACCGGCATACATATTTGGCAGGTACTTTTCTTTCAGCGCTTGGCTGGCATGGTAATCAATAGATACACAGGCACCGGCATTCAGCATCGGCGACAGACCGAAGGACATGCACGCGCCCTGAATCATTTCCTCGAATTGTGCGACTAACATTTTGGGCATACCCATGCCGCCAAATTCGGGGTTGCCGCCCAAGCCAAACCAACCGCCGTCCGACAGCAGCTGGTACATTTCTTTAAAACCGTGCGGTGTGGTCACCTGACCATCGACCCACTCACAGCCTTGCTCATCGGCCTCGCGGTTTAACGGCGCTAAGCTGGCGCTGGCAATCTTCCCCGCCTCTTCGAGAATGGCGTCGGCTGTCTCAGCATCTACGGTTTCCGCCAAGCGCGGCATGGATGCCCACAGCTCGCTCACGTTAAATACTTCATTGAGGACAAAACGCATATCGCGCAATGGGGCCTGAAACTCTGCCATCGTCATTCTCCAAGTGATAGTTAGCTTGCTCACTCAAGCCTAGCTCCAAACGGGGAGCAGGCCAAACCACAAACTATGTTTAAAACAAACGTTTGAACGATACTTGGGGCGCAACCAACAGTCAAGGGGAAGGAAAATCTAAATAGGGGAATTAAACGGTTTGATCGAGCAACTCGCCCGGGCTGCGCGTTGCTGGTTGCACGCCAATCTTAATAAGCTTTTGATTGAGGTCGACATTGCGCTGACGCTCATTTTCACGCTGGGCCAAGACTGCCTGACGCTCTTCCCGCTCGGCCTTTGCCGCCTCGCGCTGTTCGGCTTCCGCGGCGCGCTGCTCCTGACTCTCAGCTCTCGCCTGCTCTTCTAAGCGCTGACTATCCAATTCTTGGGAGCGAATATCAGCTCGCGCCTGCTCGGCCATGCGCGCCGCTTTAGCGGCAATTAAACGATCTTGAGAAGATGGATCTGCCGGTGCCAGTGCCGCCGCTTGAATCTGTTCGGCTTTGCGCAAGGTTGCCCGCGGGTCGCCAGACACAGACGCCAAGTTCACCGAAACCTCGCCTGAAACAGCATAAGCCACACCATCTGGGCCGCGCACAAAGTTCAATTGCGGCGCACCGGTATGCTGACCACCCACCGCCGCGTGGGCGCGCTCATGGGCGCGCACCTCTCTATCCCGCGCGGCTAGCTGCTCTATTTGGCGCTGCTCAGACTGCTCTTTGTTTTGCTCGTAATGGCTCTGCTCTTCCGCCATATCGCCACTGGTCGCGCGCGCGCCCGAACTCTGGCGCTCTTGCTTGCCCAACACTTGGTCGCGATGGGTATCGTCTTCACCGGTGCGATTTTCCGAGCGCGCCGTTTCAGCACTCTCCTCAACGGCCTTAAAGCTAGACTCTTTGCTATCTTGCCCCTCTTCACCCACGGGCTGGCGCCCGAAGGGGTTAAAGGGTGAAATCATATTGGCAAAGCTGGGTGGTATATTCATGGCGACGACCCTCAGGCCTTCACATCCAACAAGCTGCCTAGGGTTTCATCGGCGGTTTTCACGATTTGCGCAGACGCGTTGAATAACTGCTCTTGCCGACGTAAATTAATCAACGGCTCAACCACATCTTGGGATGATTCCACTTTCTGATCACTCGGCTGCGCTTGTCCCGCCTGGGTTGGGTCAGCGGGATTGGCCTGACTTGTCGGCTCGATGTTTAAGCGCGCGATATCATTGGCCGAGCGCTGAATCTCCTGCTGGCTCTTCTGTAAACCCTGTAGCCCCTGATTTAACAAGGAGGTCGATGAACTGCTATTCACTTGCATGGGTTACCTCGCTTTCCAGTACTGCCTTGAAAATGGGTGTGCGCAACGAACTTTCATCTACTAACGACTTAACTGCTATCTATTAACTATTAAGCATTAACCATCAAACACGCACTAAGACACACTTACGCACAATTCTACCAAACCATTGATCAATAAACAGACAATAAGCGGCAGTATCCTGCCACCTTTAATACTATTTTGGCGCTGAAAGTGAGTATTTAATAACCAGATGAACTAGCAAAGACCGCTACAACCCCAGCGATGCTAGATCAAACAACCCAGCCACCTGCTCGGGATCAGGCCTCGATAAGTGTGGCACAACAGCCAACAGAGGCGCGGGTAAGCGCTGTTGCAAGCTGGCCAGGTTTTCCTCAAACACCGCCATGTCAGCTTGAACCGTATTGGCCACCCAGCCCGCCACCGCTAAACCATCGCGCACGATGGCCTCAAAGGTTAATAGGGCATGATTGATACAACCCAACTTCATGCCTACCACCAATATCACCGGCTGATTTAATTCCCGCGCCAAATCGGCAAGGGTTTCAACGCCATTAAGCGGCACGCGCCAACCGCCGGCGCCCTCGATAAGAGTAAGATCGGCGCGTTCGTAGATAACACCGCGACAGAGGCCAAGCAGACGATTAACCCGCAACTCTCGGCCCGCTTGCGCCGCGGCAATATGCGGCGCAATGGCCGGCACTAGTGCGACAGGATTCACCTGCTCATAGGCTAAGGGCTTGGTGCATTGCGCCAACAGGGCGAGCGCATCTTCGTTGCGTAAGCCCTGCGAGGTCTCTTCACAGCCAGCGGCAACGGGCTTAACCGCCGCGGTCGACAAGCCGGCGCGCTTGGCCGCGGCGAGCAAACCACAGGCGATTAAGGTTTTGCCGGCGTCGGTATCGGTTCCGGTGACAAAAAAAGTTTTCGACATAAATTGCTATCCTATTTTTGTTCGATGGCTATTCACACAGCTGGCACCACTGGCGCACCCGATGTTTAATTTGATCGCGAATAGTGCGCGTAGCGGCAAGGCGATCAACAGCGATACCGGCAAGTGCGGAAGGATCGGCAAATGACCAATGCAAGCGCTGCACACCGGCAGAAAATTGTGGGCAGCGCTCGGCACTGGCCTCATCGCACACTGTTATCGCGACATCTGGTTCACCAAAGGCGAGCAAATGATCCGCGACGCTGCGGCATGGCTGCTGACTAATATCTACTCCCTCCTCAGCCATAACGCTGACGACCAAAGGATTTAATTTTCCCGGCTCGATACCGGCGCTAAAGGCGCGCAAGTAATGAGCGCCAAAATACTTGGCGTAGGCCTCGGCCATCTGGCTGCGCGCGCTGTTATGAATACAAACAAAAAGTACGGTTTTCATTGAAGCTTCCTCGATAAGCGCTAGAGCTAGCGTTTAGCCTTGGAGCGACAACCCATCGAGTTGTTACAAGGGCGCGATCTAACCGGGCTTATGTAACAGCAGCCAATAAATTTCATAGGTGGCAGGCAGGCCATCTGGCTGACGATACAATTCATAGCTGGCGCGCAATTTTTTTAATTTTTCTCGCCCCGTTAAGCCGGGCGCACGGGCGCGATTAACGTTGTGCGCACCAATCGCTTTTAGCTCGTGGGTGAGCTCGCGCAAAGCATCATAGCGCATGATTTTTTCAGCACTGATCCAACACCGTTCCCGCAGGCCCGCTTGCGCCGCCGCGGCGCGGACCTTGTCGCCGTGAATAAATTGATTGACGTGGGTGAAGCCATCCACGCGCTGCCAGCTATCGCGTAATTCAAACAAGGTATTAGGCCCCAAAGTTGCTAGGGCGATCAGGCCGCCGGGGTATAAGGTGCGATGTATCTCGGCAAAAAAGGCCGGTAAGTCTTCACTCCACTGCAGCGCCAAGCTTGAAAAAAATAGATTGATGCTAGCATCGGCGAAGGGTAAGCACTCCATGTCGGCGCCCACCCAAGTGAGCGACTTTTCGTGCCGAGCGCGCGCGTAGTGCAACATGCCTTGCGCCAAATCCAACCCACACACCAACGCTTGCGGATAAGCTAGCTGTAATTTTTCGGAAAAAAAGCCAGTGCCCGAACCGATATCCACCACCGTTTGCGGCGCCACATTGGACGGCAGCAAATTAAAAAGTTCAGTGCCAATATCTCGCTGCAATTGCGCCGCTGAATCATAGCTTGGTGCCGCACGGCTAAAGGACTCCGCCACCGCCAACTTACTGCGCTGAACCTTAACAGTCATGGAGAAAGCTCTTTAGCGCTTTAGCAACCCATGCCGGTTGAATCAATAAATGGCCGTGACTCGCCTGCGTTAAACGCGCACACCTTAGGGTCGATTTATCGGCCAGCGCCTGCGCCATTGCGATGGGCACTAGGGCATCTTGGTCAGATAGCAGCAGCAAAACCGGGCGGTCGAATTCCGCTTGGGTATGATCGAGCAGCTGGAGCGACTGCAGCGCGAAATACCAATTCAACCTTAGCTGCGAGTCAAAGCGCGACAAAGCGCCCGGCAACAATTTTCGCAATGTCAGCGCCTCGGCATCACCGGCCGCGACCAAGCGTGAAAAAGTGTTCAAGGTTTTATCCGGTGCCGACAAAAAACTTTGTAAGAATTCAGAAAAATGTTCCGCCGGCATGGCCGAAGGCCAAGCCGCATTGGCGCAAAATTGCAGATTTGTTGCGACGCACATTGCCGCTTTAACGCTAGGGTGGCGCTGCAGTAACCGCATGGCTAACTGCCCACCGAGCGACCAGCCGAGCAAGTACACAGGGCCATTATTCGCTGCGGCCTCCACTTGCCAGTCCAGCAGCAATAAGGTTTGCGCCAGCCAAGCCTCGGCAGAGTCGACATTCAAGCGCGCCGAGGCACCGAAGCCCGGCAAGTCCAGCAGCCACACATTGTATTCACGGTGTAAATAGGGCACCAGTGGCAGCCAGCAGCGATGATCAAAACCCCAGCCGTGCAGCAGCAACAAGGTACCGCGCGCAGACTGAGTGGCAGCAATTTTTTTAACGAAGAGTTGGCTCACGGCGTCATTCAGCACAATCAGTTTTACGAACAAGCTGCGACAAGGCATCGAGCAAGCGATCGACCTGCGCCTCGGTATGCGCCGCACTTAACGTTACGCGCAAACGGGCGCTGCCCGCGGCCACAGTGGGTGGACGAATGGCCGTAACTAAGATGCCTTGAGCCGCCAGTTGCGACGACCAAGCCAAGGCTGTTTCCGCATCGCCAACCATTATCGGTTGAATGGGCGTGGATGATGCCATGAGCGGCAAGCCCAACTGCTCGACGCCTGCGCGAAAGCGCTGAATTAATGCGCGCAATTTTTCCCGCCGCCAATGTTCCGTTTGCAAAAGCTGCAAGCTCACGCGCGAGGCCGCGGCAACCGCCGGCGGCAGTGCCGTGGTGTAAATATAAGTGCGGGCTAATTGAATTAAGGTTTCGATTAAGGCATCGCTGCCAGCGATAAAAGCCCCGAAAGTGCCGAAGGATTTTCCCAGCGTGCCCATGAGCACGGGCAATTGATCTTGGTTTAAATTAAAATGTTCGGCGACACCGCCGCCGTTTTTGCCTAAAACGCCAAAGCCATGGGCATCGTCCACCATCAACCAGGCTCGATGTTGATCACAGATGCGCGCCAATTCATGCACCGGCGCGAGATCGCCGTCCATGCTGAACACGCCATCCACCACCACCAACTTTTTCTGCGCCTCAGCCGCGGCTAGTTTGCGCTCTAATTGAGCCACATCGTTGTGCAGAAAGCGTTGAAATTTTGCCCCCGAAGACAGACCGCCGTCGAGTAGCGAAGCGTGATTTAATTTATCTTCAAAAATACTGTCGCCGGCACCCACCAGTGCATTAATTACGCCTAGATTGGCCATAAAACCTGTGGAAAACAACAAGGTCCGATCGCGCCCGGTAAAAGCGGCCAGCTCTTGCTCAAGCGCATGATGTTCACGGGAGTGACCACAGACCAGATGCGACGCGCCGCTGCCGACGCCATAGTGTTTAGCGGCCGCTACAAACGCCTCAACCACCTGCGGGTGATTGGCTAAGCCCAAATAATCATTGGAACAAAAGGCCAAAAAATTTTGCCCATCGATGGTCACTTCCGGCGCCTGCGCGCTTTGCAATTCGCGCCGGCTACGGTACAAATGTTGCGCGCGGCGCTGGCTCAGCTGCTCATCCAACCATTGCTTCATGGCGAATAAATTTACTTGGCGGCGTCGTAGAAAAACTGATCGTTGTGGTTGTCTTCCAAGGCTTTAAATACCGCCGCTTCCTGCTCGGCCTCATCTTGGTGAATTTCGTAAGACTCTTGATGAATACCCAAGCGCTTAAACAGCAAGCGATCTTTGCTCGCCTCTGGATTGGGCGTGGTGAGTAATTTTTCGCCGTAGAAAATCGAGTTAGCACCGGCCAAGTAAGCCATGGCTTGCATCTGCTCGTTCATTTCTTCTCGGCCAGCGGATAGGCGCACGTGGGACTTAGGCATTAAAATACGCGCCACTGCGATGGTGCGAATAAAGTCGAAGGGATCGAGATCGGCCTGCTCGGCCAGCGGCGTGCCTTGCACTTTCACCAGCATATTCACCGGCACCGACTCTGGGTGTTCGGCCATATTGGCCAACTGTATCAGCAAGCCGGCGCGATCTGACTCCTCTTCGCCCATACCGACAATGCCACCGCAGCAGACCTTCATGCCGGCCTTGCGCACATTGGCCAAGGTTTCCAAGCGGTCTTGGTAGGTGCGTGTGGTAATAATGTCGCCGTAAAATTCGGGCGAGGTATCTAAATTGTGGTTGTAGTAATCCAGCCCCGCCTCGGCCAAGCCCTTGGCTTGGTGTTCATCGAGCATGCCTAAGGTCATACAGGTTTCCAGGCCTAATTTTTTTACCCCTTTCACCATATCGGTCACGTAGGGCATATCTTTGCCCTTAGGCGAGCGCCAGGCCGCTCCCATGCAGAATCGCGTGGCGCCACTGGCCTTCGCCGCTTTCGCCTCTTCGATGACTTTCTCCACCTTCATCAGCTTTTCGCGCTCGAGGCCGGTGTCGTAGCGCGCCGACTGGGGGCAGTAGGCACAGTCTTCTGGACAGGCGCCGGTCTTGATAGAACAAAGTGTGCTGACCTGCACTTGGTTCGGATCGAAACAACTGCGGTGCACGGTTTGCGCTTGGTACATCAGGTCGGCGAAGGGTAGGTTAAATAAACCCAACACTTCTTCGCGGGTCCAATCGTGACGGATGGTGATATTGGCCTGAGCACTCATGATCTATTCTCTATGGTAAGTCGGCGATGGCGACCCTCAAGCGAGGGTTTGGACAAAGGGCGCATTTTCTCGCTCAGCTCATTTAGCTGTCAACCTAAAAATGGATTTTGGTTAACTAATATGAAAGGACGCTTCCAACCCCTGCGCTGGCTGACTCAGCTAAGCCATTATTTGCCCGGCCGCTGCCTGCTCTGCGATTGCCCCTTCGACGATGGCGCGGCGCTATTCTGTTCTGCCTGCTTAGACGACCTACCGGTGAATGATTGCGCTTGTTACCAATGCGCACTGCCACTGGCCACTCCCGGCTATTGCGCCGCCTGCCTAGATCAACCGCCAAGTTTCGACAAAACCGTGGCACCCTTTCGCTACCAGGCGCCGCTGGCAACACTCATTAACCGCTGGAAACACCAGGGCGATAGTCGGCCACTGAATACCCTGATCGATAGCCTAAGGAACCAGCTATTGCAGGAATACCAACAGACTGACTGGCCCGATCTTTTGCTGCCCGTGCCCCTGCCATGGCGGCGCCGACTGGTGCGCGGCTTCAATCAAACCGAGCAAATGAGCAAGCTGCTAAGCCGGCACTTAAACATTCCGAGCAATCATCAGCTGTTGCGCGCCAAGGGCGGCGAGCACAGTCAGCAGGGCCTGAATCGCAAGCAGCGGCTAGGCAATTTGGCCGGTCGCTTTACGCTGAGGGAAAAGGTGACAGCCGAGCACGTGGCGCTGGTCGACGACGTCATGACCACCGGCGCAACCGCGTCTTATTTAGCGAAATTACTGCAAGATGCCGGCGTAAAGCGGGTAGATGTCTGGCTGATCGCGCGCACACCTTGACTTAGCAGTCACCCTTGCAGCGGTAAAATTGACCAGAATACCAAGTATTTACGACCATTAAGGCCGGATGTTTCCAGCCCGCGGCTGGACGGCACCGGCTGCATCAGCGACAATTTTCAGTCTTGTCGATGTTGCAGGCGGCAGCCCCTGCGATTTCTTGCCAGTGACGGCAAACATCATTATTCAGCCCTTTTTGTACAGGCATCTATATGAGCAACCCCACCATTGTGATTAGCGGCAGCGGCCTTTGGACGCCCCCAAACAGCATCTCGAACGAGGAGTTAGTAACCGCTTACAACGGCTGGGCAGACCAATTCAACGCCCAGAATGCCACCGCTATCGAGGCCGGCGAGATTGCCGCCAAGCCTCATTCAAGCGCCGAGTTCATCGAAAAAGCCTCGGGTATCAAAAGCCGCTATGTCTACGCCAAAGAAGGCATCTGCGACATTAACCGCATGACACCAAGCATCCCCGCGCGCGCCGATGACGAGTTGAGCCATCAAGCTGAAATGGCCCTAGCGGCGGCGAAAGATGCACTCAAAGCGGCCAACAAAAAGCCTGAAGATATCGACGCCGTGATAGTGTCTTGCGCCTACACCCAGCGCTCTTACCCAGCCATAGCCATCGAAGTGCAAGCGGCGCTGGGCATTCAAGGTTTCGGTTTCGACATGTTAGTGGCCTGCTCTGCCGCCACCTTTGGCTTACATCGCGCCTACGACTCGGTCGCCTCTGGCTCGGCCCGCGCGGTGCTGGTGATCAACCCAGAGCTAACCTCGCCGCAACTCAACTTCACCGACCGCGACAGCCATTTTATTTTCGGCGACGTGGCCACCGCCATGGTGATCGAGCGCGCCGAGACCTGCACCAGCGAACACAGCTTCGAGATACTAAACATTAAAGCCGTGACCAGCTTTTCCAATAACATTCGCTCAAACTTTGGCTATACCGCACGCGCGCACGATACCGAGCCCTTCGGCGTAGACAATCTGTTCCACCAAGAGGGCCGCAAGGTTTTCAAAGAAGTTTGCCCAATGGCCGCCGACCACATCAGCAGTCAGCTGGAGGGCCTTGGCTTAACCAATAGCGATGTGCGCCGCTGGTGGCTGCATCAGGCCAATATCAACATGAATAACCTGATCGTGAAAAAATTGCTCGGCCGCGACGCCAGCGCCGACGAAGCCCCCATCGTGCTCGATCGCTATGCCAACACCGCATCGGCCGGCTCACTGATCGCCTTTAATTTGCACCACAAAGACCTCAAAGCGGGCGACACTGGCGTACTCTGCTCTTTTGGTGCAGGCTACTCCATTGGCAGCTTGGTGCTGCGTAAGCGCTAAGCCAAACTGAGTTGCAACTCAAACCGGGTGCATACAGAGGGAGCTAAGCTCCCTTTTTTGTTTTTGTTAATACACACCATTTATATTTAGGCGCGCACTTGGCAAATATCGCTTTATCCAATGACGACGACACACCCATTGTGGCCACCAACCACCCCTACGCGGCGCTAACGCCCGATGCGGTGATGGATGCCGTAGAAAGTACTGGCTTGCTCACCGATGCCCGAGTATTTGCCCTCAACAGCTATGAAAACCGCGTCTACCAAGTGGGTATAGAGGGTGGCACCCCCATCATTGCCAAGTTTTACCGGCCCGAGCGCTGGAGCCGCGACCAAATTTTAGAAGAGCACAGCTTTACTCAAGAATTGGCCGACGCCGGCTTGTCGGTGGTGCCGCCCATGATCGACCCGCTCACCGGTAGCTTGCATCGGTTTGGCGACTTCGATTTTGCCCTGTTCAAGCGCCAAGGTGGCCACGCGCCCGAGCTGGAAAACTTCGACCACCTGCAGGCCATCGGCAGAGCTATGGGGCGCTTGCACGCCGTGGGCAAGGCCAAACCTTTTAGCCACCGCCCGAGCCTAAGCATCGACAGTTTCGGCCACCAAAGCGTCGATTTTCTCACCCATAACTTTATCCCCAAGCCGCTACTGCCGGCTTATACCAGCTTGTGTAAAGACTTGCTCGAGCGGATTGAAAGCGCCTTCCAGCGCCTGCCAGCCAAAAGCCTACGCCTGCACGGCGACTGCCACCCTGGCAATATTTTGTGGCGCGACGACACGCCCCACCTGGTCGACTTCGACGATGCCCGCACTGGCCCCGCGGTGCAAGATATCTGGATGCTGCTCTCGGGCGAGCGCCAACAACAACTGGCCCAACTGTCGGAAATCATCGAAGGCTATGAGATATTTTGCGATTTCGACCCGGCCGAACTCGGCCTCATTGAGAGCCTGCGCTGCCTGCGCATCATGCACTACAGCGCCTGGCTGGCACGGCGCTGGCAAGATCCCGCGTTCCCAAAAACCTTTCCGTGGTTTAATACCGAGCGCTACTGGGCCGAACACATACTAGAATTACGCGAGCAGATGTCGGCGCTGCAAGAGGAACCATTAAGGTTGTTTTGATGATTATTGAAGCGGCTAAGCCAGAAGATTGCGACGCCTTAGTGCCCTTAATTTTTAGCTCCGGGCCAGTGACCTTTGACTATGTATTTCTCAACGCAGCTGAAGACTTCTTGCACGCAACGCTGCCCAAAACCTCGAGCAGCTTCAGCTATTGCGCCCACTGGGTCGCGCGCGAAACGGAAACCCGTAACGCCTGCGCCAGCATCAGTTTATACACCCGCGCCGAGCACGATGCCCGCCACAACGGCAATATAGGCGCCCTGCTCAGTTGGGGCGGCTGGCGCTCGCCGCTGATTATCGTCAAGGGTTTGAAAGTTGAGGCGCTCATTCCGCCACCGCCGCCCGGCACCTTACACATTGCTCACCTCGGCGTAGCGCCCACTATGCGCAGCCAAGGTTTGGGAGTGGAATTAATTCGCTATGCGGAAACCAAGGCGCGGGCGCAAAATATTCACTCGCTGAGTCTGGATGTCTCGGCCCAAAATCCGAGGGCACAGGCGCTCTATGAACGCTTAGGCTTTGTGGTAAAACACACCAATATCAGCAAGATCAATGTGCTAGCCGATCACCACTATATGGAAAAGCCGCTCGACTAAAACGGCGCCCACTGCGCAATTTTTAAGACCAGCATTTCCCTATCCTTTAGCAGCGAGCCATAATAGGCATTTGCGGCACAACGAAAGGAACTGCTATGAGCCCCATCTCTGCGGCCAAACACAGATCAAATGATGCAGGTCAGCTCACCGACCCCGTCTGGTATCACATTCGCAAGCAGACCCAAAGCCAAGCCATTGAAGAGCCAATTTTGGCCTCTTTTCTGCACGCCACCGTGCTCAATCACGACAGTTTCGAAGGCGCCCTCAGCTTTCATTTAGCCAACAAGTTAGACAGCCCAATGGCACCGGCGATGATGGTGCGCGAAGTCATTACCGAAGCCATGCAAGCCGACCCCAGTATTGCCCAAGCGGCGCGCGCCGACCTAAACGCCATCGACACCCGCGATTCAGCTTGCTGTTCTTTGGCCGCACCCTTTCTCTACTTTAAGGGCTTTCACGCACTTCAGTGCCACCGCATTGCACACTGGCTCTGGACCCATCAACGGCAATCCTTAGCCCTGTTCCTGCAAAACCGGAGTTCTCAAGTCTTTGCCGTAGACATTCACCCAGCCGCACGCATAGGTAAGGGCATCATGCTCGACCACGCCACGGGTATCGTTATCGGCGAAACCGCGGTGGTAGAGGACAACGTGTCAATCATGCAATCGGTGACCTTGGGCGGCACCGGCAAAGCCTCGGGCGACAGGCATCCAAAAGTTCGCCAAGGCGTATTAATCAGTGCCGGGGCAACAGTGCTGGGAAATATTGAGATTGGCGAAGGCGCTAAAGTGGGCGCCGGCAGCGTGGTACTGAAGTCCGTCGATCCGCACACCACCGTCGCCGGCGTTCCCGCTGTGCTGGTTGGGCGCTGCTTAACGGATCAACCAGCGCTCGACATGAACCACGAGCTGGCCTGTCAGGGCGAATGTCCGGACAAAAACTAATCAATCATTCGGGTTTAGCACTATCGTTCAGCTATTTTTGGCCTGTATACTAGCGATTGTCGACGAATGTGCTCAAGACAGATGAGATAAATACAGAAAGACACATATAAACCTAGAAATACCACATAAAGAGATTAGGCGGATCTTCGCACTCCTCCCTATACTTCTCTCATGGACGAATATAAGCAGCACTCATGAGTTTTGACGAGACCCTAACACAATTGCTTGGACGGCTGACGCTGCCGCCCCAGAACCTTAACATCTTAAGTTTCTGCCACAGCACCAAGGCTGCGCCCGTTAAAATTTGGGCGGAATCGCTGCCTGCTACCCGTATCAGTTTTAGCAGTGTGCAGCTCTATACCGCGCTGCCGGAAATCGCGCGCCTAAGCACCGACCCGCTCACTCGGCTCGACATGCTTGAAAGTGTTCGACCTTATGTTCAGCAATGCATCCAAGGCTTGGGCAGAAACTTTCTCAACCAACCCATCATTTTGCCGGAAGGCGCCGTTAAAACCGCCATTGTTGCCCAAGCACTGCAAAAACATATTACCAATGGCTACATAGTGGTCGCGCGCGATCTGGCATTACAAAACCCCAAGGGCGCCGCACTGCAACAGTTAGACTTAGCCTTACATCGCGCCATAAACGGCCTAGCCTACATGTTGATGCGCGGTTACCAGCTCTATACGCCGGTGCCCAATGGCGTCTGGCTTGAACTGCATACCTTGTTTGCCATTGCCGAGCTGATGCAGCGCAGCGACCAACTGGTGCCGGACTCGCGCCTTGAGTACGTGCCAGCGACCACCATACGGCAAGCCTATTTAAGGCCACTGCTATTAGCCTGCGCGCGTCCCAATCAGTTGCGCCAACAAGAAGTTCAGCAAACCTTCGAAGCGCTGGAATTGTGGACCCCCTTTAGTTACATCAAAACCGGCACGCAGGAAAATCGGCTGTTTGCGGTGGATAGCCAAGACGACATTCAACCGGTGTATAAAAGCCGACTAAATCCGAAAAATCCAAGCGCGGTTTTTGAACTGGATCTCGAGGAGTTGGTCACCGGTTTAAAACGGCAGCTAGAGCTAAAAGACGAAGACAACGCCATCGTGCGCATCCCCTCGGTCATACCCACGCAATTGATCGAGCATCTGTGCAGCTGTTGGACGGTGATGCGCCAGCGCTCCTTCGAACGCAGACTGACCCAAGGCGAGCTGCAAGTGACCGTGGGTCTGACCAACTTGCACTACCACTGCGCCAATGAAGTTGAGTTTCACGATTTTCTTGCCCACCTAGCACAGAAATTAGAATTCCAGGCCAAGCCCACGCCAGAGCAGTCTGACCCTTGGGCGAACACAGTCCCGGGCGGCGCCTTTGGCGCACTACCCACGGTAGACTTCTCAGAAGACTGGGACGAAGAGCCGGAGCAAGAGGGTCAAATTGCGCCTGCCCACAACATCAAAATTATCGATACAAGCCCTGGCGGCTACTGTTTAAATTGGAACGTGGATTCAAACGAAAAATTACGCGCCGGCGATATCGTGGGCGTGCGCGAACCCGGCCGTATTAAATGGGCTGTCGGCGCCGTGCGCTGGATCAGACAATCGGGCGGGCTAACCCAACTCGGCCTACAAGTTATCGCGCCGCAAGCACAAGCCACAGCGCTCTCTATGGTACAACGCACCGGTGAAAACTCGCCCTTTATGCGCGCGCTACGTATTCAAGCATTGAAATCGGTGAACCAGCCCTCATCCCTTATTACCGACAGTTTGCCGTTTGTTGAATACTGCAAAGTCAGGGCGCGCGATGGCGATGGCCAGGTGCGACTACAACTCACCAAACGTTTATTTGCCACTGGCTCATTCAGTCAATTTACCTACCGCATCATCGATGCAGGCGGCGGTAAAAGCGATGCCGGCAAGAAAAGATCGGCCGAAAGCGAGCAGGAAGACTACTCTTCAGTATGGAAAGACAATTAGTTTGCAAGCGGCAAAGTAGGTTTTCGGGAACCAGCACACAGTTCGCTGTAAAGTACCAAAACTTCTCGAGCTCCTTTGTTGAGACAGGCTCCGGATTACGTAATATGGCTGGCTTGGCGACAACAGCCTCAATAATACGAATTGATAAGACTCTATGACCCCCAACGATACGATTCGACTACTGATACTCAATGACAGCCGCGCCGAAGCAGAGCGGCTGATCAGTATGCTCAATAATGCCGGGCGCAATACCCGTGCTCAACATGTCGATAGCGAAGAGGCACTGGTCAAATTATTACAGGAACACACTTGGGAGCTAGCCATTGCCGAGGCCGACTCGGAAAACTTTCCCCCCGCCAACGCCGTGCGCCAAATTAAGCGCCTGAACAAAGATATTCCGGTCATTTTACAAACAGAAACAGAAGGCACCCACGCCATCGTCGACGGCATTCGCCTCGGCGCCGTCGACGTCGTGCGCATGGACGAAGACCAACATCTTTTGCAAGTAATCACCCGAGAACTAGAAAACCGCGAACATCGCCAGTCGCGCCGCAAAGCCGATCGCAAATTTAAAGAAGCTGAGCGACGCAGCCAGCAACTACTCGATAGCTCGCGCGATGCCGTGGCCTATGTCCAAGACGGCATGTTCTTGTACGTCAATCAGAGTTTTTCAGAACGCTTTGGTTACGAAGATCCCGATGACGTGCTGTGTATGCCAACCGTCGATTTGGTTGCGAAAAAAGATCAGAATCAAATCAAGCAATTCCTTAAAGACTTCACCTTAAAAGGTGACGAGGCCGAATCCACCGACATGGTGTTCGCCGGCATTAGCCAATCGGGCAAACCCGTACAAGTTAAGTTCGAGGTCGTGCACGCGATATTCGATGAGGAGCCCTGCATTCAGCTGGTTGCCCGTGCGAGCCAAGTCAACAATGCTGAACTCGAAGCCAAGCTCACGGAGATGAAGCAAAAAGATGTGCAAACAGGTTTGTACAATCGCCCCTTCTTTATGCAGAAGCTCGAGGCCGCCGTCGATAAGGCCGCAGAAGGTGATGCCGGCTTCACCCTGACTTACATCGAAGCTGACGCTTTTTTTGATCGCGTTGAATCGGTGCATGGCGTTAGCGTCGCCGACACAGTCATTAAAGATCTATCTAATATATTGGCTAAACACTGCAGCGATAAAGAATTGCTCGCCCGCTTTAACGACGACACCTTCGTGCTGCTCTCTCCGGGCACCAGCTCAGACAAACTCGTGTTGCGAGCAAAACGCATTTGCGCGGAAGTGGCCGAAAAAGTATTTGATGTCAACGGCACCACACTGCAATTAACCGTTACCGCTGGACTTTCGGTCATTTCCGAAACCAGTAAAGATGCCGAGTCGGTGGTCGATCAAGCATTACAAGCGATCGAAGAGTTGCGCAAGAAAGGCAAAGATGGCAACGGCAACGATGCCCAGCTCTATGAACCGAAACACGACACACTAGAAGACGGCCAAGACATTACCAAAGCCATTCAGCGCGCAGTCGACAACAACCGCTTTAAGTTGCTGTTCCAACCCATAATTAGCTTGCGCGGCAATGAAAATGAATTGTATGAAGTACTGCTGCGCATGGTCGACGAAAGTGGCAATGACATAGCGCCGGCAAAATTTATTGAAGCAGCGGAAAATATCGGCGCCACCACAAAAATTGATCGCTGGGTTATTCTTGAGTCGATAAAGATGTTGTCTGAACACAGAGCCAAGGGCAACAACACCAGCTTGGTCATCAATTTAAGCCGCCACTCGCTCACCGATGACAGCTTACTACCTTGGCTAGGTGTCGCCTTTAAGGCCGCCAAACTACCTTCCGACGCGCTGCTATTCCAAGTTCGCGAAATTGATGTCACCAACCATATGAACGCTGCCAAAGCGTTTTGCGCCGGCTTAGAAAAGCTAAAAACGTCGCTGTGCATTTCCAATTTTGGCTGTGCCATGAACCACTTCAACACGCTAAAACATGTACCGGCTCAATTTATAAAAATCGACGGTAGCTTCACCCAAGACGTGCAAAACAGTAGCGAGGATGCAACCTCGTTAACCAACATGATCAAAGAGTTACACAAACTCGAGAAGGTTACCGTAGTGCCGTTTGTGGAAAACGCCAACGTTTTATCTACCCTGTGGCAGAGCGGCGTTCACTATATTCAAGGTCACTACCTGCAGGGCCCAACAGAAGGCATGAATTACGATTTCAGCATGGACGGCTAACGCCGTGCCGCTGAGCCCGCGCGCCAAATATTGGCTCGTTAGTTTCATCATCACCCTATGGTTGAGCCTATCCGCCGGCGCTTTTTGGTACTACCAATGGCGCTGGAGCGAGCAATTTTCCTCGCAAGAACAGCTTGCACTCTTCGACGGCACCGAGTTTTCCGAACTGCTCACCCAAGCCAGTGTGCCGGGTAGCATTTCGGTCATCCATCTAGGTCGCGACGGCTGCTTTTGCAATCGCTTTAACGAACCTCATCGCCAAGCCATTAAAGACAAATACCAACCACTGGGTGTTGCCTTCGGCACATTAACACTGCCGCCCGCGCTCGACCTTGCCACACCCGCTGTTGCGCTCATTAGCGCACAGGGTCAGCTCGCTTATTTCGGGCCCTACAGCGACAGTCTGCTATGCTCATTGGGAGATGGGCTGGTTGAACCCCTCCTGGATCAACTACTACTCGGTTACTTACCAGAGGTCATTCACACCACGGGTGTTGGTTGCTTCTGCACTAAAAAAACTGAGCTTTAACAGAAGATTCAGCATCCGGGAATAGGGCAGCTCTGGGCCAGCCAATGGCAAACGCGCAGGATATGTACTTATGCAAAATGAATCCCCACTGACCTCCTATTACCAACGGGCAGACAAAGCATTACTTGCAACATTGTATGGCTGCCTGCTACTCGGCCTAGCGTTGGCAAGCATCTACGACCTCTGGCTGTTGGCGCTTATCGTTGGCGGCACCACCGCGGGTGCAGCAACCTTAGTGTGCCAACTTATGCCAGGCACAATGATCAGCCGCCTCACCATGGCTGGCGCCTTCGTGGTAATGGCAGCACTGCACATTCATCTAGCCCACGGGATGATCGAAGCGCATTTTATTATTTTCGTTTTACTCGCCCTACTCGCCTATTATCGAGACTGGATTCCTATTGTGGCAATGGCGGGCGGCATCGCTGTGCACCACCTAGCCTTTTATGCGATGCAACAAAGCGGCGGCAGCATTTGGGTTCTGGATGCCGATAACCGAAGCTGGGGCATCATTTTTTTACATGCGTTCTATGTTGTGATTGAAGCGGCATTTTTGGTGTGGATGAGCGTCGATCTGAAAGCGGAAGCAGAGATTACCTTCGATTTAAAAAATACTGCATCGGCAATTACCGATGGCGAGAAAATCAATTTGACGCAACGCTGTCAGAATGATCAACACGAATTAACCGGCAACTTTAATCGCTTCATTGAAAACCTAGATCAACTCGTCGCTGGTGCCCGACAAAGCAGCGGCACTATCGCCCAAGGCGGCCAACAGCTCGATAATCTAACGGCAGTTTTACAAGAGCGCTCGAATCAACAACAACAACGAATAGGCGTTATCGCCAACGCTAGCGGTGAGATGTCTGCCTCTATCAAAGCTGTTGCCGAAAACGCACACGAAGCAGCAGAAAACGCAAAGCGTGCCGACAAGGATGCACAAGAGGGGCAGCAATGCAGTCAAGACACTCACTCGGCAATTACAGAGCTAGAACGACAAGTCAATACGGCGGTACAGGTGATTACCGAATTAGCTGGCGAAACCACCAATATCGGATCAATGCTCGACGTTATTCGCGGCATTGCTGAGCAAACTAACTTACTCGCTCTTAACGCCGCCATTGAGGCCGCTCGCGCCGGCGAACAAGGACGCGGCTTTGCCGTGGTAGCCGATGAAGTGCGCACTCTCGCTTCGCGCACGCAACAATCCACTGAAGAAATTCAAGGTATGATTCAACGCTTGCAAAAAGGCAGCAAAGCCACCGTCGATGCCATGGCTGCCAGCCAACAAGGTGTCGGCGTTTGCGTGACCAATATCGACCGGACATCTCGCTTGTTATCCAGCATTGCCAACGCCATCACTCAAATTGCTAACATGAACCAAGGCATAGCAAGTGCAACAGCGACACAATCGAACGCCATCGTCGACATCGAGCAAAATGCGGCCAAAATCAAATCCGACTCGGACGCCAACGTCAGCGAAATTGGCTCGCTGGTAAGCACAGCTCAGGCGCTAAAACAGGCCGCACAAAATATCGATCAGCAAATAGCTCGGTTTGCCGTTAACGAGCATCCATAATGTCGTCGTCATCCAAGCCGAGTAAATAACATAGCGCATCTAAACCTAGCTGGCTGATAGCGTAGTCTGCCGACGCGCGCACCAGCGGTTTTGCGTGAATAGCCACACCTAAGCCGGCCAAGCCAAGCATGGGTAAATCGTTGGCGCCGTCGCCCACGGCAATAACCTGCGCCATGTTCAAACCGCGCTTAGCCGCTAACATTTGAATTAGCTCCGCCTTGCGCTTGCCGTCCACCACGGTACCGGTGACGCGGCCAGTGACTTTGCCATCAATTATTTCCAATTCGTTGGCGTGAATTTCATCGATACCCAAGCGCTGTTGTACATACTGGGCAAAATACACAAAGCCGCCGGACAAAATTGCGGTGTGAAAACCGCGCGCTTTTAAGGTGTTAATCAACACTTGCGCACCGTCCATGAATTCTAGTTTATGGGCGATGCCCGCCAACACGGTTTCCGGCAAACCATTCAATAGCGCCATGCGCTTGGTAAAACTCTCGATGAAATCAATGTCACCGCGCATGGCCGATGCGGTTATCGCCGCCACCTGCTCGCCAATGCCGGCTTCGCGCGCCAACTCATCGATGCATTCGGCCTTAATCAACGTTGAATCCATGTCGAAGCAAATCAGCCCGGCTTGCTTGGCAAAGTCGGCGCGCGGCTGCAGGCTAATATCGATACCTAAATTGTCGGCCAATTCGAGCAAACTGACCCGCGCGAGTTTTAAATCCGTGGTGCCAGTCAGGCGCAACTGCCAGGCCTTGCGGGGTCTATCACTCGCATGAGACAAGCTGCGCGATGTTTGCAGTTGCAAACCAAGAGTCGCTAATTTAGCCAACACGGCATTTAAATGGCGCGGCCTTAAATCTGTCGCCATTAAGGTCATCACGTAATCACACGCCGGAGAAGCGCTATCGCTCACCTGCACCTGAACATCGGGGAGTAACTCGGCAATAGACTCCTGTATAGCCCTTGCATCTACCGGCGCATCGCACCGCGCAGTAATAACGAAACCCTCTACACCCGGCCGTACCGCCAATTCGTGCCATGACAAAGGCAGCTGATCCAGTTGACTAAGCACCTGGACGAGGGTTGGGTTGTTTTTATAGCTGGTCAACACGAGCGATGCCATGACAGACAATACCTATTCAGAGAGGTGTTCCGGTTAGAGGGGTTCTGACCGGTGTTGGTGCCTGAATAGTGAGCCACAACCACGGCCGCTTGGGCGCGTCAGTGCCGGCAATATTCAGATTGCGGCGGCATTATATAGTTTTCACCTCACTTTAGGCTAAACTAACCGGCCTTTTGCGGTTGCCCAGCAACAATCGAACCCTATGACCAAGCAAAACAATAATATGGATCAGCAACCAGAGCAGGCGCCATCAGCCCTCTCGCGGCGTTTAAATGCGTTGCTGAGGCGCAACCACCCCTTTGCGTTTACCGCAGCCTTGGCGCTCTTAATGTTGCTCACCTGCGGCTGGCAATTGCACCGTTACCTGGATCAACAGCTAAACAACGTCGCCCAGCGCTACGGCCAAGCCATGGCCAACATGGCGGCAGAACAAGCTGAGCCCGCTATGCTCAATCAAGATCGCGTGAGTCTGACCGCGCTCTTGGCCGACATCGGCGAAAACCTCAATGTCGCCGGCGCCACCATTCACGATGTGGAAAACCGCCTGCTGGTGCAGAATGGCAGCCTGAACGCACTGCAGCCAAGCAGTAAATTATTACAATTTTCCGCTCCTATCGTCTTGCAAGACAGTGTCGCCGGGTATGTCACTGTGGCGATAGACGCCACCGAAGCGCTCGATAACCGCTACCGGCTATACGGCCGGATACTGCTTACCGGCCTCGCGTTACTGGCACTGGCGGGCACGGCCGCCATGCTCTATCGGCAAGAGAATCCGAGCCAATCGACGCCTGAACCGCAATTGAAACCGGTGCTGCCGAGCAATATTCGCAAGGTAAAACTGACCCTCGATCTACTCAACTTAGAGCAGCTTCACACCGAGCTAAACGCCGAGGCGTTCAAGCGCCTGCTATCAAAATTCGAATCCCAGCTGCAGGGCGTGATGTCGCTCTATGGCGGCGAAAGCCTAGGTCTACAGAACCATCAATTGACCCTCGTGTTTGCCGATGAAGTGCGATCCGAGGCCAGCCTGAAAGCGATTTGCAGTGCCGAGCTATTACATGCTCTGAGTGAAAAAAGTGATTTAGCCATTCAACTCGGCGCCCGCATTCTGCCCTTTGAAGCCAGCGCAAATTTGCGCTCGCAATACACTCGGCAACTCAAACCGGGGGGCATGAGAGCAACCATTATTTCGGTTAAGCTACTCGACGAAGCGCTCACCGAGCGCTGCCAATTTACCGCCAGAGCAGATCAACGCAGTGCACGGGTCGAACAAATGTTACCGCCCTACCGAAAACTGCTAGACAATCAACTCAGCCAATTAGCCAGTATTGTTGCTTAACAAAACGTTCAAAAAAAGCTGTGCAGGCAGCCGCCGGCTTTTGAGCTGGCAGCCAGCACTGGTATTGTGGGCGCTGGTATTTGCACCTACTGCTTTCCCACAGACCATCCAACCTGAACTCACATTAGTCACGCTCAACTTAGCGCACGGGCGAGGTACGAATTTTAGCCAATTGCTAATATCAAATGACCGGTTTTTACCCAACATTGAAACTATCGGCGCTAAATTAGTACCGCTAAACCCAGATATCGTGGCACTTCAAGAAGCCGACGCTGCGTCCGCGTGGAGTGGCAATTTTAACCATGTGGAAAAATTAGCCTTAGATTTAGGTTTGCCAAACATCGTGCACGGGTTACATGTGAACACTTGGGGAGTGAAATACGGTACCGCATTGATCACAAGGCTATCACTGTCTAACCAACGAGTGCACAACTTTGCTAGCAGCTGGCCAACACCAGCCAAAGGTTTCACCTTAGCCACCGTCGTTTGGCAGCCCAGCAGCGAGCACGCCCCGAAAGAAGTTAACGTGATTAGCTTACATCTAGACTTCTCGCGCCAGTCGGTTCGCTACAGTCAACTTAACGAACTGGTTAGCCGGCTCGGTGAGGCGAAGAAACCGATCATTACTATGGGTGACTTTAATAGCGAAGAGGCTGCCCTGCATTACTTACACAAGCAATTAAAACAAAATGGCATTGAACTAACAGCCTTCGACGCCAGCAGTAAACTGCTCAACACCTACGGCGAACGCCGTCTCGATTGGATTTTAATTTCCGATGAAATGACCTTTAGCCACTACCAAGTGCTCGATGAAAGGCTATCCGACCACCGCGCTGTGCTAGCAAAAATACGCTGGCAAAAATCACCAGCGTTAATTAAAGGCACCTCTGAATAACGCTGGTACCTCTCTGGCTTGCAGCAATTTTTGTGAGCGCGGCGCAGCTTCGAAGACATACCGGGATCTGTTGAGAAGTTGCAACAAAGCGCACGGAAATTGCTGCAAGCCCCGAAGGGCGTGGCCTGGAGGCGTCATCCGCGGCGTTGGAATTCTTGCTAAGGACTAAGGCCATTAACTGCGAATCCCGCCTTGCGGCTAACAGCTCCAGGACGCTCAGAGTGGTACCGGAGTTATTCAGAGGTGCCTAAAGAGTAAATTACTCAGCGGCGCGCAGCGCCATAATTTGATAGTGTGCCAAGGCTGGTACTGAGGCGCGCAAGCGGCTTTCTAAAGTTTCAATGTTGCGCGCCTTGGTACACAACTGCTCGCCTCTGCGCTCTAAGTTTTCAGCTTCGCCATCCATATTTTTATCGATGCTTTCGCCAAGGGTTTCCATCTTTTCCCCGAAGGCTTCCATACGCGACTCGAAACTGCCCTCGCCAGAAAAAAGCGCACTGCCCAAGAGCGACCAAATACTGCCCATGGACGCCGCAACGGCGTCTTCAATGGCCTGTTCAAACTCTTCGTCGAAGGCTTCATCCACCGCATCAATGCCCTCTGATTTAACCTCGTAGGTGCCATCGTGGCTGCTTACGCGCTCGGCTAATTTTACCTGCGCTTTTTCAAGCGAGGTGCGAATGGCGCTAGAGGCCTCACTGTTTTCACCAAAGGCCGCGGCAAAGGCTTCGCCCAAGACCTTGCCAACCATCTCTAAAACATCGCCCACGAAGGCCACCAAACCCGGCACAAACGCCTGCAAGCCCTGAGCATAGTTGGCCGCTAACTGTTTTTGCTCGGCATTTAGCGCAAGCGCTTTACCGTCGATACTGATATCGCCGCTGGGGCTGATAAGATAAGCCTTTTTGTTCTGAGTACTGGCAATACCTTCGGGCGCCACCGAAAAATCTTCGGCGAAACTTACCTTGCATTCATCCAAACCTAAATGAACGTCCGCCTGCACCGGCAGCCACGTCATTATTCCTACCAACATCAATGCCGATATTGTTATTAAGCGCATGATCTCTCCCTTTCTCAGCCAGTCAACAATCAAAGTGTGTGAGAAAAACACACTTCATGGCGTAAAGACAGGGCAACGCGGTGAAGCGCTATGAATAGCCGGCAAACAACCAGAAGCAACCTTTTTGCACACCGACGCTGCTCGTATTTGAGCGCTTGGATAAAGCTGGAAGCGCTCCATTTACGCCTCATTAATATCAAGATTGAGATCCACACCCAGAACAATTGCTTAAAGTACCGCTGCGGCCTTTGATTGGTCTAGACTGAGGATCGATGCAGGAAATCTCGAATCCCGAGACGAGCTGGGGACCTCACCAAAAGGAGTTTGCGATGCACGGGCAAAAGGTACTTATCGTCGAAGATGAAAACATCGTCGCACTTGATCTGAAACTACGACTCGAAAAACTTGGTTACGACGTAGTAGGTACCGCCGCCACAGCCGAGAAGGCATTGCGATTATTTAACACCCAGCAGCCAAATGTGGTACTGATGGACATTCACATCAGGGGTGATACGGATGGCATCGAAACCGCCAACCAGATCAAGCAACATGCTGATATTCCAGTCATTTTTCTCACAGCCTACGCCGACGATGACACACTCAGCCGGGCGGGTAAGACCCATCCTTACGGCTATCTACTCAAGCCCTTTTCCGAACTCGAACTGCACACCTCCATACAGGTCGCGCTGGAAAGGCATTGTGCCGATGTACGCCTGCGCAAGAGCGAGATTCACATGCGCCTAGCGCTCGAAGCCGCACGTCTAATGACGTGGGAAACCGACAGCCACCGCGATGAAGTGATCATGGGCTACACGCCAAATGGGGAACTCGTTCCGATTCGGGATTGGCTAGAATTGATCGGTAATGCCATGCCTAAGGATCGTATCCAGATCAATCAAGCCCTTACTCGACTGCGTCGGGTGGCAGGCGCCGAGATGTTACAAGAGTTTGAATACCAGCCTGAAAGCGGCAGCACGCGCTGGTTCACCCTAATCGGCAAGAGCTTTAACAGTGCGCCTACGCAGGAGCTTCGGGTCGTCGGGATCATTCAAGATATCACCGAAAAGCGACAAATTCAGGAGCAGTTAAAGCAAGCTGCCATGGCCTTTCGCAGCAGTGCCGACGCCATCGTTGTGCTGGACCGTCAACGCCGCGTTATCAGTGTCAATGAAGCATTTAGCCGCATTACTGGGTTCGAAACCGATAGGGTATCCCAGCAAGAACTGGCCCTTCTATCGGAGCAGGAGCTGGGAAGCTCCAACTACCAAGCGCTTTGGCGCGAGGTGACTGAACACGGAATTTGGCAGGGCGAATACACCTGCCACAATAGCAAAAATCAATTAATTCATATCCGAATTAACATCGGCACAGTGCAGGATGTTTCCGACCCTATCGGTAAATATGTCTTGGTTATCTCCGATCTCACCTCGATGCGCGAAGTCCAAGAGCAACTGTCGCGCGCATCACAATTCGACCCAATCACTGACCTACCAAACCGCAGCATGCTAATGGCGCGTCTCGATCAGGCCTTGATGCACGCAAAACATGGCAATAGGCAGATCGGCCTGATCTGTCTGGATCTAGACCACTTTAAACGCATCAACGACACCATGGGTCACCGCACTGGCGACAGTCTATTGCGAATAGTTGCGGAACGCTTAAGCCATGCCCTCGGAGCCACGGCCACCCTGTATCGTGTTGGCGGCGATGAATTCATTGTGCTTATCGAGTCTGTGCGCTCGGTGCAGCAACTCCAGCTTCTGGCGCAAAAAATGCTCGACCGACTGCAACAGCCATTGGAACTATTGGGCACAGAAGTCGTGCCCTCGGCGAGTATGGGCATTGCCCTATCCCCACAACATAGCCAAAACCGAGATGATCTGATCAAAATGGCCGACGCCGCCATGTTTGCGGCCAAGAATTTAGGTCGTAACAGGTTCGCGCTGTATCAGCCGGCAATGACCATCGACACACGTAACTTCCTAGATCTTGAACAGGCCTTGCGCAAAGCGCTCAAGAAGGAAGAGTTTATTCTGCACTATCAACCTCAATACTCCGTCGATGATGGGCACCTAACAGGCCTTGAAGCCCTTTTGCGCTGGCAGCATCCTGTGCGCGGACTTATCTCAGCTGCTGAAATTATCCCAATTGCGGAAAGTAGCAAACTAATCGTTGAGCTGGGCGGCTGGGTATTCGAGCAGGCCTGCCGACAATTGCGCCTGTGGCTGGATGCTGGCGTCGATCCAGTTCGCTTGGCCGTCAATGTATCCGTCAGGCAGCTGCAGGATCTGCACTTCGTCAATGTTATCGAGCGCACACTCACGCACTTTCAGGTGCCAGCACAGCACCTCGAGATAGAGGTGACCGAGTCCTGCCTACAAGATAATGAAATCTGCTTGAAAAACCTAAGGAAGATCGAACAAATGGGTCTAGCTATCGCGATTGACGACTTCGGGACAGGTTTTTCCTGTCTAAGCTCACTCAAAAAATTGCCTATCCATTATTTGAAAATCGATCGTTCCTTCGTGATCGATCTACCCAAGGACGAGAATGACGCGGCTATTGCCACCGCCATCATTGCATTAGGCCATCAAATGAACTTAAAAATCATCGCCGAAGGTATCGAGACGCAAGCTCAAGCTGACTTCCTACGGGTGGCTGGCTGCGATCATTTTCAGGGTTACTTGTTCGGTCGCCCTATGCCGGCAACGGAGGCGTTGCAACTCATGCGCAAGCGTCAACCCGACGACCCCAATAGCCACAGCGGAAGAGGTTAACCATGCACGAACAAGACGCCGGAATCACCATTAACCTGAGTGCCGGCTCACACCAAGACGATGTTATGCGTCTAGCGGTAGAAGCTTCGCCCAACGGCATGGTAATGATTGATATCGAGGGCCGTATTGTGCTCGTGAATAGCGCCGTTGAAAGCCTATTTGGTCATCCACGCGAGGCGCTGATAGGCCAGCCCATTGAGCAACTCGTACCTGAACGTTATCGCAGCCAGCACCCTCACCTCAGACAACAATTTTTTACCCAGCCACAGTCCCGCGCCATGGGTCATGGGCGGGAGCTTTACGGCCTGCACCGCGACGGCACAGAGTTTCCAGTGGAGATCGGCCTGAATCCGATCAATACCGCTGAAGGTGTACTCGTGCTTGCCGCTATCGTCGACATAACCGAACGACGTAGAGCCCAAGAAATGATAAGGCTGGCAGTGGAGGCGGCCCCCAATGGTATGTTGATGACCGATGCCGAAGGCAAGATTACACTGGTCAACAGTATGGCAGAAATACAGTTCGGCTATGCTCGCGAGGAGCTCATCGGCAGGGATATCACCCTGCTTGTGCCCGACCGATTCAAAGCCAACCACCCAGGTTTACGGCACAATTATTATACTCACCCCGTCTCCCGCGCCATGGGTAAGGGCCGGGATCTCTACGCCCGACACAGAAATGGTTCGGAATTTCCGGTAGAAATTGGTCTAAATCCGATCAAGACGCTGCAGGGGATGATGATTCTTGCTTCAGTGGTGGACATCACCGAGCGCAAGCGACAGGAAGAGAGCCTAAAGGCCACATTGCGAGAAAAGGAGGTGATGCTGTCTGAAATACACCACCGGGTCAAAAACAACCTACAAATCATCGACAGCCTAATCGCTATGCAACTCGGCACAATGAAGGACTCGAAGGCAATTTCCTTATTACTGGACAGCCAGAGCCGGATAAAATCGATGGCTATGATTCACCAAACGCTCTATCAGTCGCACGATTTTTCGCGCGTCGACATCGCCAAAGTAACGCGCCAGTTGGTCGACAATCTCGCCCAATCCTACGGGGTCAATAACAATTCAGGCATACGACTCAGCACCGAGATCGACGACATATTTCTAACTATCGATGTCAGTATTCCGCTGGGCCTTATCATCAACGAACTTGTGTCAAATGCGATGAAACACGCCTTCCCGAAAAATCGCACAGGCACGATAGACGTGGCGCTGAAGCGGATAGACGACAGTCAAATTCGGCTCTCGGTTGTCGACAATGGCATCGGTATAGCCCATAAACTGCAGGGCCAGCCAAGCGAATCTCTCGGTTTACGACTGGTTGAATCGCTGACAGATCAACTCGACGGAAGTCTTGAAATCAAACCTGAAGCACCAACTCGTTTTGATATCCAGTTTCCCGGTTAACTTGCGAGCTTCAGAAATATCTATCCGATCCTATCAATTGAATAAGATATCGCCCCTGTTTAGCGCCCAAATTAAGACCCTGCGCTAACGCAAATCAAACTCAGAGCGAGAGCTGCTCAATCATCGTTTTAACCGCCTTAATTTGCGCGCCATCTTTGCTGGTGTAATCAGCGCCGGTGTAACCCCACCAGTCCCAGCAGGCTTTTGGGTTTAATGGCGCAAACAAACTCTTGCGGGTTTGCGGGTAAAGCACCACCAAATTATTGGCGTCGGCCCAGCGGTTGAAGCCGGCCTCGCGCGCATAGGCGTCGCCAATAGCGTCGGCATTTTGCTGACAACCGTGAAAGCTCACGTGCAATTGGCAAGATTCACCCTTAGCGCATTGCGCTGGGATATAAATAAAACCCTCATCGGCGAGGCCGCCCGCCGATTCGCCGCCCAATTCCTGTTGGTCAAAGCTATGCAATTCGCCTGAAACATCATCTTTGGGCGCCTTCAACTCGCCTAACAAATGGGTCAGCATGGCACCCGCAGCGTCGTAGTTGCAGCGCCCCAAATAAGGCGCTTCAGATTTGTCGCAATCACTGCCAGCCGCAACGGTGGGCAGCGTATGGTGGAAGGCTTTGTCGTTCAGATAAATCAAGTCAGTGGCGTCGACCCAAGCGGCATATTGCGCGTGTAATTGGTCGGACACTCGTGCCGAAACCTTGGTATCCAAACTGCCGTGCAACAGCCAAACGCGATCGCCCCGCAGCCCAGTTAAGGCATCAATTTTTCCCGCCTTCGCCAGCGCTTCGGCTTTGCTTTGTAACACAGCTAAATCCACCGCCGGCTCGGCTTTATCCACGCAGCTTTGCAACGCCTGCCCTAAATCATTTTGCGCGCAATACCAGGGCCCGGCGGCGACGATTGCCGCACCGTCGACGAGGCTTGAGTGCGCCAGATGAAATTGTGTAGCCATGTAACCGCCGGAGGAAATACCGGATACGGTGATTTGCGACTCGAGTTTTAGCGCCGGTAATTCGGCTTGCGCAGACAGGCTACTAACAAAGCCAATGGCGGCTAATACAATAAAACGGCTCATCCACTTATCCCCTATTGAATGCCCGAGCCTAACCTAAAGAATGAGCGTTAGGCTATGCGCCTTTGGTCTGATGGCGGTTTAGGGCGCGGCCATCCGCCTAGCAAACAGACCTATCTTGCACGAGGCCGAGCGCGCAGGGCTATTCTCCAATAGCCCGCCAGTACAGACCTGACTTCGGGATTAATCGCCTCCTTTATTCCTCCTTTATTGCCCACAGTTGTTAACAGATAGCTGTTTAGATCAATGCTTACCTTTACGTTAACGTAAACTTTGGCTAGAGTAATGGGCTGTTTACGTCTGTATAGCGGCCGGCAGCCGACCGGTGCGCAAAAGCGAGCAAAAGGACGAGTAAAAGCCCCATGAGCGACACCTTTACCATCTCAGACTTGGCGCGCGAGTTCGACATCACCACGCGCACCATTCGCTTTTATGAAGATAAGGGCCTGCTCAGCCCCGCCCGCAAGGGTCAAACTCGGCTCTATACCCCAGCCGACCGGGTCAAGCTAAAACTCATTCTGCGCGGCAAGCGCCTCGGCCTGAGCTTGGAAGACAGCGGCGAAATCATCGGCATGTACAACCCTGGCTCAGACAACGCCAGCCAATTGACCCGCCTCATCGGCAAAATCCAAGAGCGCCGGCAAGCGCTCGAAGCCCAGAAACGCGATATCGACATCATGCTGGCCGAGCTCGATGAAGCCGAGCAACGCTGCCAGCAATCCCTTAACTCGAAACAATAATCCAGCCTTAGCGAGGACACCCCATGAGCTTTCCCTACCCCACTCTGAATTTCGGCCTCGGCGAAGACGTCGACATGCTGCGCGATAGCGTTTACCAGTTCAGCCAAGGCGAGCTGGCGCCGCGCGCCGCACAAATCGACAGCGACAATGAATTCCCCATGGATATGTGGAAAAAGTTTGGCGACATGGGCCTGCTCGGCATGACCGTTAAGGAAGAATACGGCGGCACCGACATGGGCTACTTGGCACACGTGGTCGCCATGGAAGAAATTTCCCGCGCCTCGGCTTCCGTCGGTTTGTCCTACGGCGCCCATTCGAATTTGTGCGTCAACCAAATTCACAAAAAACGGCACCGAAGCCCAGAAGCAAAAATACTTGCCCAAGTTGTGTAGCGGCGAACACATTGGCGCGCTCGCCATGAGCGAGCCCAACGCCGGCAGCGACGTGGTATCGATGAAGTTGCGCGCCGAAAAGAAAGGCGATCACTATGTGCTAAACGGCAACAAGATGTGGATCACCAACGGCCCAGATGCCCACACCTATGTGATCTACGCCAAAACGGATATCAACGCCGGCTCCAAAGGCATGACCGCGTTTATCGTCGAGCGCGATTACAAAGGTTTTTCTCGCCACCAAAAACTCGACAAATTGGGCATGCGCGGCTCGAACACCTGTGAGCTGGTATTTCAAGATTGCGAAGTGCCGGCGGAAAATATTTTAGGCGGCGAAGGTCGCGGTGTGGCTGTGTTGATGAGCGGTTTAGATTACGAGCGCACCGTGCTTTCCGGCGGCCCCACCGGCATCATGAGTGCCTGTATGGATATCGTGGTGCCCTACGTACACGACAGAAAACAGTTCAACCAAAGCATCGGCCAATTTCAATTGGTGCAAGGCAAGCTCGCCGATATGTACGCCGGCATGAACGCCTCTAAATCTTATTTATACAATGTGGCTAAAGCCTGTGATCGCGGTGAAGAATCACGCAAAGACGCCGCCGCGGTGATTTTATACACCGCCGAGATGGCAACCAAAATGGCGCTCGATGCTATCCAACTGTTAGGTGGTAACGGCTACATCAACGAGTTCGCCACCGGCCGTTTATTGCGCGACGCCAAGCTGTACGAAATCGGTGCCGGCACCAGCGAAATTCGCCGCATGTTAATCGGCCGCGAATTATTTAATGAAACGAAATAAAAAAGTAAACAGCTTACAGGATACAGTTAAGCGGATGGCCGCCCCCAGGAAAAGCGGACATCAAAGGCGCAGCAGAATGCCGCTGGCTTGACCTTCCTGGGGGCGGCCATCCGCTTAGCTGTCACCTGTAAACTGCTTATCGCGACCGACAAAGGAGCGTTCCTGCTATGCCCATTTTAAAAACGCAGATAAATCCGCGCGCGGAAGATTTCATCGCCAATGCCGAACACTTACAGGCGCAGGTGGATGACTTGCAAAAAACTTTGCTTTCCATTCACCAAGGCGGCGGCGAGAAGGCGCAGGCTCGGCACGTGGAGCGCGGAAAATTATTGGCGCGCGACCGCATCGATGCTCTGCTCGACCCCGGCTCGCCGTTTTTAGAGTTGTCGGCGCTGGCGGCATTCAATGTTTATGACGATGTGGTTCCCGCCGCTGGCGTCATCACCGGTATTGGTCGGGTTAACGGCCAGGAGTGCATCATTGTTGCTAACGATGCCACGGTAAAAGGTGGTTCCTATTATCCGCTATCGGTTAAGAAACATTTACGCGCGCAAACCATTGCCGATCAAAATAATTTGCCCTGTATTTATTTAGTAGATTCCGGTGGTGCAAATTTGCCGCGCCAAGACGATGTATTTCCCGATCGCGAGCACTTCGGCCGCATCTTTTTTAATCAGGCTAACATGTCGGCTAAAGGCATAGCGCAAATTGCCGCAGTGATGGGCTCCTGTACCGCCGGCGGCGCCTATGTGCCGGCAATGGCCGATGAATCCATTATCGTCAAAGAGCAAGGCACCATCTTTTTAGGTGGCCCGCCACTGGTAAAAGCCGCCACTGGCGAGGTGGTATCGGCCGAAGATTTAGGCGGTGCCGATGTGCACTGTCGCACCTCCGGCGTGGCCGACCACTTTGCCCAAAACGATCATCACGCACTGCAACTCGTGCGCAATGCCGTGGGCCGGTTAAACCGCAAAAAGCCGCAGCAGTTAGATGTGCGCGATGCGGTCGAACCTTTGTACGACGCGAAAGAAATTTACGGCGTTATACCGAAAGACACGCGCAAACCCTACGACGTGCGCGAGATTATCGCCCGCGTTGTCGACGGTTCAGAATTCGACGAGTTCAAAGCCCTCTATGGCACAACCTTGGTGTGTGGCTTCGCCCGGATTTACGGTTACCCTGTGGGCATAGTGGCTAACAACGGCATTCTATTTAGCGAGTCGGCACAAAAAGGCGCGCACTTTGTCGAGCTGTGCGCGCAGCGGAAAATTCCACTGGTCTTTTTACAGAATATCACCGGCTTTATGGTCGGTCGCCAATACGAAGCCGGCGGTATTGCCAAGCACGGCGCCAAGATGGTCACCGCCGTGGCCTGCGCCCAAGTGCCGAAACTCACCGTCTTAATTGGCGGATCATTCGGCGCCGGCAACTACGGCATGTGTGGCCGCGCTTACGATCCCCGGTTTTTATTCATGTGGCCTAACGCGCGTATTTCCGTCATGGGCGGCGAGCAAGCCGCAGGCGTACTGGCGCAAATCAAGAAAGACCAAATGGAAAAAACCGGCGACAGCTGGACAGCCGAGGAAGAAGCAGCCTTTAAACAGCCGGTTATCGATACCTACGAAGCGCAGGGCCACCCCTACTACGCCTCGGCGCGACTTTGGGATGACGGCGTGATCGACCCCGCCGATACCCGTCGAGTGCTCGGCTTAGCGCTTTCCGCCAGCCTTAATAAATCCATCGACGACACACGCTTTGGCGTGTTCCGCATGTAATAGGTGGAGCCGACAATGACTATTGATTACCAAAAAGATACCCGTGGTGTTGTAACAGTCACCATGAACCAGCCAGAAAAACACAACGCTTTCGACGACAGCGTGATTGAACAGTTGCAAGCAGCCTTCGATAAAGCGCGAGAGGATAAAAGTGTTCGCGCTTTAGTATTGGCGGCCGAGGGAAAATCTTTTTCCGCCGGTGCCGACCTCGCGTGGATGCAACGCATGGCGAGCTATAGCTTGGCAGAAAATCGCCGCGACGCCGACGCGCTGGCCAAGATGTTATTCACGTTAAATCATTTACCTTTTCCCACACTGGCAAAAGTACAGGGCGCAGCTTTTGGTGGCGCCGTGGGCTTAGTGAGCTGTTGTGATCTAGCCTTTGCCTCCACGCGCGCAAGTTTTTGCTTGAGCGAAGTGAAGATCGGCTTAATACCGGCCACCATCAGCCCCTACGTAATAACAGCCATGGGCGAGCGCGCCGCGCGCCGCTATTTTTTAACGGCTGAACGATTTGATGCAGAAAAAGCCAAGGCGATAGGTCTAGTCAGTGAAGTGGTAGATGAGAATGAATTAAATCAAGCCATCGAAGCGGCCATCGGTAATTTATTGAACAACAGCCCAGCGGCCTTAAGCGCCGCCAAGCAATTGGTGTTCGATGTTGCCAACCGCCCCATCAACCAAACGTTAATTGATGACACCAGCGCGCGCATTGCCGCCATTCGTGTTTCACAGGAGGGGCAGGAAGGCTTGCAAGCTTTCCTGCAAAAACGCAAACCTCAGTGGCAGGCTTCTTAGGGAGATAACATGTTCAGTAAAATATTAATTGCCAATCGCGGTGAAATTGCCTGTCGCGTTATTCGCACAGCGCGCAAGCTCGGCATTAGAACTGTCGCCGTTTACTCGGATGCCGACCGCCACAGCTTGCACGTGGCCATGGCCGACGAAGCCATTCACATAGGCCCAGCACCCTCGCGCGAAAGTTATCTATGCGGCGACAAAATTCTCGCTGCGGCGCTGAAAACGAAAGCGGAAGCCATTCACCCTGGCTACGGATTTTTATCGGAAAACGCCGGTTTTGCTAAAGCCTGTGCCGAACAAGGCGTGGTATTTATCGGCCCGCCTTTAGGCGCCATTGAAGCCATGGGCTCGAAGTCTGCCGCCAAAACCATTATGGAAAAAGCAGGCGTGCCTTTGGTACCCGGCTATCACGGCGACGACCAGTCGCCGGCGCTCATCAAAAAACACGCCAACGCCATGGGCTACCCCGTCTTACTCAAAGCCGCCGCCGGCGGTGGTGGCAAGGGTATGCGTCAGGTCTGGTCGGAAGCTGAATTCGATGAAGCCTTAAACGCCGCCAAGCGCGAAGCCATGAACGCCTTTGGCGACGACAAAATGTTGGTGGAAAAATATCTCACCCAACCGCGCCACGTAGAAATTCAAGTTTTTTGCGACAATCACAGCAACGGCGTTTACCTGTTCGAACGCGATTGCAGCGTTCAGCGCCGACACCAAAAAGTAGTAGAAGAAGCACCGGCACCGGGCATGGACCCAGCATTGCGCTCGGCCATGGGCGAAGCCGCACTCACCGCCGCGCAAGCCATTAGTTACGCTGGCGCAGGCACGGTTGAGTTTCTGTTAGACCACGACGGCTCATTTTATTTCATGGAGATGAACACCCGCCTGCAAGTGGAACATCCGGTCACCGAAATGATCACCCACCAAGATTTGGTGGAGTGGCAATTGCGTGTCGCCGCCGATGAAATTTTACCGCTCAGCCAAGATCAACTGCGCATAGACGGCCACTCATTCGAAACGCGTATCTACGCCGAAGATCCAGACAAGGATTTTTTACCCGTCACCGGCACCCTGTCCTATTTAGAAACACCGCTAGAAACGCCACACGTGCGGGTAGAAACCGGTGTACGTCAGGGCGATGAGGTAAGTGTGTATTACGACCCGATGATCGCAAAACTGGTGGTCTGGGGCCGGGATCGCGACAGCGCCCTACGGCGCTTGCAACAAGCGCTGAGCGAGTATCGTATTGGCGGCATGACCACCAACCTATCCTTCTTGTATAACTTAATCAGCACCGAACCCTTTCGCGCCGCCGATTTAGATACTGGCTTTATCGAGAAGCACCAGTCGTTAATTTTTAAGAAGGATGGTGAACTGCTGGAGCAATACTTGCCGTTTGCGGCGCTGTATTTAGCACTTGCACAAACACAAGCGGCACTGGCCGCCGCCGCTCATGTGGATGCAAACTCGCCATGGAATCGCGCCGATGCCTGGCGCGTGCACGGCAGTCGGCAGCACAAGTTTTCTATACGAGTGCACAGCGTCGAGCACCTGCTCATCGTCGATCAACAAGGCGACGGCCCCAGCAGCCGCTACTTAGTTTCTCACAATGGCCAAACCCGAACCTTACAGGGCAACTTGGTCGGCAATCATTTAATTGCCGATATGGATGGCCACCGGCAGAAACTGCAAGTGACCGAAGATAACAATCACATTAGCCTGTTCTGTAATAACCACGTACTGAATTTCTCGCGCCAGCTGCCAGACATCGCCGACCAGGCCGACATGCAGCACGCCGGCGGCCTCACCGCGCCGATGAATGGCACGCTAGTGACCCAACTGGTTAAAGTCGGGCAGCCCGTCGAGGCCGGCACGCCCTTACTTGTGATGGAGGCGATGAAAATGGAACACACCATTAAAGCGCCAGCCGCGGGTCAAGTTAAACAATTCTTTTTCGCCGCTGGAGAATTAGTAGACGGTGGTGCGTTGCTGGTGGATTTTGAAAAGAAGGAAAATGAGTAGAAGGCTGCAAGCTGCAAGCTGCAAGCTGCAAGCTGCAAGCTGCAAGCTGCAAGCTGCAAGCTGCAAGCTGCAAGCTGCAAGCTGCAAAATTAATGCTGATAGTGGAAAAATTGTCTAATGAACTTTCCAAGTTCCGTAAAAATTGTCGAAGTGGGCCCGCGCGACGGGCTGCAGAATGAGAAGCAACCTATCGCCGTCGCCGATAAGGTGGCGCTGGTCAACGCGCTCAGCAATGCCGGGTTGAAATTTATTGAGGCCGGTAGTTTTGTGAACCCTAAATGGGTTCCGCAAATGGCCGGTAGCGAGGAAGTGTTTGCAGGCATCGCGCGAAAAGCCGGGGTTAGCTACGCCGCGCTCACCCCAAATATGGTGGGTTTTGAACGGGCTATTGCAGCGGGCGCCGATGAAGTTGCTATATTTGCGGCGGCGTCTGAAGCCTTTAGCCAGAAAAATATTAATTGCTCTATCGAAGAGAGTATCGAACGCTTCGCACCTATTTTAACTGCCGCAAGGGCGCAAAATATTCCCGTGCGCGGCTACGTATCCTGCATCGCTGGTTGCCCCTATGAAGGTGACATTGCACCAAGCAAGGTAGCCGAGGTATCCGACATTCTATTTCAAGCCGGCTGCTATGAAATTTCCTTAGGCGACACTATTGGAACCGGTACGCCCGCCAACATTGAACGCGTCATCGAGCTAACCAACAAGAAAGTGCCGCTCGAAAAGCTCGCGCTACACGCGCACGATACCTATGGCCAAGCCATCGCCAATATTTATCGCGCGTTTCAAATGGGCGTATCGGTTTTCGATAGCTCCGTGGCCGGCCTAGGCGGCTGCCCCTACGCGAAAGGTGCGTCGGGCAATGTCGCCACCGAAGATGTCATCTACTTGTTAAATGGCTTGGGAATCGCACACGGTGTGGATCTACAAGCGGTGATTACTGCAGGTAAAAATATTTGCGCAAGCCTCGGGCGCGTAAGCCAGTCGAAAGTGGCTCGCGCGCTTAGCAGCGAAAAACCCGGCAATTGCACCTAACAGCTATCAATATAGTAGACAGCAGAAAGGGCCAATCTACTTATTTGTTGGGTGGGTCAGAATAAAAATAAAAGCGCCAGCCCGCTATTTCTATAACGGGCTGGCAAAGGACACAACTCACTGAAGCAAAACGGACAGACCTAGTTTAGCGCGTAAACGTTTAGGCCCGAATCTAATTCTAAAAAGAAAACCTAAGCGCAACAAACCTAAACGTTAGTAAAGAGATTCGGAATAGACGATGTATTGCCACCATAGGGCACTTCCACACCAGCGGCGCGCCCAATGGTGGCCCATACCCGCTGCATATCCACAGCTTTACCCATCGCCCAATGGCTACGCTCGCCGATATCATATAAATCCATAAACCGACCACCGTTGTGTTTTAACAACCCGGAAGCGCCACCGATTAAGGTTACCGGCACATCTTGCATATGCTCGGGTGCGCCATCGGCCATTTCACTGGTTAGAACCACTAGCGTGTGATCGAGCAAACTGTCACCGCTGACATCTGGGTCGGGCATCGCGCTTAATCGATCGAGTAAATATTTCACTTGTTTCATGTACCAAGCGCGCGAGTCGCGCCACTCGGTAACGCTGCCATAGCGATGCGCGCAATCATGCGGGTTTCGCGTAGAAGAAACCGATTTGATTGCCACCGGATCGGCACTGCGACCAATCTGAACTGTCGCCACGCGCGATGAGCCACAGCTCAAACCGCCGGCGACAATGTTGCAATGGGCGCGTGTTACTTCGTCGCGGTAATCTGCCGAAGTAGACACCAACCCTTCAGCTGGCGAGGCAGAACTCGGGTCGCAAGCATCGGCCACCGGCACAGAAGCATCCATATCCATTACCACTTGCTCAACTGCATCCAAGTGCGTATCGAGCTTGGCTTTTTCCGCGTTGCCCAAGCGCGAGCGCAGGGCTTGAATACGATTATTGGCGTTATCAAAAATGTGACTGCGCGACGTGCTGGTTGAACCCGTTGGCGCCGAGCTGCCGTACACCTGGTTAAATAATTGATAGGGATTAATTTCCGGCACAACCATAGAACCGTTTTCATAGGAAACATTCCAGGCTGCACCCACCGTCGCATGTGGTCCGGCATAAATGCGCTTCAGCAGAGCATTGGAACCGCGCAATTGATCCCCTAACAATAAGTCGATGGAGGTTTTACTGGCGTTTGAATCGCGCAGGATGGTGGTCCAAGCATTGTGGCCACCGGTGCCAGAACCGACTATAAGACCTTTCAAAAAAACCGCTTGGTTTTTATAAGCGCTTAAGTGGTTCGACATCTCATTGAGCTGAAAATTGCCAGTATCTTTCGCGCCACCCGCTTCAGGAAACCACAAGCCTTTGTTGTAGCCACCATAGGGATCTACGCCAAAGCCATCGGGAATCACCGCAAACACCACTTTTAATTTTGGGCTGCCAGCGGCAAAGGCCAAATTGCTGAAGCCCGCCATGGACAGCGGCGCTGCGGCAGAACCCGCTAAAAGGGATTGTAAAAAACGACGTCTATTCATGGTGATACTAACCTTAATTCAACTCTGGCTTACGTCGTCTTTTGCGCACCTGTGTGAACACAATTTGAGACTTCATATAGCTTGAAAATTTATATAGTTTGAAACTGTAGATAGACGCTTAGTTTACCGAGCGAGGAAAGGAAAACTATTGCCCACAGGGCCTAAGCCACATGGCCAGTACAACACTGGCCATCTGCTTTCGCGTGAAAAATTACCCAGCAGGTTTTAGCGATCAACCCGGAATTGAAACGCCGTTGAGGTTAACGTGCTTTTCACTAACGCCTTAATATTGCCGCTGGCAATAAATGCATCGGCTTGCTCGTCGCCCACCGCGATCACAGCCGCGTCCACACGATGACCGGCACTGTAGCGGTAATAGCTATCGGCAAAACACGCTTTCGCTTCGCTTGATTGGGCAAGGAAACTGGTCAGCTCGCGCGCATCGTTGAAGTAAGTCAGCTCGTTATCGCCGTCGTTGCTGCGCAAGATACCGGAGGCATTAATGGCCAGCTCCACACTGGGCGCGTTGTAGGCGATTTCTGTGCTGCGATAGCGGCCGGTTTGGTCGAAATTTTCCAAGGCAGAACCTGGTTCGTTCATCAATTTATGGCACTGCCAACATTGCCCTTCGCTCGCATCTGGCCCGGTGATGACATTCCAGCGCTCGCGGGTCGTAATCGCATGCTCGGGCATTTCGATGGTGGCGGGATCGATGCCGACGGGCACCCCCATGTCGTGACACAATAAGTTTTCGCGAATCATCTTGCCGCGCTTTACCAGCGAAGTAGCGGCAAAATCTGAGTTCATAATTTGCGTGAAGCCTTGGTGCAGCAATCCGCCGCGCTGATCAGAGGTAGCCACCTTCGTAAAGCTGCTGCCGGTCACGCCAACAATCCCATAGTGACTAGCTAGGGTACCGTTCACAAAGGAGTAGCCAGGATTAAACAGTTCGGCAAAACTGCCCGAACCTTCGCTAAGCAAAAATGCTACGGCGCGCTCTTGTTCGCCTTCCATCGCTGCTATCAAGGCGCTAGATAGATTGGTTTTCTCCGATGGCAAACCGTCGGTGTGGGTGTAGTAGCGAATAAAGTCGACAAAGTGTTGGGCAAAGCGCGCGTCGGCCATCATCGCTTCGGCTTTCGCGCCTATAGCGTCTGAGGTTTGCAAACTATTGCTGCGCGCCGCGGCTAGTAGCGCTGCGTCTGGCGTTGTGCCCCAAAGCTGATACGACAGCGCCGTAGCCACTTCATAACTGGTAAGCACGTAGGCCTGCTCATCGGCGCTCCACTCACCTAACTCAGAGCGGTATAGAAAGTCTGGTGCCAACAGCATGCTGGCCAGCCAATCGCGCGCGCCGTAGCTGTTGTAAAACTGCACTTGGGTTGCTTGCTCCGCTGCGGTAAGCGAACGGCGCCAAAGTTTTTCTGCCGCGTTTGCCAACTGTGCGTCGGTACAGGCGCTAGCGGAACAACCGAGTTTGGTTAAGTTGGCGCTGGCCGCTATCTGCTCGGCCAGTTGCATGTATCGGCTGGCACCGGCGTAGTTAACCAAGCCTTTGGCTGATTGAGTTGGGTATTTAAAATCGTCGTCGTGATGGGCCTTAGGCAACACATCGTCGGCCAACAACACGCCGGTGAGATCAAACACGGTGTTTTTAAATTCGTAAGGTGTGAGCAAACGAATACCGCGCACGCCTCGCCCGATAGCGGCTTCAGCCACTTCGCCCTGATACAGGTTCTCGCGAATGTAGGCGGCAACGTGCACGGCGCAATCGTCGACACAATTGCCGCTGCCACCCAAGGGCATATTGGCGCTGATGTAGCTCGCCAAGGCCGCTTGCGAACGCTGGTTGCTGATAATTTCACGGCCGGTATTGCCATCTGTACCATGGCAGTTACTGCAACCTTGATCGCGGTAAAATTGCGCGCCTAAAGTGGCATCGGGCTCTATCTCAGTTTCAGTTTCTGTATCGGTGCCATCGCCAGTTTCGGTGCCGCCACCTGAATCCGAGCCATTGTCGGAATCAGATCCCGAGCCGTCGCCTGAGTCACCACCTGAGCCATTACCCGAACCATTAGCCGAACCATTGTCAGCGCCATCACCTGAGCCGCCACCATTGTCAGAACCGGTATAAATGTTCGCAACTATGTAGGCCGCCACAGCATCGGCGCAATCGCCAACACAAGCCGACGCATTGCCGAAGGGCATATTCTGATCCACATAATCTGCCAATGCCGATTGGCTCATGGGGCGATCAAGCAGCGACACCAACTCGGTGCCGTCGGCGCCGTGGCATGCCTGGCATTCTTTCTCTTGATAGAGTTGAGCCCCTGTCGAGGTTAAATCTGTGCCACCATCGGGAATTTCGTCGGGCGTCTCGTCGATACCTAAGTCTGCCGCGCTAACGCTAATGCTTACCTCGGGCGAAAGCGCCGAAGGGCTATCGCCATTTACCGCCAATACGCGCAGTGCCAAGGTTTGGGCGCTATCTAAAGCAATACTGTGCTGCTGACTATTGGCAGGCAGCTCGGCCTCGGTTTTCCAATAACCGCCATCGCGCTGGCTTTGTACCAGGTAGGCAGTTTCGTTCACGCTCATATCGGCCCATTGCAACAGCAGCGACGCGGTTTGGGCATTAAATTCAACTCGGCTACTTAAAGGCTGGGCTGGCGTCGCAGCCCACGCATCGCGCTCACCCGGTTGAAGCTGCCAGCGGGTGTCTAGATACACGGGCACTTGATTGCCAATACTGGCAAGGCCGGCGATGTCACGCAGCATTTCAATGCCTTGCGCCATAGCAAAGTTAGCCGCATCTAGTAGGAGGGGGCCATCGGAGAAAGCGCGAATTTCCTTGGCGCTAATACGCCACAAGGTTATGGGCGCGGAGACGTTTTGGCTAACGCCGTGCAGTTTTATCTGCGCATCGAGCGTCAGCGATTGCAGCTCGCCTATCGCCAAGCCCGCAAGAAAGTTTGCGCCTAAGTTAGCGCTCACCTGCAAACTGGGTAGCAAATTTGTTTCAAACAGCAGGTCGCGCAAGCGCTGGTCGCGAATTTCAATGCCGGTATCCACGCTAGCCAAAGGTACGCTAAAGCGCAGCTCGCCAGTGCTAGTGAGGTCGCCCGACATCTCGGTGAAATGTTGGTTCTCAGACACGTGTTCTTTTTTCGTGGTCACAAAATGCAAGTTTGATTTTGCGGAATCTAAAATCCACTCAACGGCATGAGACTGGCCAACCTCTTCAGGGGTTGGGGTAGGTGTCGGCGTCGGCGTCGGCACAGGTGTAGGTGTCGGTGTCGGCACAGGGGTAGGTGTAGGCGTTGGTGTCGGCTGAGTCCCATTATCGCAACTCGCCGTCGACCAAGCTTCCTGCCACGCCAAGCCATCGGCCGGCGCATAGTAAAAACTCGATGTAGACGAACACCAGCCAGCCACACGACAAGTGTAGGTTTGATTTTTATAGGTAACTAGATCACCTATTTGATAACTGTTGCCAGCGCGATAAGGTTGGGCATTTTGGCAATCCACCGCCCACGCAGATTGGCTTACGGCCAGTGCGATTGCACCCATTAAAAGTAGCTTTTTCATATTATTGCCCCTCCTCGACGCGTTCAAAAATCAGCTGAACGCTCACCGGCACGGTTGCACCTATGGAGGTCAAACTCGCTAAACGCTTGAGTTCGTCGAAACCTGCGCCCATGGAAAAGTCCAAACCATTAACTAAAACCGGTGCCAAGGTGCGAACCAGAATACGTTTGTCGCTCAGCCGCGCCATGCGCAAGCTCACAGGTAGCTGCGCCGACACGCCGTGTAAATCTAAGGTCAAATTACCGGTCAGCTCGCGCTCGGCACCCACGGCCAGATTTTCCACCAGATCGTAATTAATCTTGATTTCAGCACTGGCCCTAGCAAAGGTTGCGGTTTCAAACAGCACATCTTTCATGCGCTGATCGCGCACGGCATTGAGGGTGTCAACGCTGCTGAGATCAACTTCAATAACACTTCGCCCATCGCTATAAACGCTACCTGACAGGGCATTGAAATGCGCCTTCTCACTCACGTGGTGCTTTTTGGTGGTAACAAAGAAAAGCGAAGACTGTTCGTTATTCAGCGCCCACTGACGCGTCACTTGGCTGTGATCAACTTGGCCGCTATCGCCCGTGTCGATCGGGTTGTTGGTACCCGGTGCAGGGTCTTCTTTCGGGCGAGAATCACCGCCACCACAAGCCGCCAAAACGGTCGCAAAAGTTAACGCCAGTAGCGCACGAGAGAGTAATTTTATAAGACAGAACACGCTAATTGCCCTTGGTAAATTGACCCGAGCACTCTACGGCAAGCACGCGCACACGCCCATTCACACCATGACCTAAGCCATATGGGCTAGATGGGGCTTTTGATATTAAAAAGTTGGGGGGGGGCAAGCTGCAATCCGGATGGCTCGGTCCGACGCTTCGGGCCCCTGCAAGCTGCAAGCCGGATGGCCGGCCCCTGCAAGCTGCAAGCAAATTATGGAATCGTGGAGGTTTAACGCAACTGACGCTGATAGAAAACAACTTGCTGGTCACCTAGCGGATCGCGATGCAAATCTGTTTTCACATAGATCATACCCAGCTTTTTCATAACGCTTATAGACCCGGCGTTATCGGGTAACGCAAGCGCCGATAACACCTTAACACTTGGCTGTTCGCTCAATGCGTTAGCAAGCTGCAGCGCAGCTTCGGTACAGTAACCCTTACCCCAGCTAGCGCGCAAAAAACGCCAACCCAGCTCTAGGTTATCCCATTCAGGCTCGTCGGTAAAAAAGCCCTTAGGACGCACTAAAACCCAACCAATAAATTGATCGGTTTCTGTCACGCACACCTTCCACAAACCCCAACCCTTCTCTGGGTTACGGTAGCTCTGCATGCGCGGCACCATTACCCTATTAATTGTCTCGCGGGAGTTGGGTTTGCCGCCATTAATGTACTTCATCACCTCGGGGTCTTGATCTAATTCAAACAACAGCTCAGCATCATCCGCATCCATAAGGGAATAAGATAGGCGAGCGGAAGCGGCGATGGCTAACTCGGGCATGATTTACATTCCGTTACGCGTTCAGTGTTGATTTGGGGAGGGATGCAAGCTGCAAGACGGGTAGTTTGTTCCAACACGTCGCCCCCCTGCAAGCCTGAAAAACTAACGTTGTTTCGATCCTAGGCTGCTACTTAATTCTTAAGATCCCCACAAGAATACAAATAACACCACCCACCATACCGGCCCAGGCTTCGAAAGGAGCCTCACCATTAATCGCGCGGGTTATCTGTGACGTGGCGGAATCATAAACATCGTAACCCCAAGCACCCAATGCAACGCCCACCACAATTAATACAACACCGATGACTTTCTTATTCATAGTTTTAATCTCTTGGTTTAAAAATGCGCTTGCTAGACGCCGGATTGAATTTTAACGCTTCAACCGGCCTTATCGGTCGCTGAACAAGATTGCCGCCACAATTCGGGCAGACATATTTAAACTTACTGTCAGCACAAGATTTGCAAAACGTGCATTCGAAGGTGCAGATCATCGCTTCTTTTGAGTCAGGCGGTAGATCTCGATCGCATGCTTCGCAATTGGGTCTTAGTTCTAACACAAGCAACCCTCCAGTTTTTCGCTGTTGCGAGAAAATTAGTGCCACTTAACATTTGTAGGATTAACATCTAGCAGGGTTAACATTTTAAAAACTATCGATTGTCGCGATGACCGTAACTTAGCACGCGTGTAATTTGCCACTTATCACCGGTATTTTTCCATACCATTACAAACTCAGCCTTGCCTTCACAGACCTTTGTTTTGGTTTGACAAAAGATATGCTCGCCCTTGGTAATTGCACCGAAATCTTTTATCGGGCTAACGTTAAAACTTGCTGCCACCAGTTGGCGCGTGTAATTACCGCAGGCATATTGACTCGTGTTCGCAATCATTGTCTCGCGATCCCACGTAACGCCACCAGTATCGTGATAAAACTCAACGTCAGCTGAAAAGTAGCCTGCGTGCTCCTGCAACTTTTCTGAATTTTCACAATGGTTAAAAGATTCAAATACTGCAGTATCTAGCTGTAGCAACTCTTCAAACAAGGGTAGGGCACGGATCACCAAACTCTCTTCCGCTAACACAGGCAGTGCAAATGTGACCATTAGGATTGCCAGGACGCTGCTCGCGCGCTGGCGTATTAAGCTAAACAAGCGGCTTCACCTTAAACACGCCCACCTCTACCGAACTCACCGTTACGGTTTGCCCAGCGCTAATTTGTTGCACACCAGATCTTGGGTCTAACACCACTTTCCAGCTCACGCCGGAATACTGTATTTGGCCAGGTACCAGCGGGCTAAGATCTGTCGCTAGCACAAACTCGTAACCCACCAGATCGCTACTGTTATCTTTCTCTGCGACGGCTTTGCCTTGCAACTTCTTTAACGGTTGCCACAAAATTGCCGTCACAACTGCTGCGCTAATACCGGTCATCGAAATACCGGCAATCCACGTTTCGGGCAACACGCCTACCAGCATTAACACGCCCGTTATCAAAGCTCCCAGCCCAGCGAATAAAAACACGCCGGCGGCAAAGCCCAGCAACACTTCCAGTGCGAGTAGCGCGACACCCACAACCAACCAAAATTCAGTTTGATGATTCACGATATAGTCGAGCATGGCAAACCTCGATTGTTAATATTTCTAAAAAACTGATCTGGAGCTCTAAGCAAGAGCCCCACTCAATATTAGCAACTACGACGCTTTATTAGTCGTATTTAGCGTTCCAATAATTGTCATCGCTTCAGCCACCACCGACGCGGGGCTGCTATTGCCATCGGGCAATAGAACAACCGTAGACTCCCGCGCAATCTGTTTCTTCGCCTCAATCGCCTTAACCGCTAAATCCAGCTGAATCGCTTTCTGACCTTCCGGCGTAGCAGCGACCTTGCCCACGGTATCCAGGGCATTAGCTTGTGCTTCTGCAACGGCAACAATCGCTTGCGCCTCACCTTCGGCACGCAAAATTTGCTCGGCCTTATCTGCCTCAGCTGCAAGCACCTGCGCCTGCTTTGCACCTTCTGCGACGTTGATAGCAGACTGGCGATGGCCCTCAGATTCTAAAATCGTCGCGCGCTTTTCACGCTCCGCTTTCATCTGCCGCTCCATCGCATCTAAGATGGTGCGCGGTGGTTGAATATCTTTAATTTCATAACGTAACACCTGTACGCCCCAGGGCTCAGATGCCACATTAATCGAATTCACAATATTAATGTTTAAACTTTCCCGCTCTTCAAAAGTCTTATCTAAATCAATTTTGCCGATTTCACTACGCATCGTGGTTTGTGCCAACTGGGTAACCGCGTAGACATAGTTGTCAACACCATAAGACGCCTTATAAGGGTCCAATACTTTCAGGTATAAAACACCGTCGACAATCAAAGAAATGTTGTCTTTGGTAATAGCCGCTTGGCTAGGTACATCGTAGGCATGTTCTTTCAGTGACTGGTTATAGGCCACTTTATCCATAAAGGGGATAAGTCCATTTAAACCTGCCACCATCGTTTTCTGATAACGACCGAAACGCTCAACCACATAGGCACGATTTTGCGGTACAAATTTTATAGAGGACTTTAAAACAATGAACACGAGCACAGCGAGCGCCGTCCAAAAGTTAAAAATCACATCCATGAGCGTAATAGACATAGCAATTTCCTTGTTGTAAAACAAAAAATAGCGGCAGCCACCCAGCATAGCTGGCTGTGCCACAATTCAAGCATGCTAACACTTCTGTGCCTGGCTAAATAGTATTCAGGGGCTGCAAGGCGGGGGGCTGCAATCCGGATGGCTCGGTCCGACGCTTCGGGCCCCTGCAATCCGGATGGCCGGCCCCTGCAAGCTGCAAGCTGCAAGCTGCAAGCTGCAAGCTGCAAGCTGCAAGCTGCAAGCTGCAAGCTGCAAGCAATTATGGTGCGCGTAAATATTTAGCGCCCAAGAACTATTTTTGTTTTTGCTTGAGGCTTGAGGCTTGAGGCTTGAGGCTTGAGGCTTCTAGCGTGGCGAGGTTTTGACTCAAGAAAATAGCAATACTCTCCTACACTCTGGATAAACACATTTTCGCCCACCTCAATCATAGAGACTCTGCTAATATAACTACCATTATTTCTCCACCCGCGCCTATACCACCAATCTGCTAGATCCGCACTTTGATATATAGCGCCGTTACTGCAGAATTCCATAAATTCAGTAACGCCTTTGTGCAACTAAGCGCAACACAGAACCAGGAAGAACCGATGTTTGTATACCTACTCGTCGCCTGTGACGGCCTTGATGAAAGCCAAGAAAAAAAGCTAAAGAAGCAACTGCCCGAGCTGCGAGCAGCCTTGCAGACTTACGCGCATGCCAATACCGCAAACCAAGTCATGCTCATCGATCAATGCAACAGCGAAGATTGCGCAGACTGGCAATTAGGCATTAGTCAACCCATCGGCAAGAACGCCCACTTAAAATTTCCCGTGGATCTATTTAACAACCTCGCCAAGCAACATGGTATCGACTGCGAGATAGGTACACTAGAAAATAACGAACGCGACCCAGTGAGCTACTTTGGCAAATCCGAAGGACGTGGGGATGTGTATTTACTGGCGGAGTATTTGGGGCTGTAAGACTGGGCGCTATCTATTGATGACCGACAACAAATTTTTCCTCACCAGGCACCCAATTTTTTGTATTTCTCTACTGCCCGAATGCCTGCAACAGTCGAGAGCGCCGCGAGTCGGATGCTTGCGCTTGATTCTTATGATGACCTCCTCCCTAAAGCATTCGGAGAATACCTTCGAAACTTGAATCGCCACACAAAAGTTCAACAGAAGGAGATCATCACCTGATAATTCCATACAAAATCCCACAAATATTATTGCGGCACCAACCTATGCACCAAGTTGATGCAGGCCTGAACTATGGATACCGATGCTAACATCGGCTACCATAGAAGAAAGCTCAAATATCTCGCCTGATTTTTTGTTATGTGTTTCTGATGGATACGAAGCACTTAAATTTATTCGATTCTTATCACTCTTTTTGCGAAAGGCATTAAGACCAATGCCATAGATATCCATATCAGTAGTAAATAGCTCGAAATCTCATGTGGGATATCGATACCAATAGATCTCATTATTATCGCCACAACCATCAAAACACCAAAACACCAAAACACCAAAACACCAAAACACCAAAACTAATTATCAACGAACCGGCAAAATACTTTAATAATTTCATACTACATTCTTAGCCCAACAATAGATTTACACAGTCATGGTAGAACCCCCCGCTATCGAGGCGCGCCATACAGATCCGGACGTGCAGAATTACCGCATCCAGCTCTTCAATAATATCATTGCACGCGTACTACACAGACGCCCTTAGACCAATCGATGGGCGATCGGGGTTTGCACAAACGCTGATTGGAACGCCTAAGCATATCCTTCAAACCTTTCCACGTGAAGCTGTTGTGCTGACGTCCTCGATTGAGTTATATATAAAGACTCGCTAGCAAATGGTCAAATATTCTACGACATAACGCCTGCAACAAACGCGAGCGTAGCGAGTCGAGGGCGCCAGCCCGTTTTGGTTGCGTTTGTTATACTAGCCACGCGCCTTTGAATTAAATTTGCTCAAACTTAGCGACTAATGATGCAGCTTGTTCGGCATCTGTATCATCTGCTCCCGGCTTGACTATTTCACACGAAGTTTCATAGGTTTTACCAGGCTCTAGATTTACAGCTATGGATGGGTGCCCATACGCATTGCCACTATCACACAAGAGTACCAATAAGTATTCACCAGGTCGTAGATATAATTTATTCATCCGGTCTGCATATGCAGCCATTTGAACAATTTTATTTCCATCTATATCGTAAACGCTGTGAATCCAGGGGAAGAATTTTCCACTAAAAAAACCTATTTTTTTCGTTTTTATAAAAGAAAGCTCACCAGAGTCAATCTCAGACTGTTCAAATTTAGGCTGTAGATTTGTACAAGCAGTTAGGCAAATAGAAAGCATTATTAATATTTTATTCATCTTATTTCCTTGCAGGTATAACGCCGCAATTTGGGGCAACCGAAGCAACGCGTAGGTTGTCCCAAAGATTGCCTTGTTAATGTAGCGAACTACGGTGCCCCGACAAAGCGCGTTGCGAAGCGGGAGCGTAGCCACAACTACTTAAATTTACCCGCAAGAATGCCACACGCGATGACACTGCGGAACTACAATTTGTACGGGGGAGAAACTGCGATTTGGACGCGGCACACTCCCTGATGCCGATTTCTAAAGCTTGCTCAATGTTTCTTACGAGTACAAAAGCTCGCCCAAAAAGCAGAGCACATTAACGCCGGTGGCAAGGGCGAGCGAAAGCGAGTCCTGCGGCGATAGCCGCGAATTGGCCACCCTTGTTAGCAATTTCTATATGTCCGCTCTAAGTTCTGACAATACCACTATTTTTGTGACCAACAGCTTTAAATCGTTATGACTAAATTTTCCCATTTTGGCATTTATAAAATCCACAATTGGCGTTACATCTTCTTCATTTTCAACTAATACATAACGAACATCAGATGGTTCAAATTGCAATGAGCCGCTTTTTGTCGATTCGTTGTGATATTCTAGGCCACCAGTTCTAGAGATGTCATCAGGGTGAAGGCCTCCCGTTGATATATCAACATACCTCCACTCACACTCTTCATAGAAGTCCTTTTCAACTTCATTTTCACCCATCATCATTTTCCCTGAAAGCGGCTTTGTAAACGCGAGCGTAGTCAAAGCGTCCATTTTACCTTCTATGCTTTCTAGATCAGGATTCTGCAACATCCGCGCTAATGAGACTGAGGCATAGGAATATTCAGATACATACATTAGTGGATTTAAACCATTCGCTATGCCCCACTCGCGAGTCATTCCTATGCCATAGCGACCATAGAACTCTGTATGGTTATTTAGCTTAGGCAACGATATATCACAAAAACAAACCATTGCATTTAGAAAGAAGCTTTCTTTGCTGCACCAACTAATATCCTCATAACAGAACCTTGGCCAAAAACCATTTTCCATTATTAGGAACAACGTTTCTAAGTTCTTGGTGAAATGAAACAGACTCTTTGTTCTCATGCTTAGCAGATACTCTTCTTGCTAACGCCTCAAACAGGGGCACGCGTTAGCGTGTCCCAGCCGCAGGCTCTTGCTGGTTTGAATTGTTAAGTCTTTATCCATCTGTTGATCGGGTATCTACGTGCCACAATACATCACATGCTTTGCAATAGTGATATATAGGATCTCCACCATTCACGTATTCATCTACTGGCTTTGGGATGGATGCGTTGCAACTAGGGCATTTGAATTCTACTTTTCTTAACCAAGACAACACGAAAAGTAAAAGAAACACAACGCAAAAATATAGAATCTTAATAGGTGTTTCCACCGAGCTTTCATTGTCAAATATATCGAAATAGAACCCAGCAGCAACCCATAAACCCAAAACAACGAGAGTGTACGCATTAAAAAACCTAGTGTGTTGTTTCGGAACTCGTACTTTAGGCATCTCTTCGCTCATAGACTTAACGCCCGCCACATTGGCGAGCAACGATTAGTTGCGAGTCCAGCCGCACAGCGGCGAATTGGTGGCGTTTGTTATGCGGGCCTACCATGGCTTATAAACCGCAAGTTCAACCTCATTACTTAAATTTAATACAGCGTAGCCTGAAGGAAATTTTTGTGTTCCCCGCATACGGAAGTTTCTGTACGTTGCGCCATTACTCTTAAAAATTTTCAACTCCTTTAGGTTTTCTTGAGCGCATTCATGGTCGTAATCATTAAAATCGCGCTCAATCTGAGTGAAGTTTACTTCCTCAGTCAAGACTATATTTGAAGTATCACGCACCTTCCAGCCAACACAATAATCTAATTGCGGGACTTCATCGCCAAATACACAACCGCCAAGAATAAATCCGATAAAAACTAAAATTAACAGGACTATTCTCATATCTGCCTTTCTGCATAACGCCTAAAGCAACCGCGCGCGCTGTTTGCGCGTCGGTTTGCCTTTACTTGTTAACTTCATAGCAGTTCGCGTGAAAAATTAACTATGTTTGCACCGAATTGTTCTACTGCTCTTTCTTTGAGCGGTTTTAAAAGCAGCCTAACCTCAATTAAGTCATTGCCTACATCTGCGATTTCATCTTCATCTTTCGAAGATTCGCAAATATCCGACATTCTTTTCTCCATTTCCGTCAATGCTTCAAGAATTATTTTTATCTCTGACTCTACTAAATTTAACTGAAAGCCTTTCATACCACTTTACCTTCCTTATTAAAGACTCTTGTTGCTTTAAGCGCCATTTCTTCTAGAAGCCCTTTGAATTTGTCTACTGGCATGTTCTGTGTGGGAGATATGCAATAGTGATGAGGTTTATCATGCACCATTTTCAGACCAATGGGAGGCTTTGTATTTGGCGGGAATCTCCAAACCCAACCGGTCATCGGGGATTCATTTATTCCTTCCTTATCAAAGACACTTATACCCTTGCCATTGGCAATAATCACTCGAATTCCATTTATCTCTGTTGTATCAATGTCTTTTGGCCGAACATTCGATAATTTTGGACTTGTGGAATTACCGAGCCTGAAAAGCTCTTCTGGGACTATGAAAAATTCCTTTGGGAACATGATGATCTCCTTTTCATGATTAGAAGTTAACGCCGCGGTAAGCTGCGGCCATGTAGTTGATTGGTGTTGCGGTAGCGTAGCGGCCACCGCATAAACCAAGCGACGGAATAGCCGTCAGCTTGACCGCTTTGTTACATGCAGCCATAATGTGTATTCGGAAGGCAGAAAATACACACGAGGTTAATATGCGCACCAACATAGTAATTGATGACACCCTGATGGATGAAGCGCTCAGATTTAGCGGCCTAGCCACCAAACGAGAGGCTGTTGAAGAGGGCCTTAAGGTGTTGATTAGATTGAAAAAACAGGAAAGCGTCAAGGGCTTTCGAGGCAAGTTGAAATGGGAGGGTGATTTAGACGCCATGAGGACTAATAAGTGATCCTGGTTGATTCGTCAGTTTGGATAGACTATTTCAATGGCCACCCGACCAAAGCCAGTGAGCACCTAGATAGTCTCCTAGGTACCGAACATTTAATTGTGGGGGACCTAGTCCTCACCGAAGTCCTTCAGGGCTTTAAGCGCAAAAAGGACTTTGATACTGCAAAACGATTGCTAATGTCGTTTGACGTAAGGGAACTATCGAGCGTTTCTCTTGCGATCAAAAGCGCTGAAAACTTTAGAGCTTTAAGAGCGAAAGGCGTTACCGTACGAAAAACCATTGACGTCATCATTGCAACATTCTGCATAGAGCATCAGGTTAGCTTGCTTCAAGCAGATAAAGACTTCCTTCCCTTTCAAGATCACCTAGGACTTCGCCTTCTCCCCAGCGCCATGTAACGAGGCTGTAGAAAAACGTTCTTAGGAAAACACTTATCCACAACCTACTCCTTGATATTTTCACTGATCATAAATCAATCAGCGCCGTTTTACATAACTTTTCTTATGCGTACTTTTTTGATTTTTAGGCGTAGTTATTGTGGATAACTCCCTTTACCAACCTATTGAGCTGTGTTTCATGAGTTTTTCGATGTTATGCACCATACTATATAAGCGCCACTGACCTTGAACCTTCTCTTTTCCGCGCAAAGAGAATCGATTTAGCCCTTTGTTTGTGCCTATATTCGCAAACACAGGCTCGACGACAGACATCCGATGGCCATAAACTTGTTTGCCATACTGACTATCCACACGCTTTTGCATCCAGTAGGTTGCGGATTTGTGCGTGTTTACGGTAAATGATACTTGGCGACCGTTTCCTTCACGGGTATCGGCTGATGATGGGTTGCGCATGCACTGGGTTTTTAGTGGGCAACGACGGCAATCCGTTAATTTTCCCTCAAAGAATAACTTCAGTTTCCCGCTGGGCTCCTGCGTCTCGTTGCGTAGCCACATCGCATTGCCTGCAGGGCAAATACAGGTCTTGCTTCTTTTATTAAGCCTGAATTCACTAGCGGGGATTACCTGCTTGATTCCTTTAGCAGTATCTTGATGGCGCTTGCCGTGCTTTTCCTTTTGCTTTTTAAACTTAGGGTCGCGAGAGCGGAACTGATTATCAGGTATGTAGGCATTGATACCATCTGCCTTTAGGTATTCATAATTTGCTTCATTGGCAAACCCGGTATCGGCAGTAACAATAATTTGTTCCGCCAATATATCTTCACTGATACCGGTTCTTTTATAGCGTCCTTTTATACCTTCGAGAATTGGCTTTAACGTATGGTGTTCCTGGCCCTCACCGAACGCTTGCGCTTCCACGATTATTTGATGTTTTTTATCCACGGCGGCAACGCCGTTGTAGCCTTGAATCGTGCCCTTACTGGTCAGCATTTTTCCCGATTCGCTATCGGTGATATTGCTCTTAATCTCCTTTGGTCTTTTGCCCTGCCCCATGAGCCACATGGACGTGGTGAATGCAGATTTATCAGGAGTTCGAATCTGCCCGTGGGGCTGCTGTCTTTAGGAAGTTCTGTATCCTCTTGGCGTGTTGCGCTAGGGTATCGATGCTTTGCTCCAGCTGCTCTTTGCGTTCACGCTCTCTGGGCTTGCGCTTATCTAGGCGCTTATGCTCTTTCATGCACTGTTTTATTTGGCGCTGAATCTTATACTGCTTAGCCTCTAGCTCATCCAAGGTACCAGAGTGTTCCTTCGCCGCATTGGATGACATTTTACAGCCGTCAATCGCAATCAACTCATGCCCTAACAAGCCTTGCTCTTCGCACACCAATAATATTTCTTCGAACACGGCCTCAATGGCATCAGGATAGCTGCTGATAAAGCTAGCAATGCTTGTCCAGTGCGGAACTGTATCGCACGACAAGGCTTTGAAAATAATATTGTTCTCGCATTCCCACTGAATATCACGGCTTGAGTGCACACCTTTGTAATAAGCAAACAAAATGACCTTCAAAAGGATCGCGGGATCATAGGCTGTACGGCCACCGCCGTCGTTTTTGTACTTTTCGTGAAATGCAGAAAGATTAATATGATCTTCGATCAGGTGATGAAGTGTGAATTCGAAGGTATTGGGGCGTAGCTGATCTTTGAAGTTGACCACAACCATGGCGGTTTGATCGTAGGAATACTTTTTGAAGTTTGGCATAGGAAAAAGTCCCTTTAGCGATGCCGAATTTTATCAAAAAACGTCGATTTTTGGGAGTTTTTCTACAGCCTCAACGCCCACATAAAAGGCGGAGCGTCAGCGACGTCCAGCGCAACGAAGTGAAGCGGTTTTTAATGTGCTTGTTAGGCTGTAGTTTCATGTAGACCAGCATTGATGCCCGCAAGCACGCCAATAATGATAAATATAGCCGCCATATAAAGGTAATAGCTTTTAAAATAACTAAATTTCCCTTGCTCAAACTGCTGTTCACCAAATTTTGATGCAATGAATTTAGGGGCAGTTATGAAAATCGGATAGCACGTTACTGTAAAAACGGCCATTAAAGGGTAAATCGGTGGTTCTGAGTATCCGTACCAGCCCCATATTAAGAGGGGGAGAATAATGGCTATTAAACAGTAAACCACAAAGTTTGGAGAACTATTACTATTGTATTTTAAGTTTATTTCTCGAAATGCAACAGCATGGCCCATGCAAAGAATTCTCATTCCAACTGCAATGCAAATGGACGACATTGTTGCTACGTGAATTTCCATTTGCGAATAGCTAAACCCAACCTTTTCTGCTATTTGAGATACTGGTAGGACAAAGTAATTATGGTAGAAGTTTATGGCGTCAAGGATAAAGCCTTGCCATTCAATTATTAAGGAGGAGATAGAAGTGATGGAGCTTAGCGTAAAGAAAAATCCCAGCACCATCAAAACTCTAGCGAGAGGACTACTATCGCTAAATGACTTTCTAAATTCTGATATCTCGTTATCTAGGTTCATGATGATTTTAGGAGGGCCTAACGCCGTGGTTTGGGGCGGCGCAGCGACAGCGTAGCCGTCCCGCACCGCGTTTTTTGCGGTGCTTACAACACCACCTTGTTATTTGCCGCCGGTTTGCACCTGCTACAACGCACTTAGCGGAGCAACGCGAAGCCAGAGGCTGATTATTTGGGTAAGAATACCTTACCTGAACACTTTTGAAACCCACTTAGGGCAAACCACGAACCAGGCATGCAACACGCCTTGCGCGGTGAACCAACTATTAGCACAGGGAAATAAACTGCGGACTTTGATGCAGCACATTCCTTGATGCTGGCATGCCGACTTACTGGCACACTTTTGAATAACTTACTGAACCCAAAACAAACTTAAAAAAGGTAAGGCGAAATAACATTTTAATTCTGTGCCGGCTCGGTTTGCTCGCTGGCGTCTAAATCAACATCTACAAGCTGTTGATTTACCTATTTAAATTTGTCGAATCATAGCATGGGCGAAACAAAACGTGTGCGCTTGGTAGCTAGAACACGTGGTCTCAGTATCCTTTTTTCTAGGTTCGTAACTTATTGTTTTACATAGGGTTATTTTTTACGGTGGGTGGAAACCGTGCCGGCACGGTTTGTTTTCGAGCCAATATTCTTGCGAGATTAAGATTATCTGTATAAAAACACATTGAAATGCCAACAGGACGCTTATGGATGGATAGCTCTTTTTTGAGCCAATTTGAGTGGGAAAACACACCTTCCGTTAGCAAGAGAAGGGTTCATTCGGGCTTATAACTGAAGTCTTCCAATTGTGGCTAGACAAGAAAACGTCCACCCTTCTTCAACGCCTCCCTTTCCGACTTCTTCAACCCCGCGACAATTAACTCATAGGAGTCATCCGCCAACTGACACACCAGCGGCCAAGGCACGGAGCCATCTAGGCAAACAGAGTTCCAGTGTTTTTTATTCATGTGGTAACCGGGTTTTACCGCGGGGTACTCGGCTCTTAAGAGCTCCGCTTGAAAGGGGTCGCATTTTAAGTTGATGAACATAGGGGCTTCTTTCCACGCCAGCAACGCGAACATTTTTCCGCACACGCGATAGACAATAACATCCGGCCCGAAGGGCATATCATCGGTCGCTGCCACATGGTCGAGTAGCAAAGTTTGAATTTTTTCTAAACTAATCTGCTCAGTCATGACCCCCTCCGCTTATTTTCAATCCAGTTTTCGCATCTGTTTTATTTTTACTCTTGCTATGGCTTGCAGCTGCGGGGGCCGGCCATCCGGCTTGCTGCTTGCGGCTTGCGGCTTGCGGCTTGCGGCTTGCGGCTTGCGGCTTGCGGCTTGCGGCTTGCGGCTTGCGGCTTGCGGCTTGCGGCTTGCGGCTTGCGGCTTGCGGCTTGCGGCTTGCGGCTTGCGGCTTGCGGCTTTTATTTTTCGCCTTTCCTGTCAACTGTCAACTTCTTTGTAGACTGTCAACCCCTACCCCTTCCCACTATTTTTCAAAAACGCCGCCGCCGTAGACATATACTGATCCCGCACACTTTCCGTTTCGTTGATCAACTGATGCCGCGCATTGCCTAGCCACAGCAAGCTCATGTTGCGCAGTTTCTGTTCTAACACCGGAATATTAAATCGCCAATCGACAGTGGTATCTTCTTTGCCCTGTACGATTAACGTGGGCACAGAGAGGCTTTTATTATCGCTTTCGGTCAACTGACGCAACCAGGCTTTCATGGCGGTAACCCAGCGCACCGAGAGAATATGGCTTTGCAGTGGATCGTGACGCAGAAAGGCCAGAAAATTTTCGTCGTGGGAATTGAGGGCGAATTCGCGCCTTAATTGGGTGACGAAGGGCTTCAAGAGTAAATGTAAATACTGACCCGAACGCCAACCGCGCGGGCGCACTAAAGGCGCCAACAGTACTTGTGCATCAAAATCATCAGCTTCAATACTGGCTTGTTTTTTATCGAGTTGATTTTTCAACAATACCGCACAGCCAGTACTTTGCGCGAAGGCGAGTTTAGGGCCGGTGAGCTGTAAACTTTTACTCGCCTCGAGCACGGTATCCAAGGCCAAGCTGTAGGTTTGGAAGTCATCGATCACGGCGGGCTCGCCGCCCGATAAACCATGACCGGGTAGATCAAAGGTGATCACGGCGTAGTTATTTTCAAGGCCAAAGGCAATGGCATTGGCAAACAGCCCCACGTGATCATAGTAACCATGCAACACATATAAACTGGCTACTGGATTTTCCGGTAGCCAGTAGTGCACGGCCAGCTCTACGAGTTCTTGTTTGCCCTTAGGGAAATTTCTTTCCTTTCGTGTGGGGCGCTCAGGTAAGGGTAGAAAGCCAAAACCGTGAAAGGCTTGGGTATTGAATCTGTCTAAGCCGTAGAATTTTTCATACTGGGCTTCGGCGCTGGATTTTTCGCGGGCGCTATCTTGCGCATAATTAAAATAGAGGGGGTTGCGCTGGTTCAACAACGCGTCAATGGCTTGGCGGGTAAAACCCGCGCCAATATCAATAGTTTTTTTTATTCTTTTTATAGGTTTCATCAATAAAAACGGCAGCCGCAGCTGCCGTTACACCCCAACTTTAATTAACTTTGGGATCTAAGCTACCACTTTCGTAGCGCTTGTACATAGCTTCCAGATCAATAGCTTTAATCTTAGAGGCTTGACCCGCGGTGCCAAAAGCTTGGTAACGATCGATACAGATATCGCGCATCGCTTCGGTGGTTTTGGCGAGGAATTTACGTGGGTCAAATTCTTTGGGGTTTTCGGCCAAGAATTTACGCACCGCACCGGTCGACGATAAACGTAAATCGGTATCGATATTAACTTTGCGCACGCCGTACTTGATACCTTCACAAATTTGTTCGATAGGCACACCGTAGGTTTCCGGAATCGCACCACCGAATTCATTGATGATTTTCAGCCACTCTTGCGGCACCGAAGACGAACCGTGCATCACTAAATGCGTATTGGGAATGCGCGCGTGAATTGCTTTGATGCGATCAATCGCCAGAATGTCACCTGTGGGTGGACGGGTGAATTTGTAAGCGCCGTGCGAGGTGCCACAAGCGATGGCCAGTGCATCCACTTTGGTGGCGCGCACAAACTCGGCCGCTTCTTCTGGGTCGGTTAGCATTTGCTCGTGGGTGAGCTTACAGTCGGCGCCAATGCCATCTTCTTCGCCGGCATCGCCAGTTTCCAGAGAGCCTAAGCAACCCAATTCACCTTCAACCGATACACCGCAGGCGTGAGCCATGGCCACGGCTTGCTGGGTAACTTTTACGTTGTAGTCGTAATCGGCCGGGGTTTTGCCATCTTCTTTCAAAGAGCCGTCCATCATTACCGAGGAAAAGCCCAGTTGAATAGAGCGCTGACACACCGCCGGCGAGGTGCCGTGGTCTTGGTGCATACACACGGGAATATGGGGAAATTCCTCAATGGCGGCCAAGATCATATGGCGCAAGAAAGGCGCACCCGCGTATTTGCGCGCACCGGCCGAGGCCTGCACAATCACCGGCGAATCGGTTTTGTCGGCCGCTTCCATAATGGCGCGCATTTGCTCGAGGTTATTTACGTTGAACGCCGGCACACCGTAATTGTGTTCGGCGGCGTGATCCAGCAGCTGACGCAAGCTAATCAAAGCCATGAGGGTATCCTTCTCTTTTCTCTTGCAGGCCTAGTGGTATAAGCCCGCTCTCGTTTAAGTGTAGTGCCGGTTTTCCGGTCTGTTCTACGGGGGGGCGCTCTGTGGCGCTTAGATCAATTTTGTTGTTGGCTATTCTAGCACTTTAGCCGGTAACACAGGCGCACATTCCTGCCCTGCCAGCGCTGTCATTGTGTAACTTGGCCGGCAGCGCTAGCAGAGATTTTTACCCTGCCAGCGCTGTCATGCTGTTTTCGAGGGGCAATTAGCCCTTGGCCCGCGCTTCTAACATAGCAACGGCCGGCAACACCTTGCCCTCAACATATTCGAGGAAGGCGCCACCGCCGGTGGAGATGTAAGACACCTGATCGGCAATACCGTACTTATCTACCGCTGCGAGCGTGTCGCCACCGCCGGCAATGGAGAAGGCATCGGATTCGGCAATGGCTTTAGCCAAGGCTTTGGTGCCTTCGCCAAACTGATCGAATTCAAATACGCCAACTGGGCCATTCCAAATGATGGTTTTTGCGCCTTTGATGATCTCCGCCAACTGGGCGCTGGTTTTGGCGCCTATGTCGAAGATCATGTCGTCGGCGACCACCGCATCGGCCGCTTTTTCGGTCGCTTCGGCGGTTTCGCTAAAGGCTTTACCGGTGACCACATCCACCGGCACGGGAATATGGGTTTTGGCCATTAAGGCTTTGGCCGTGTCGATCAAATCGTGCTCGCACAAAGACTTGCCCACAGGCTTGCCGCTGGCCGCCAAGAAAGTGTTGGCAATGCCACCGCCGACAATTAACTGATCCACTTTTTCAGACAGTGTTTCTAACACGGTAAGTTTGGTAGACACTTTTGAACCACCAACGATAGCCACGAAGGGGCGCGCGGGGTTGGCTAAGGCCTTTTCAAGCGCATCTAATTCAGCAGCCAATAACGGGCCGGCACAGGCGATGGGTGCGAACTTAGCCACGCCGTGAGTAGAGGCTTGGGCGCGGTGCGCGGTGCCGAAGGCGTCCATCACAAATACGTCGCACAGTGCCGCGTAGGCTTTGGCCAGCTCGTCGGCATCTTTGCCTTCGCCCAGGTTGAAGCGCACGTTTTCTAACAACACCACTTGCCCGGCTTCCACCTCGAAACCGGCTTGCCAATCTTTAACAACAGGTACGGCACAACCCAATAAACCAGCTAAATGTTCGGCCACTGGCTTAAGTGAGGCGGCCTCATCGAACACACCTTCATCTGGGCGGCCCAAGTGCGACATCAACATCACTTTGGCGCCGGCTTTGATTGCCAACTCAATAGTGGGCAGTGCGGCGCGAATGCGCGCATCGCTGGTCACTTTGCCATCTTTAATTGGCACGTTGAGATCTTCGCGAATCAGTACCCGCTTACCCTTTAAATCTACATCCTGCATCAGCGTGACAGCCATGGTGCATTCTCCTTAAAAAATGTAAAAGTTTTCGAATTCTTATTTGGCTAAAAATCTAAAATTGGTGCGCCCAAAAGCTCGCGGTATCGAGCATCCGGTTGGCGAAACCCCACTCGTTATCAAACCAGGTCAGCACCTTAATGTGATACCTGCCGGCAACTCGCGTTTGGCCGCCATCGACGATGCCAGAGCGACTGTCGTGATTAAAATCCCAGCTGGCGAGCAGTTCGTCGGTATAGCCAAGTACTTGATCAAACTCTTGCTCGGCGGCGGTTTTTAACAAGTCATTAACGGCGCTGGCACTGGTGGGTTGCAACACCACCAAATTCAAATCAATAGCCGACACATTTACCACCGGCACGCGCATGGCCTGGGCTTCAAACTTGCCTGCCAACGACGGCAACAGCCGATCAATACCGCGCGCTAGGCCTGTATCCACCGGAATAATCGACTGAAAAGCCGAACGTGTTTTGCGTAGATCGGTGTGGTGATAAGCATCAATTACCGGTTGATCGTTCATGGCCGAGTGAATGGTGGTAAGCATGCCCGATTGAATACCGAGGGCGCGATCGAGTACGTGAATCACCGGCACTATGCAGTTGGTAGAACAACTGGCGTTCGACACAATAGTTTCTAAACCGGTTAAGCTTTTGTGGTTAAACCCATACACAATAGTGGCATCCACATCGCTGGTGGCCGGGTGTGAAAACAACAAATGTTTAGCGCCCGCGTCGATGTGTTTTTGCGCCGTGGCGCGATCGTTAAAGGTGCCGGTGCACTCTAACACCAAATCGATGTCGAGCTCGGCCCAGGGCAAAGCACTTGGGTCTTGCTCGTGTAATAACGTGATAGACCAATGCGCGATATCGATTTTTTTTTCACTGTGCAACAGCACCGGGCCGGCGAAGCGGCCGTGGGTGGAGTCGTAGCGGGTAAGGTGCGCAATAGTGGCGCCATCGGCGAGTTCGTTGATGGCCACTATATCGAGATTGGTGGCGCGCCCGGCGAGTTGCGCTTCAAATAACGCGCGCAGCACCGAGCGGCCGATACGGCCGTAGCCGTTAATAGCAACCCTGACGGTCATTGTTGAACGCCAGCGTTGCGCAGCAACAAGGCCTTAGCCCAGCAGTTCTTCAACGGTGGCCACCACGTTATCAACTGTGAAACCGAAATGCTCCATCAGTGCCGCACCGGGCGCCGACTCACCGAAGCTGGTCATACCGACTACGCGACCATCGAGGCCCACGTACTTGTACCAGTAGTCAACGTGCGCCGCTTCAACAGCAACCCGCGGCAATACCGACAAGGGCAGAACCGACTCTTTGTACATGGCATCTTGCTGATCGAACACGTTGGTGCACGGCATGGACACCACGCGCACTTTATTGCCCGCAGCGTTTAATTTTTCAGCGGCTGCCATGGCCAAGCTCACCTCAGAGCCAGTGGCGATAATGATCGCGTCTGGCGTGCCTTTGGTGTCTAGCAAGATGTAACCACCGCGCGAAATATCAGCCACTTGGTTTGGCGTGCGCACCTGTGGCGCCAGGTTCTGACGGCTGAACACCAGCGCCGTTGGGCCTTCGCTGCGCTGCACCGCGGCCTTCCAGGCTACCGCCGATTCGGTGGCATCGGCTGGGCGCCAAGTGTCTAAGTTTGGCGTCATGCGCAGGTTGGCAATTTGCTCGATGGGCTGGTGGGTCGGGCCGTCTTCGCCCTGGCCGATGGAGTCGTGGGTATATACAAAAATATTGCGCTGCTTCATCAACGCTGCCATGCGAATGGCGTTGCGCGCATACTCCATGAACATCAAAAAGGTTGCACCGTAAGGCACGAAACCGCCGTGCAGAGCGATGCCGTTCATCATCGCGCTCATGCCAAATTCGCGCACGCCATAGTAAAGGTAGTTGCCGCTTGCGTCCTCGGCCGTGATGCCTTTACAGCCCTTCCAAATGGTCAGGTTTGAACCGGCCAAGTCGGCGGAGCCACCGAGCATTTCCGGCAGCATGGGGCCGAAAGCGTTCAGGGTATTTTGCGAGGCTTTGCGCGAGGCAATGGTTTCGGCTTTGGCTTGGGTTTCGGCGATGTAAGCATCGGCCTTGGCGGCAAAATCGGCCGGCAATTCACCCTTGATACGGCGCTCAAACTCAGCGGCCAATTCAGGGTGGGCAGCACGGTAGGCCTCTAGCTTGGCGTTCCAGCCCTGCTCGCGCTCGGCGCCTTTGGCTTTGGCATCCCAGCCGGCATAGACTTCGGCAGGAATGTCGAAGGGCGCATGGCTCCAACCTAACTTGGCGCGGGTCAAGGCGATTTCGTCATCACCTAAGGGCGCGCCGTGACAATCTTCTTTGCCCTGCTTGTTGGGCGAACCAAAACCGATGATGGTTTTGCAGCAAATCAAGGTGGGTTTGTTGTGCTCGGCGCGGGCAGCTTCAATGGCGGCTTTAATAGCAGCGCTGTCGTGACCATCTACCGCCGGAATCACATGCCAGCCGTAAGCTTCGAAACGCGCCGGCGTGTTGTCGGTAAACCAACCTTCCACTTCGCCGTCAATGGAAATACCGTTGTCATCGTAGAAGGCGATCAACTTGCCCAAGCCTAAGGTGCCGGCCAGTGAACAGGCTTCGTGCGAGATACCTTCCATCATGCAGCCATCACCCAAGAAGCAGTAGGTGTAGTGGTTGACGATATCGTGGCCGTCGCGGTTGAACTGCGCCGCCAAGGTTTTCTCGGCAGTCGCCATACCCACGGCGTTGGCAATGCCCTGACCTAAGGGGCCAGTGGTGGTTTCAACACCAGGCGCGTAGCCGTATTCGGGGTGGCCAGGGGTTTTGGAATGCAGTTGGCGGAATTGCTTCAGCTCGCTCATGGGCAGGTCGTAGCCCGACAAGTGCAGCAAGGAGTAAATCAGCATGGAGCCGTGACCATTAGACAAAATGAAGCGGTCGCGGTCGGCCCAGTTTGGGTTGGCTGGGTTATGGCTTAGATAGTCATTCCAAAGCACCTCGGCGATGTCGGCCATGCCCATGGGGGCACCCGGGTGACCGGATTTGGCTTTCTGAACGGCGTCCATGCTCAAAGCACGGATAGCATTAGCGAGAGTGTTGCGTGAGGCCATGGAAGGGCTCCTTGGTTTTGACGGGCGTCCGGCCAACATTGGCTGGGGCTTTAAAAGGGGCGCTATTTTCGCGTAATGGGCGTGGGGCGTAAAGGACAAACGCCTGTTTATTTCTTAAACACCTCCCCTGGTTGCATTTACCCAAAGGCAATCACATAGCCGAACTGACAAAACCTATTTTGGCGCCAAAAGAGTATCCATGCGCCAACTGTGGGTATTAATAAAAGGCGAAATTTCGCTTGCAACACAATTTCCTTTTGTTAGATTCGGCCAGCTTTTAAAAACCCACCGATATATGACATTGGATGTCGCGCCGGATTTTCAATGCCGCGCAGGCCCAAAAACCGCCATAGGGATATGCATATGCAGAACCGATTTCTTAATACTTTCTTGTTATTTATCAGCATCTTATCGATGACTGCCTGCGGTGGCGGTGGCGGTGGCGGAAGCAGCGCCCCGACACCACAAAGCCAGACCATCAGCTTCACCGAAAGCGGTACGGTCGAACTATTCGTAGGAGACGTGCGTACCACTACGGCCTCTGCGCCGAGCAGCGCCGATATTCAATTTAGCCTGAGCGAAGCCGGTATTATCGACATAGATGCCAGTGGCACCATCACGGCACTCGCCGCCGGCAGCACCACCCTCACCCTCACCGCTCCGGCAGACAGCAGCTATAACGCCGCCACCTTGAGCATTCCGTTTGTTGTGAGTAAACGCGAGCAAACCCTTAGCCTCACAAATGGCGACAGTATTCAGGCGTTTGTGGACTCAACCCTAACTAACCCAATCAACGGGGCCGGCAGTGGCGCCTATAGCTACAGCAGCAGCAACCCAGACGTTGCCAGCGTTGACGATCAAGGTGCTGTAACGCTACTTAATGCCGGTGAAGCCAGCATTAATATCAGCCGTAATGAAGACGAACAATACCTCGCCGCGAGTACGAGCTATACCGTTCAAAGCCTGCTCAACCCACAAACCCTGAGCTTCGGTCAAAACGCACTGCAACTGCTGGTAGATGGTAGTCAAGCTAACCCAGCCACAGGTGCACAACTGCCAGTTAGTTATGCCTCTAGCGATAACAACATCATCTCGGTAGACGCCACAGGCCAAGTCACTGCAATGGCGGCTGGCACGGCCACCATTACAGCCACGGCGGCAGGCAACTGGAAATATGCTGGGGCTAGTGCGCAATACACAGTCACCAGTAACCGAATAGAACAAAGCATCGCCTTCGCACAAACGGGCCCCTTAGCGAAGTTCGTCGACGACTCGGTGGCAAACCCAGCCTCCGGCGGCGCCGGTGATGGTGGGATTAGTTACAACCTGTCCAACCCCGATTTAGCCAGCATCGATGCCGAAGGCAATGTCAGCCTAAACCAAGCGGGCAGTTTGGTAGTTACAGCCACTAAGGCGCAAGACCGAAAATACACCAGCGCCAGCGCCCAATACACGGTGAACACCAGCCGAATTGAACAAAGTATCGCCTTCGCGCAAGCTGGCCCCTTCGAGCGGTTTGTCGACGACTCGGTGGCAAACCCTGCCTCCGGCGGCGCCGGTGATGGTGAGATAAGTTACAGCCTGTCCAACCCAGATTTAGCCAGCATCGATGCCGAAGGCAATATCAGCCTAAACCAAGCGGGCAGTTTGGTAGTTACAGCCACTAAGGCGCAGGATCGCAAGTACGCCGGCGCTAGCGCCCAATACACGGTACACACTTCGCTCATTGATCAAACTATTGCATACGGTTTAACCGAACCGGTGCGCGAAATTACCGAAGCGGTTTTCACTAAAAGCCTTACCGATGGACCAGGTGAAGGTGACACTAGTTACACCAGCAGCAATGAAGAGGTCGCCAGTGTTGATGCCGCTGGCCAAGTCACGATATTAAGCCCAGGCCTTGCCACGATAACGGCCACCAAAGCCGCCGGGCGTAAATACAATCAAGCCAGTGACAGCTACGATATAGAGGCCGTTAATCGCACTACCAGCTTTGTCGCTTGGGTTGGTGAAGACGGTGCCGACATCACCTTCCAAGCGGGCTCTGACAACGTCGAATTTGTCGCCAGCCAAGATGCCGTTTGTGACTTTGACGCCGCCAATGCCTGCACCCAAGGACAGCATCAAACAATAAGTAATGCGGAAATTTCAGATACGGCATTCACCTTATACAACAAAGGTTTTTACCAATTTCGCTTTGGGAATTATTACACCCAGCTGCCCGTTAATACCCAGCGCTGGGGCGCGCTGGTTAAACACAAGGTTGTCACCCACGAAGGGCGATTACTGTTGGTAGGCGGATCAAGCTATTACGGCGAACCACCCGTTGATACCTGGAGCTCTAACGACGGCATCGACTGGTCACTTGAGAACAGTGGCTCGATAACTTCCCGGCGATACGATAGTGGGCTCGCAAGCTTTAAGGGAAAGCTTTGGTTTATCGGGGGTAGATTCAACTCCACCTACGGCGACATTTGGAGCAGCCTAGACGGAAGCACATGGACACAAGACGTGGCGTTAGCCGAGTTTGGCAAACGCAAGTTTATTCACTTAATGGTCATCGGGGCCAAGCTCTACTTAGTAGGCGGATACAACGACAGTTTCCAATTTACCAATGATGTTTGGGTAACGGAAGATGGAATTGCATGGCAAAAGATTGGGGACTTCGAGCTCAACTCTGAGGTGACACTGGCGGTGTCCTATTCCAATAAACTGTGGGTCTTTACCCAAAGAGCCTACAATGATTTCAGAGCCTACTCCTCTGACGACGGGGCGAATTGGATAGAGCAATCGAACAGCCTACCTTTTAGGCCATCGATCAACGGTAGCATTACCGAATTTGAAGGCCGCATTTGGGTGCTGGACGATAAAACCGCAACGCCCTGGAGTAGCGCTGACGGCATAACTTGGCGCCAAGAAGCGGCCATTCCAGCAGGATTAATTGTAAATAGCGCACTAGCGGTGATTAATGATCAACTACTGCTCATCGCAGGGGGGAATGACGGCTCAGTCTACCGTGCCAACGATGAAGTCTACCGCTACGAAGAGGACAAATGGCTGCTTATCAGCAACCAAAGCCCTGGCAACAAGAAGCCAGCCGTGCTGTTCAATTATAACGACAAGTTACATTTACTTGCCCAAACAGCCGGTTCGAGCTGGAACCAAATGCTATCGAGCGAAGACGGCTTAACTTGGCAAATGGAAAACGCACCAGAAAAGCGTTCGGACTTCATTCTGCCCAGCCCCCTAGCACTGAACGGTACCCTCTGGCTCATTGACGGCAGGCAACTTTATTCCAACCGCAGCCAATACAGCCTAGATGGTAAAAGCTGGCAAAAGCTTGTACAGACTCCGCCTTGGCCTAATAGAAACTCCTATCACCAAATATTTAAACACGACGACCGAATTTGGGTGATGGGCGGAACAAGTTCTGAGAATTCCAGTCTACGTCTCAATGATCTTTGGTCCACCGCAGACGGTGAAAATTGGCAACAACATACCGATAACGAGCTATTTACTCGTGACTCCAAAACTGCTTTTTCCTTCCAGGAAAAATTGATGTTTTTTAGTAGCTATACGAATTCCATGTCGAAATGGCAAACCGATGTTTGGAGCAGCATCGATGGTGAAACTTGGATGAAGGAGGCCGATACCACTGAGTTTGGCCCCAGAAAAAATGTAACTCTATTTGAATTCCAGAATCGACTTTGGCTGATAGGTGGTTACAAACCCGCCACCAAAACCTGGGCCAAAGATATCTGGTCATCTGCCGATGGTATTCACTGGTACCTAGAAGCCGACAATCTACCTATGGGAGAGCTAAATCAGGCCAGCGTTACGGTAAAGAACAACATGATCTATATGAATACAATGGGATCTTCCCAATACGGCATCTGGCGCAGCAGCGACGGCATAAACTGGCAAAAACGCTACCAACACCAGGCGCATTTTCCACTCAACAACTAAGCCCCCCAAAGCCCGGTAATGACCGGGCTTTTTTTCACCTTAAAAAAACGCACAATTTAATTGCTAAAAATTTAGCATGGTGCTAAATTTTTAGCATAGATGAGGGGTTTGAGCATGAATGCAGGAAAAGTGAGCCGCCGCGAGCGGGAAATATTGGACGTCCTTTACCAATCGGAAGAAGCCAGTGCCCAGCAGGTGCTGGAACTGATGCCAGATCCACCCAGCTATTCCTCGGTGCGCGCCTTGTTGGCGCGCATGATCGAAAAAGAGCTGGTAACGCACCGACAGGACGGCGCCAAATATCTGTACAAGCCAGCTCAGGCCCGCGCGCAAGCACAGAGCTCGGCGCTATCGCGCATGTTGAAAACGTTTTTTGATGGCTCCATCGCCAAGGCGGCCAATGCTTTACTAGGCGAGAAAGGCGAAGAGCTTACCGATGCCGAGCTAGACGCGCTGGAGCAAGCCATCGCCAAAGCGCGCGCCAATAAACGCGCTAAATAAGTTAAGCGGGAGCCGTGATGCTGACGATTAATCTGCTCATCAGTTTAACCCTTAAGCCCTTGCTACTCATGGGTTTGGCTTACGCCTTATTTCGCCAAGATAAACAGCGCTCAGCCAGCCACCAACACTTGCTTGCCACGGTTATTTTATGGAGTTTACCGCTACTTATTGGCATGAGTTTTTTATTGCCCGCGCTACCCTTGCAAACGGAATTTTTCGATAGCTCAAGCGCCAACCTTTTAACCCAACCCTGGCAAGAAATAGTGCTCCTGCCCTGGGTTCAAGCACTAGTAGCCGTTTATCTATTCGCGCTACTGTTTCAGATTTTCTACTTGCTTCTAGGTTTGGCACTGCTGCGAAAGATCGAACAAAGCGCGAAAGATTTTGAGCAAAAGGCTCTATTAGAAAAACTGAAAAAATTAAGCGGTTGCGCCAAGCCCGTGACGGTTAAAGTTAGCCAAGAGATTCACTACCCGCAGGTGTGGGGCTGGAAAAATCCAACCCTGCTATTACCCCAAGCCGCCACTGGCGCAAGCAAAGCGCAACTGCAACTCATGCTGTTACACGAACTAGGGCATGTGGCGCGCAACGATTGGCCTATTCGCCAAGCCACCCGTTTGGTGTGCGCCCTATTTTGGTTTTTACCACCCGTGTGGTGGCTAGCCAAACAACAGGTGGAATTATCTGAACGCGCTACCGATGACTGGGTGCTAGAACGCAACCATCGCACCGCCGATTATGCAGAGCTGCTACTACAAAGTGCGCAGGCGCTGAAACAAGACCTACCCACCGAGGCGCTGAACGGCTCGCCCTTATTTCAGCGCATCAGCCTGCTGTTAGACCCACACTTAGATCGCGAGGCGCGCGAGCCGCAAAGTCTCGCCCTCGCACTCTTAATAACGGGGCTATTGGCCCTGGCCATTAGCAGTGGTCAGGTGATGCCAAAAATCGCACTGCAGCCAAGCTCGGCGTTGGTTTTAACCTGGCAGGCCATGGAAACAGCTAACAACAAAGTCGTGACTGACAATCCATTGGCAAACCAACTTAACGCTGCCGTTATTAACAAACATGACTTCGCTAGCGTGGCGCGAGCGCCGGCAAAACCGCAGGCGGAAAATATGGTTGTGCTGGCCGAGCGCTACAGTGCCGAAGGTGAAACGTTGCGCCTGAGCAGCACTGTCGAAATCGGTAGCCCCGGCATCAACAGCGTCATGCCCATTGCGTTAATCACCCCCACCTACCCACGCACAGCGATCAAGCGCGGCATCGAAGGTTTAGTGCGGCTGGAATTCAGTATTAACAGCGATGGCCGGGCAGAAAATATTCTCGCCCTAAGCAGCCCTAACACACTACTGACTAACGCCGCCATTAATGCCTTAACTGCTTCGCAATTTGCTCGGCCGCGCTTACAAGGCCAAGCCTTCACCCTCACCAAGGTGACGGAGGAGTACCGCTTTCAACTCACGCATGAACCACCGGACACCTGATCACTGTCCACCCCTTGACGCAACCGCGTCGCCAACACACTAAACGTTAAAAATTTGGAGAGTGTCTTATGAGCACTGCAGCATTCGTTCGCCCTGAATTTCGCACACTGGGTTCACTACCACTAGCCGCGCTAATAACGCTGTCGCTAGTTTATGGTATGCACCTGTTAATTGAACAAGAGGCCGTTGAACCTGAAGAAGTTGAAAGGCGACCTATTCCGACTTTTGTAATGGACGATGTGCCAGATATCGACATCATTTTCGATCAACCGAAAAAAATAGTAGAACCCGAAACACCCCCACCAACATCTATTGATGACCCCTACGAGGTTGAAACCGGTAACGGTGGCTATACCCTGCCGAAAATAAAAATAAACCCCAGTACAGACAAGCTCAATATCAACATAGGCGGCGGCAACTTGGTTAAACAAGTGATGATTGCCCCCACCTACCCACGCAACGCCTTGCGCAACGGTACCGAGGGTTTTGTCGATATCGCCTACGATGTGACGGCCTTCGGCGGCACCGAAAATATCACCGTTATGTACGCGGAACCCGAAGGCGTATTCGAACGCGCGGCACTGGCCGCCGTCGCGCGCTGGAAGTTTCGCCCGCAAGTGATCGACAACGAACCGGTGCCCACGCAGGGTTTAAAAGAGCGTGTCAGGTTTACCATCGAGAAATAATTGCACACCGCTTTGACGGCCGCGCCGCTTATCACTAAGATGCGCGGCCAATTGCCACTTCGAAGAGTGGCATTTTCCCTAAACGTTTACCGTCTAAAATTTTCAACGCCAATGCCATGCAAATTCGCGATTTAACTGAATGCCCGCACGCCATAGATCAACTAGCCACTTGGCATTACCGGCAATGGGCGGCTTTATACCCAGATCATAGGCAACAGACGTTTGCCGACGAACTCAGGCAATCGCTAGAAGGATTAAAGGTGCCGCGCACCTGGGTTATTTGCGATGGCGACCAAGTATTTGGTTCGGCTTCGGTCATTTACGACGATATGAGCACACACCCAGAGCTTGGGCCTTGGCTCGCGAGTGTGTATATCGACGAAAAACTGCGCGGCCAAGGCTGGGGTAAGAAGTTGATCAGCCGCTTGATGGCTGACTGTGCTAAAACGGGTTTTGAAACTGTGTATTTATTTACCCCGGGGCAGGAAGAATTTTACCAATCCCTCGGCTGGACGTTACGTAACCGAGAGATGTATCAAGGCGAAGCTGTGGCAATTATGTCGTATGATTTTTCACCTCATCCAGCCACAGTTTCCGTTAACTGCTAGGCCAATCGCAGCGCCCTGAACTGCTTGTTGCTTGTTGCTTGTTGCTTGTTGCTTGTTGCTTGTTGCTTGTTGCTTGTTGCTGTCAACTGTCAACTGTCAACTGTCAACTGTCAAAACATCTTAAATAACATCCCTACCGAACTACCCCATTTGCACTCGGCCAAAAACACTAAGCGCCCCCATGACTAACACCGCACCCAACAAAACTGGTACGAAAGTTACGGATTGAAGTCGAAAATCGTTTTTTTATGGTCACTAAATAGGCAGAATTTAAGGTAAGTCAGAAGGTCGCGAAAACGTGTGTTTTAATAAGCGGCCGGCTTTACGGCAATAGACCAACCAACAAAAACCTAACGCCCGGTTTTATTCAACGTCAACCTAGATAAGGGAATAGCTAGATATGCTTAATACCATAAGGATTGTGGCAACCTACATTTTAATCTTCATCCTAACCGCCTGCGGCGGCGGTGGGGGCTCAAGTAAACCCGCGCTAAAATCACAAACCATTACCTTTGCCAGTACCGAAGCGGCGAAATTATTTATAAATGACACAACCGTTAATATCGCCAGCGGCGGCGAGGGTAGCGGCGCAATTAGCTACAGCAGTAATAACACGGCAGTGGCAACCGTTGATGATAGCGGGCAAGTCACGGCCGTGGGCTTGGGCACAACCTATATCACTGCCAATAAAGCGGCTGATGCCAATTACAACGCAGCCAGCGCTAGTTACGGCGTAGATGTTGTAGACAAAAACTTTGTCATGAGTGCCTGGATTGGCGCCACGGAAACCGATGTGAGCTTTTCGAGCGGCACCGAAAGTATAGAGTTTTACCGCAGCTCAGACGCCAATTGCGACCTAGCTAACTACAACAGTTGTGCTAGCGGTCAGTTAGATATTTTAAACAGTGCGCCAGTCACTGACGGTGCGGCTTTGTTGGCGCAAGTGGGTTATTACACGTTTAAACACGGTAACGCGCAAATTAACACATTGGTCTCGGCCAAAAAATGGGCGGAACGCGATTCGCATCAGACAGTGACTTTCAATAACCAGTTATGGGTCATTGGCGGGGATGGCGGTTCCGGTAAAAACGACGTCTGGTCCTCTAGCGACGGTATTACCTGGACCCAACAAACCGCCAACGCCGAGTTCTCTGCGCGATACGCTCATCAGGTAAGCGTTTTCAATAACCAGTTATGGCTCATTGGCGGGTATGACGGTTCCCGTAAAAACGACGTCTGGTCCTCTAGCGACGGCATCACCTGGGCCCAACAAACCGCCAGCGCCGATTTCTCTGCGCGATACCAACATCAGGTGACCGTTTTCAATAACCAGTTGTGGGTCATTGGCGGGAGTGACGGTTCCCGTAAAAACGACGTCTGGTCCTCTAGCGACGGCATCACCTGGACCCAACAAACCGCCAACGCCGAGTTCTCTGCGCGACAAAGTCATCAGGTGAACGTTTTCAATAACCGGTTATGGGTCATTGGCGGAGAGAGCCAGACCGATGGCGTAAAAAACGACGTCTGGTCCTCTAGCGATGGCATCACCTGGACGCTACAAACCGCCAGCGCCGAGTTCTCTGCGAGAACCAATCATCAGGTGAGCGTTTTCAATAACCAGCTATGGGTTATTGGCGGGTTTGAAGGTGTTTTAGGCACCGCTAAAAACGACGTCTGGTCCTCTAACGATGGCATTACGTGGACCCAACAAACCACTAAGGCCGAGTTCTCTGCACGACGCCGTCATAAGGTGAGCGTTTTCAATAACCAGTTATGGGTCACTGGCGGGAGTGACCAGCTCTTTGACCCTACGAACGACGTCTGGTCTTCTAGCGATGGCATCACTTGGGCCGAACACACCACCAACGCCACTTTCTCTGCGCGATACAGCCATCAGGTGAGCGTTTTCAATAACCAGTTGTGGCTCATTGGGGGATATGACGATTCCTTTAAAAACGACGTCTGGTCTTCTAGCGATGGCATCACCTGGACCCAACAAACTGCCAACGCCGATTTCTCTGCGCGATACCAACATCAGGTGAGCGTTTTCAATAACCAGTTATGGCTCATTGGCGGGTATGACGGTTCCCGTAAAAACGACGTCTGGTCCTCTAGCGACGGCATCACCTGGGCCCAACAAACCGCCAGGGCCGATTTCTCCGCGCGATACCAACATCAGGTGACCGTTTTCAATAACCAGTTGTGGCTCATTGGGGGAGATGACGAATCCGGTACCAAAAACGACGTCTGGTCCTCCAGCGATGGCATCAACTGGACGCAACAAACTGCCAACGCCGAGTTCTCTGCACGACGCCGTCATAAGGTGAGCGTTTTCAATAATCAATTATGGGTCATTGGCGGGTATGACGGTTCCCGTAAAAACGACGTCTGGTCTTCTAGCGATGGCATCACCTGGACGCAACAAACCGCCAGCGCCGATTTCTCTGCGCGAAGCAGTCATCAGGTGAGCGCTTTCAATAACCAGTTATGGCTCATTGGCGGATTTGAGGATTCCGGTAGAACAAACGACGCCTGGTCTTCTAGCGATGGCATCACTTGGACCCAACAAACCGCCAGCGCCGACTTCTCTGCGCGATACGACCATCAGGTGAGCGTTTTCAACAATCGGTTATGGGTCATTGGCGGGGATGACAGTTCCAATAGCAACGAGGTCTGGTCGTCCAACGACGGTGTCAACTGGAAACTAGGCTACCGAAAAGCATTAAGCTTCCCCTAATCACTCTCACCCCAAAAGCCCCGCCCAATGCGGGGTTTCTTTTTTCTACTGTGAATATTGTTACTGGCATGCGCACTATCCAAGCCATCGACATAAATGGATGACGACACCGGTAATTAATTTCGCACAGAAGGCAAGCCCCTTGCCTCAGTAACCTTGCCACCCATTAGCAGCCGCGCCACTGATTTTGCTAACCGCTTGTTGCTTGCGGCTTGTTGCTTGCGGCTTGCGGCTTGCTATCAACCAATCTTAAACACGCCGACCGCTAACCCTTGCTCTTTTCTACACCACTAAGCCTGCTCAATAATTTCGGTGTGTAATTCAAATGAGCCATTCAACGAGTTGCTAATCAAGCAAACATTCTCCGCCTTGGTCAATAATTTCTGTGCCTTGTCTCGATCAACCTCGCCCCTACAAGTTAACGCAACGGTTAAAATATAACGGGTAAAGCGCGTGACCTTGCCCTCTCTTTCTAATATACCCTCCACCGCACAAGTTAAATCTTGCCAGCGAAAATTCGAACCGGTTGACACCGCTTTAAACGATAAAATATAACAATCGGCCACAGCCGCCAATAAAAATTCCTCTGGCGACCAGTGCTTGCCGTCGCCACCAAATTGCACCGGCGGCGCGCTTGATAAGGTTTCTAACTCACCCGAGTTAAGTTGAACCAAAGTATCGGTACTGGCTTGCGCCTGCACATGGTAATGGTGTGGTAATGGCTGCATAAACTCACTCACCTAGTCGCTAAAAATGAAGGCAGAAAACAGGTAAGACCTGCGCAACAAGCACGCACCTCCACGTCAAATCACAGTAAACCAATTTACCGACAAGGCGGTGCTGATTCAGATCAACGCCGGCGCAATAGGGGTCGATTAGCTGCTGCCTCTGGTTCGCCCTCCGCGACGGTTGCGCTGGCATTGCTCGATATGGAGCCATCCATCAACACCAAAAAATTCACCTGGGTGGTCACGCCGGTGACATTCAGCGGCGTTAACACACCCAGGGTTGGGTAGGCGCCGCACACTTCACCGGCGTCGCATAATTCAAAATCATTGTCGTTATCGGTGCCGGCTACCAAGTAGAATTTCACTGGCTCGGCCACCGTGCCCGGTAAATGATCAAAGCTATAGGCGTAGTCGCCGTTGGCATCGGGGAATAAATTCACTTGGTCGAAAAAGGCAAAACTTTCATCTAACAACAACACATAAATATGCCCGGCCCCCAACACAGAAGTATTGGTACCCACCACCATGCTCACGTTTAGGCTCACCGATACGGCATTGTCGGCAGTGAAGGTAACAACTGCTTGATAGGTGCCGTTATCGAGACCGGCGCGATTGGCGCTGAGCAGGTAATCACCCAAGCCGTCGCCATCCACAGCACCGGCACTCACGGTCAACCAAGCAGCGGAACTGGTGGCCGACACCACGCGCAGAGTGCCCACACCGATGCGATCTAGCTCGACCGTTTCGACGTTTTCAATGGCACTAAAGTTTACTGCCGAGGGCGACACCACCAACGCCGCCGGCAGCGCATCGCCTTCCAGTAAGAGCGCATACTGCACGGCTTTTAAGGCATCGATACGGCCATAGCCGAAGCTATCGTCCCGGCCGGCGTCGCCAATATCTTTAACAATGGAACCCGAGCTAATGGCTTGCTCGAACTCGGTGGGGGTCAGGCTTGGGCGCAAAGACACCATCAATGCCGCCACACCGGCCACATGGGGCGTGGCCATGGATGTGCCCTGGTAATAGGCATAAGCCGAGCGGCGCGAGCCAGACGATTGATCCTGATCCACCAAGGTGCTCAGCACGCCGTTCACTGGGCCAGATTGTTGCGCACCGCCAGGCGCCGATACCGCGACATACTGGCCAAAATTGGAATAGGGCGCACGATTATCAAAGCGATCCGTGGCCGCCACCGATATGACGCTGGCATAGGAAGCCGGGTAGCCGGGTTCACCGCTGTTTTCATTGCCGGACGCTGCTACCACTATCAAGCCAGCATCGCGCACCTGTTGGTACACCGCCGCCTCGGCCGAGGAGAAACAGTACTGGCAGCCTAAGCTCAAGTTGGCGATATGGGCGCGCTGAGTCGGCACCGTGCCTGAGTCATTAGGTAAGCCGGCGGCATAATACAGCGCCTGTTGAATGTCGTAGGAACTGCCACCGGTGGCACCCAAGACGCGCAAAGGCATAATTTTGGCGCCATAGGCCACGCCCGCCAGGCCCTTGCCATTATTGGTCACCGCCGCGATAGTGCCGGCCACATGGGTGCCGTGCCAGGAGCTACTGCCCGACAGACCACCATCGCCCGGATCATCCGGGTTGGCGTCTATGCCATTGCCGTCCAGCGCATTGCTGGTTTCGCTGATGAAGTCGTAACCGGCCATTAAATTAGCGGTTAAATCCTCGTGCGCCAAATACACCCCGGTATCCAACACCGCCACAATAGCGCCGGTACCGATAGAGGAGTCCCAGGCTTGGGGCAGGTTAATTAACGGGTAGTGCCACTGCTTGATGTAGTCTGGGTCATTGGGTATAGCTTGGGCGGTGTAGCGGTAGTTCGGCTGGGCCCGCTGAACGCTTTTATCTTTCGATAGGGCCTTCAATTTCATTAATGTTTGGAAGCGCTCACTTTGCTCGGAGCTCATGCGCTGCGCGATAGCGGCGTTCATGGCACTCAAAGTTTGGCGGCTTAGATCGAAGCGATTCAGCGCCGCGCGGCCAGGTAAGGCCCGCGCCACTTGCATGCCCAAGCGCTCGGCCCGGCGCTGAATGCCCGCCTCGCCGAGCACCACAGCATCCTTGTATTCCACCAACAATTCACCGGCAATTATTGGCGCCTCTGAACTCCGGTTACCGGCGTGGGCGGGCACTTGGCTGGCCGCCACACCGATGCTGAGCTGGTAATTGGAAAAGCCACTGTAAGCAAACACTTGAACAAAATAGTCTCCGGACGCCGCCACCGTCACCAATTCCACATCCGACTCGCCAATGGAATAGGCCACTTCGGCGCCGGCGCTGTCGTAGAGGTACAGATCCAAATCCACGTCAGCCGCCCAATCGCTGATTTCCAAGAGAATCTTCTGCCCCTGTAATAGCGACACGGCGTAAATATCGGTTTCGTCTGGAATTGTCTCAAACCGATCGCCGTTATCGGCATTGCCGGTACCCGAGAGATCAGTAACAAAACCTCCTACGGTGACCGGGTTGGCGATAGCTTGCGCGGTGGCAAAGTCGTTGTTGGGTTGGTAAGGGTTAAAGGGGTCGTTGGTGTCTGAGTCCACCGCGGTTTCGGCCGGCGCTGAAATAATACCGCTAATCGAAGCGGTGCCAGCCTGATCGCGGGTTACCACCGTTAGCGTTCGGCTAGCAGTCGATAATGCGCCGCGATTATCGGTCAGGGTCAAAACCACATCGTACACACCGGCCGTGTCAAATATGTGGGAAACCACCGGGCCCTGGCCAATGCTGCCGTCGTCAAAATTCCAGTGGTAGGACGCGATACTGCCATCGGCATCGGTGGAGTCACTGGCGTCGAAATGCACCGTGGCTGGCACCACGAAATGCGGCGCGGTCACCAGCATCACTGGCACCGCCGGGCTATTGGCCACTATCTCTACCTGGAGGCTATAGCGGTCAGTACCGCCATCGTCATCGGTTACCTCGAGCTCGACCGTGAAGCTGCCGGTCTCGAGATACTGGTGCGACACCACCGCGCCAGTGGTCGAGCCGCCGTCGCCAAAGGTCCAGGCATAATTGACGATGCTGCCATCGCTATCGCTAGAGGCCTGGGCGTTAAATGCCACGGTGGCCGGCACAGTAAAGTTCGATGTGGTAATGCGAAATTCCGCATTGGGCAGCTGATTACTGGGCGTAGAGCCGCCACCGCCGCCACCGCAGGCCGAGAGCAGTGCAACGAAGAGGCAAAGTAGGATGTGGCTTTTCAACATAATGTCCTTTTTCAAAGTCAACCCCGATGGCAGGGCAAATACCCTCGAGGGTTTAACGCAAATGTCCGCTGTTTGGATCTTTATCCAGTATGGCACCGGTTAGCCCTTAGCAGCGCAATCAAGTAGGCTAAGTGCACACCTGAGCACCTATATCAAAATATTTTGATATAGGTGCTGCTGGCTGCTACACTTGCCCGCTATGAACGCAACCAGCCAAACAAATAGCGCCGCCAATCTCGCCGAAGTCAACTGCTTCGATGAGGTTGCCAGCCTGCTCAAAACCGCAGCCGATCCGCTACGCATGGAGATTTTGCGGGTGCTGGCGCAAGATTCCTTCGGCGTTTTAGAGCTGGCCAGCCTGTTCGATATGCCGCAATCTGGCATGAGCCACCACCTAAAAGTACTCACCAAAGGCGACTGGGTTACCACCCGGCGCGAAGGCAACTCTATTTTTTACCGCCGTAAACCTATCGCCCAAGGCCAATGGGGTGCGGGTTTAAAACTCGCGCTATTAGCCGAGTTGGATCAACAGCCGCTCACCGAGCAGCGCCAAGAGCGCCTGTTCCAGCTGTATAACGAAAGAGGCCGCACGTCCCAGCAATTTTTTGCCGAAAATGCCGACAAGTTCCGCGCCCAGCAAGATCTTATTGCCAGCTTCCCAGTGTACGGTGAAGCCGTGTGTGAAGTCTTGGATGCAATCGGCCTTTCCAGCCAAGCCCATATTCTCGAAGTCGGCCCTGGCGCCGGCGAACTACTGCCTTGGCTAGCGCAGCGCTTTGACCAGATTATCGCCCTCGATAACGCGCCGGAAATGCTCAACCAAGCCCAGGCGCACAACGCCGAGCTCGCCAATGTGCGCTACGTTTTGGGCGATACGCGCGAGGCCATCAAACAGGGCTTAACCGCCGACTGCGTGATTATCAACATGGTGCTGCACCATACGCCCAGCCCGGCGGAAGTGTTTCAAGATTTAGCCAAGCTGCTAAAACCCGGTGCCGCCTTAGTGATTACCGACTTATGCCGCCACGATCAATCTTGGGCGCGCGCCGCCTGTGGCGATTTGTGGCAGGGTTTCGAACCGGAAGAATTTAATACTTGGGCCGATCGCGCCGGTTTACTGGAAGGCCCAAGCCACTACTTTGCATTACGCAACGGATTTCAAATTCAAATTCGCCAGTTCAATTTGGCGACCACCACACAGTTACTTTAACGGAGACACAACATGTCTGAATACGCCGTATTTACCTCGGAGTCAGTATCCGAAGGCCACCCAGATAAAATGGCCGACCAAATTTCCGATGCGATTTTGGATGCGATTTTAAAAGACGACAAAGACTCGCGCGTCGCCGTGGAAACCTTGGTAAAAACCGGCATGGTTGTGGTGGCCGGCGAAGTGCGCACCAGCACCTATGTGGATTTAGAAGACCTGATTCGCGAAGTGGTTTTAGACATTGGCTACAACTCCAGCAACGTCGGTTTCGACGGCGCCTCTTGCGCCGTGTTGAACGCCATTGGTAAACAGTCGAGCGATATCGCCATGGGCGTTGACGAAGCGGACAACAAAGATTTGGGCGCCGGCGACCAAGGTTTGATGTTTGGTTACGCGTCGAATGAAACCGATGTGCTGATGCCCGCGCCGATTTTCTACGCGCACCGTTTAGTCGAGCAACAAGCAAAAGTTCGCAAGAGCGGTAGCTTAGATTGGTTGCGCCCCGACGCCAAAAGCCAGGTGACTTTGCGCTATGAAAACGGTAAGCCGGTGGCCATCGATGCGATCGTACTTTCAACTCAGCATGCGCCGAACGTGAAGCAAGCCGACCTGCGCGCGGCGGTATTGGAAGAAATTATTAAGCCGGTTTTGCCAGCCGAATGGCTGCACAAAGACACCCTTTACCACATCAATCCCACCGGCCAGTTTATTATCGGCGGCCCTGTGGGCGACTGTGGTTTAACCGGCCGCAAAATTATCGTCGACACCTACGGCGGCATGGCGCGCCACGGCGGCGGCGCCTTCTCTGGCAAAGATCCCTCAAAAGTAGATCGCTCGGCGGCCTACGCCGGTCGCTATGTTGCCAAAAATATTGTTGCCGCCGGCCTCGCCGAGCGCTGTGAAATTCAAATTTCTTACGCCATCGGTGTAGCCGAACCCACATCCATTTCGGTTAATACTTTCGACACCGGTAAATTATCAGACGCACAGATTGTTGATTTAGTACGCGCCAACTTTGATTTACGCCCACAAGGCTTAATCGCCATGTTGGATTTAAAGCGCCCCATTTATCGCTCAACCGCAGCCTACGGCCACTTCGGCCGAGAATTGCCAGAGTTTACCTGGGAAAGAACAGACAAAGCCGCCATTTTGGCGAAAGCGCTTTAAAAAGCTGCAAGCGCTTATGCCGACAAGTCGGCCGCTACAAGCTTGGGGCTTGAGGCTTGAGGCTTGAGGCTTGAGGCTTGAGGCTTGAGGCTTGAGGCTTGAGGCTAAAAAAACATTGCACTGGCTACGCGCCAAAAAACAGGATATAGATTATGACTTACTCGATTGATGGTTTTTCAGATTTCAAAGTTGCCGCCAAAGATGCCGAGCAATTTGCCAGAGACGCGGCCTGGGGCCGTCGTGAAATAGAAATCGCCGAAGGTGAAATGCCGGCACTGATGGCCCTGCGTCGCAAATACCGCGAAGCCCAGCCGTTAAAAGATGCGCGCATCATGGGCTGTATTCACATGACCATTCAAACCGCCGTGCTGATTGAAACCCTAGTGGATTTGGGTGCCGAAGTGCGCTGGTCTTCGTGCAACATTTTCTCCACTCAAGATCACGCCGCCGCCGCTATTGCTGCCGCCGGCATTCCGGTGTTTGCCTGGAAAGGCGAAACCGAAGAAGAATTTTGGTGGTGTATCGAGCAAACCGTACTGGCGCAAAAAGACAGCACCGAGGTTTGGAATGCCAATATGATTCTCGATGACGGCGGCGACCTGACTCAGCTGTGTCACGAAAAGTACCCCGCCATGCTCGATAAGATTCACGGCATCAGCGAAGAAACCACTACAGGCGTGCATCGCTTGTTGGAAATGATGGAAGAGAAATCGCTGAAGGTTCCTGCTATCAATGTCAACGACGCAGTTACCAAATCAAAGAATGACAACAAGTACGGCTGCCGCCACAGCTTGAACGATGCCATCAAGCGCGGCACCGATCACTTGCTATCGGGCAAAAAAGCCTTGGTGATTGGCTACGGCGATGTGGGCAAAGGTTCTGCAGCGTCACTGCGCCAAGAAGGCATGATTGTGAAGGTCACAGAAATTGACCCTATCTGCGCCATGCAAGCCTGTATGGATGGCTACGAAGTGGTTTCGCCCTACAACAAGGGCGAGAACACCGGCAAAATTGAAGACATTAATACCACGCTGCTTTCCAACACTGATTTAGTGGTTACCACCACCGGTAACGTTAATGTGTGCGATAGCGCCATGCTGCAATCATTAAAGAGCAGTGCCGTGGTGTGCAACATCGGCCACTTCGACAACGAAATTGATACCGCCTTCATGCGCAAAAACTGGAGCTGGGAAGAAGTAAAACCACAGGTACACAAAATCTACCGCGCCGCATCAAAAGAAGCCGCCAACGGCGACCATTTACTATTGCTGTCTGAGGGCCGCTTGGTCAACCTCGGCAACGCCACCGGCCACCCATCGCGCATCATGGACGGCTCTTTCGCCAACCAGGTGCTAGCTCAAATGTATTTGTTTGAGCGCAAGTTCGCCGATTTAAGTGCTGCCGATAAAGCGGCCGGCATCTATGTAAAAGTATTACCGAAAAAACTCGACGAAGAAGTCGCCAAGGATATGGTGGAAGGTTTCGGTGGCGTGATGACCAAGCTCACCAGCGCACAAGCGAAGTACATAGGCGTGAAAGCCGATGGCCCTTATAAGCCAGAAAGCTATAAGTATTAACTAGCTACAAGGCGGGGGGCCGCCCCCTACAAGCTACAAGCTAAAAAATCACAGGATATTACAAAAATGAGCGATGATGTTCGCATAAGCTTTGAGTTTTTCCCGCCTAAAACAGCTGAAGGCAAAGCCAAGCTGCATAAGGTGCGGGAAGAGCTGCAGGGTTTTGATCCCGATTTTTACTCCGTCACTTACGGTGCCGGCGGCACCACCCGCGACACCACAAAAGGCGTGGTTAAAACGCTGATCGAGCAAGGCATTAGCGCTGCGCCACACCTGTCTTTCGGGGGCGACGACGAAGCCGCCGTGCTGTCTTTGCTCTCCGAGTATAAAGACGCCGGTGTCGATCGCATTGTTGCGCTACGCGGCGACTTACCCTCAGGCATGGGCGGCCATTCACAACTGGTGTACGCCAATCAGCTGGTTAGCTTTATTCGGAAAAACTTTGGCGATCACTTCCATTTAGAAGTGGCGGCCTACCCAGAAATTCACCCGGAAGCAAAAAGTTACAGCGCCGATATCAACTACCTAAAAGGTAAGTTCGATGCCGGCGCCAACAGCGCCATCACCCAATATTTTTTCAACCCAGACGCCTATTTCCACTTTTTGGAACAGTGTCACGACGCCGGTATTGATGCGCCTATTTACCCAGGCATTATGCCCATCATTAACTACCGCAATTTAGCACGTTTTTCCGACAGCTGTGGCGCTGAAATTCCGCGCTGGCTGCGCAAGCGGCTGGAAAGTTTTGGCGATGATAACGAATCACTGCAAGCCTTTGGTGTCGACCTAGTCACCGAACTGTGCGACACCTTGTTGGAAAATGGTGCGCCGGGTTTACATTTTTACACCATGAACCAGACCAACCCCACCGCACAAATTTTGAAAAATTTAAGCGGCGAATAACGGCATGCGCATACCACGCCTATACGTTAACCAAGATCTTGCAACCGGCGCGGTGCTAGACCTAGACAGCGACGCCAGTCGCTATCTAGGTAGCGTGTTGCGCATGGAAGCGGGCAGGCCGTTGATTGTGTTTAATGGCCAGGGCGGTGAATACCTCGCCATGATAAAAACGGCCAGCAAGAAAAATGTCAGCATCGGCATCGGCAAACACAACGCCGAAAATCGCAGCTCGCCCTTGGATATTCACCTCGGTATTGGCTTGTCGAAAGGCGATAGATTCGACTGGGTTATTCAAAAGGCAACAGAACTGGGCGTCAACACCATCACGCCGTTAATCACCAGCCGCACCGACGTAAAGCTCAATAGCGAGCGGCAGGATAAAAAGTTGCAGCACTGGCAGCAAATTGCCATCAGTGCCAGCGAGCAATGCCAACGCAATTTGATTCCCACCATCGCCAGCCCGAGTAACACCAGCGATTGGCTAAGCCAGCGGGATGAGACATTAAAGTTAGTGCTACATCATCGCAGCGATAAAAAGCTCGCCCAGCACCTCAAACCCACATCGGTGGCATTGATTATTGGCCCAGAGGGCGGCTTGGATGACGATGAAATTGCACTCGCGCTCAGCCAAGGCTTTCAAGCACTGACGCTTGGGCCCAGAGTTTTTCGTACAGAAACAGCACCCATGGCGGCGCTGACCTTACTGCAATACGAGTGGGGCGATTTTTAATTCTTCTTTCGATTTTTAAGTGGTGCGCTTTACTAGACGCTTGTGTGGATCGAGCCATTGCCTCAATCGGCTTTCAGCAGTTCGACAAGTTTATTCACCGTATTTAAGTTGCGCGCCGTAGTAGGCACACCTAAGCAGGCCTCTACTTTGGCCGCTAATTTAGAGCGGCCTATACCATCGGGTGCATGCAAGTAAAATACCTTCCCCACTAGCTCATAGCGCTCAGTTACCGCGGCAAGACTTTGCAAGCGTTCGGCATCTAACCTTGGCGCGGTATTGCAAAAGTAGAAATGCAAGCTTTTACCGTCTTCGGTTGTAAACGGATTACGTTTCACCGTGTTTAGAAATTCCGCTTCGCTCAGCGACATAATCGCTGGCACAAACCCAAACCGCCGCTCAATCATGTGCGACAGTTTATCATCTGGCCGCTGTGCAGCGCTCAGCACGACGTTACCGCTCTGAATATAGGTTTTCACATTTTGGTAATGTTCAGCGTCCAACAACTCGCACAAGGCCTTCATAGGCAAAGTGTTTTTTCCACCCACATTAATGCCGCGCAACAAGATCACGTACTTTTTCATTTGCCCACCAAGATCGGGATAACATCTAAAGCGCTAGCCGATTTCAAAAAAACAATGCCGGCTAGGATGTAGCCGGTTGCGCCTCATCAGTTCGCCGCGCTAACTCGGGCAGCTGATAGAAACATACCCTATCTTTGCCTTCATGTTTTGCCTGGTAGAGCGCCGTATCGGCCGCCTCAAACAAAGCGCTTGGGCTATCGAGCGCATCTTCCGTGCAGCAGGCAACACCTAAGCTAATGGTGACATGCAAACCTTTAATGGGCGACGCCTTCACCAAACAGCGCAAGCGCTCCGCCAGCACACCGGCCTGCTCCATGCCGGTATTTGGCACCAATACGGCGAACTCTTCGCCACCGTAGCGGCAGGCTAGGGTTGGGCGGCGAACATGTTTGCGCAAAATGCGGCCTAACTCTTCAATCACCTCATCGCCACTGGTGTGGCCGTGATCGTCATTCACTGCTTTAAAATTATCGATATCGATAACAATCAGCGACAGTGGCTTTTTTGTGCGCTTGGCCTTGTCAATTTCCCGCGGCAGCACTTCGTCGAAATGACGACGGTTCGCCAGAGCCGTTAAGGCGTCGGAATAGCCGAGCTTTTGCATTTCATTAACCCGGGCACTCAAGGCTAAAGATAACAGCACCATTTCCAACAGAGAGCCCATTTGGAAGCTGTTCTGCGTGACAAAATTATGAGGCAAGAAACCGAACTGTTTGAACATATAGATAAGCACGGATACCAAGAGCGTAGCCCAGGCCACCATGAAATAACGAGCCGGCACAGAGCCGCGCAATAACACTAATGACCCCAGCAGCAATATACAAAAACACACCAGCACGGTGAGCAGTGAGTAGGCAAAAATTAAATCTTGATAACCCAAAAATGGTGTCACCAACAGTAGGGTCGCCGTCACTACTTGCAACACAACAGCGATTCGATCGGTGCGCGGCACCCAGTGCTGGGTCGAACATACCACGCGGGAAAACTTTAACCCGAAGAGCAGTGAAACGCCGAGTAATAGCAGTAAACTTTGATTGGCAAGCCAGGGGCTATTGGGCCAAATATATTGAAACGCAAAGCCGTTATGTACCGACATATAAAGCCCGTAACTCACCACATACACCATGTAATAGATGTAGGCGCGATCTTTTACCGCCAAAAACAAAATTAGGTTATAAATAACTAAAACTAAAAAGCCACCGTAATAAGCGCCAAATAACAGCTGTTCACCGCTAACGCGGCTCAGGGTGTGGCCAGTATCCGCAATGGACAAACCAATGTTCATCGGGCCATCGGATTTAAAGCGGAAGTAAACAGTCTTATCGCTATTGGCCGGCACAGTTACGGGAAAGAGAAAATCACGCACGCCCACGGCGCGGGCATCAAATACTCGCCTGTCGCCGGTGGAGGTGGCGCGCCACACCCCAGCTAGGTCTTGATCCCAGAAGTCCACATAATCGATGAGCGGATAATCTTGTCGAATCATCAATGCCGCATCAGTAGTTTTGGGGTTGTGTAACTTAAGCGACACCCAGTAGGCAGAATGGCTGAAACCAAAATTAGCGGCTGTTCTCGCCAGCGGTTGCAAACGTGTAGCCGACTCCTGCAGCAGCTGCGGAAACTCGATCTCGGCCGCCTCCTCAATATATAGATTGATATCTTGAGTTAAGTCCGTGGTTGGCATGCTGGCAAATACCAGCACGGCAGAATCCTCTCGCAGTTGATTCGCCGCTTGTTCAGCGCCGGCTTGGCTCGGCAGCAGCAAAGGGAGAATGCTGATCATCAGGGTTAGAATTATTTTTTTCATTTCACAACCTAATTGAGGGCGAACATCTTCATGTGCACAACAGCACAGCCAACCGCACCGAAGATGGAAAACACAAGCAAGTGAGATCAAGGGTGCGAAGGGTGGCGCACTATTATTTTGTTGATTTAGGCGACATAACGCAACTAAACCCACAATGGCCGAGGTTATTCCAGTAGCAATAACTAAAACGCAATATAACAAGTCTTGCCAGGTTTCGTGAACTTAGTGCGCAAATATGTTAAAAAGCGCGCTTGGGTGAAAATAATAAGGATCACACAGTGACCACTAAGACTTGGGGTAGCCGATGCGTAGGTGTATTGGCGTTAGCCGTCTGTATTTCCGCTTGCGACAATCACGATACCAGCCACAACAACAAAGCGCCTAGCACTAACGCTGCAGGCCTTACCTTGCTGGCGCAAAATTGGAGCGATCAAGATCGCGAAGTAGCTTGGTTCACCTCCTTCGGTTCTCGGGTGATGCCCTACTCGTGGTTTTTAGCACTGGAGCAGGCGGCTAACCAGCTACCGTTTAACCAAGTCGCGCACATGGAAAGCTTCGGCTTTTCGATGCCGGGGGCGAGCGAGGCAAACCCGGATAATGTCGCCATAGGCCTTACCAAAACACCCGAGCGCGATGGCCACGAATGGATCGGGCTGGGCTGCTCTGGCTGCCACTCGGGCCAAGTTCACTATCGAGGCACGCGCCTACACATAGACGGCGGCGCGGCACTGATCGATTTTCAAGGTTTTGAACAAGCGGCTATCGATGCACTTGCTGCCACCCTCGACGACAGCGAAAAGCTGCAGCGCTTTGCCGCTAAATTAGGCCTAAGCAATATCGACGACCTGGCCGCCGAGCTTGCTAGCTGGACCGATTCACTGATTGCGCGGCAAACCATTAACCGCACCGAGAGTGATTATGGCTATGGCCGGCTCGACGCCTTCGGGCAAATTTTTAATGCCGTGGCGGTTGAGTTTCTCGGCATCGACGAAAACCGCCGCGACCCGAATGCGCCGGTGAGCTACCCAGTGCTGTGGGATGCCTCACATCTAGATTTAGTGCAGTGGAACGCCTCAGCACCCAATGCAGGGCCTGGCCCTATCGTCCAAAATGCCACCACGGCGCTCGCGGTTTTCGGCCACATGGATATCGAAAAATCCGGCAACGGCTTTGGCTTTGCCTCCAACGTGGAAGTGGGTAATTTAGGCGCGATTCAAGATGCCTGGTACCAACTAACCGCACCCCAGTGGCCCGAATCCATCCTTGGCACAATAGACCAAACCTTGGCCGCGCAAGGTCGCGCCATTTACGCCGAAAACTGCTTGGCCTGCCACGCACTGTCAGATCGCAATGATCCAAAACGGCGCATCAAGGCCAGCGCCGTCGCCCTCGATGTGGTTGGCACAGATCCAGCCATGGCGGAAAATTTTGCCCATGCCACCGCCAAGGCCGGCGCCTTCGCCGGCAAAAAATTGATGTTTATTGCTGGCCCGGTGATTGAAGAAGAATCACCCACTATTTTACTCGTGGCCCACGCGGCCATGGGCGCCCTGCTCGACAAACCCTTCTCGGCGCTGTGGCAGGGTGTGCTGAGTATGCATTCGGTGATCGAAGCACCCGTCGACCCGCTGCCGCTCTATTACAAGGCCAGGCCGCTGTCGGGCATTTGGGCCTCGGCCCCTTATCTGCACAACGGTTCGGTCATGAGCTTGGCCGATTTATTAGAGCAACCAGCGCAAAGAGCAAGTCGCTTTTTTGTCGGCAGGGTTGAGTTTGATCCCATCAACGTCGGCCTAAGCAGCCAAGTGCTAGCCCCAAATCAAGTGTCTGAATTGAACACCGAGCTGCACGGCAACAGCAATGCCGGCCACCTTTTTGGCACGGCTCTGGCTAGCTCAGACAAACGCGCGCTGCTCGAATATTTGAAAACACTGTAGCGCGCGGTACAGGAAGATTTATCCCGCCGCGGCAAAAATTTTTACTGCGGCACGGGCGTCGCCCGTTAAAGCAGCAACATTATTCTAACTATCTGATGTCAGCCTTTCGTAAGGATTACGCTATGCTCAACTTTCTGAAAAAACTGCTAACCTCGCGCTGGCTTTGGCGTGTGATTATGTTGCTGGCAGTGCTCGCAGCGCTGGCCGTTCTGGCCTTCGTGTATTTCGTGCAGAGCAGCAAGGGCATCCAACCGCCGGAAGAGCACACAGACAAAACCGTGTATTTAAATCAGAATTGGGGGGTGCAAGAGCGCGACACTTACTACTATTCGCCCCAAGGTACAGCGGTACCCCAAGGCGCCACCTTGGGCGCAGTGCGCTACGAATGGTTTGTCAATTTAGAGCTGCCGCTGTCTACCGAGCGCTTTGCTAGCCCGAGCAATATGCGCCGGTTTAAATTTTTAGTAGATCCAGCCCCCACACCGGCCAACCCAGATCACCTGCCCGTGGGCTTCACCAAACACTTCGATCAAAACATAGGCGACACCGTATTAGACATCACCTGCGCGGCCTGCCACACCGGCGAGCTGCACTACCAAAAAGACGGTGTTAATTACGCGCTGCGGGTCGACGGCGGCCAAGCCATGCACGCCTTCACCGACTTAAACCGCGGCACCTTTGGCCCCACATTGATTACCGCGCTGCTGGAAACTTACGTCAACCCGGCTAAATTCAATCGCTTTGCCGATAAGGTATTAGCCGAAGGCGGCGACCGCGATTTACTCAAGCAACAGCTGGGTAAAAACCTCGGCGCGTTTTTAAGCATCAAACAAAATAACCCGCTCAAACATTTGTACCCCACACGGGAAGGCTATGGCCGCACAGATGCCCTAGGTCGCATTGCCAACACCCTGTTTGGCGATCACTTAATTGAAAGCAACATGCAGGTATCAGCAGCGCCAGTGAGCTACCCCTTCCTGTGGAATATTTGGAAATTTAACTGGGTGCAATACAACGGCTCGGTGGCACAACCCTTAGCGCGCAACGTGGGCGAAGCCTTAGGCGTGGGTGCGCATATTCCCCTGCGCAGCCCCGAGGGCGCGCCACTGCCCGCCGCTGAAATGTTCCGCAGCTCCGTGCGCATTGCCGATATTGAAAAAATCGAACTGGCGCTGCAAAAACTTGTTGAACCCGAGTGGCCGAGCGATATTTTCGGCGCCGTTAATCAACCACTAGCCGAACAGGGCGAGACCTTATTTAAACAACACTGCGTCGAGTGTCATGGCCCGCACGTGGCGAGCAAAGCGCGTCAGATGCAAGAAGCACCGCTGAAAAAATCTGTACACGATCAGTGGTTGATTGAAGTCATCGAGCTAGATCATATTGGCACAGACGCCAATGCGGCACAGGGTTTCGTGGAAAAAACTTACGACTTATCGCCCGCAGGCATTACCAAAGACACCATTCACCAAGTGCTCTACCCGCTATTTGAGCGCCGCCTAGCGCGCGATGTGTTGGCGCGCCTACAAACCCTGGCGATAACAGAACAACTAAGTGAGGAAGCGCGCGCGGCCTTCGCGGCGCTGGCGGCGCAATACCCGCCGGCCGATCATTTAGCCGATGCCGGTTTCGAGCCCTCGCCCTTTCCCGCCATCCTGGCGGCGCTAAATCAATTCGATTTAAAACCCAGCTACAGCCAAACCGTGGATAGCCAAGCCTATAAACAGCTTAACTGCGGCTTCAAATGCCAAGTGAATGCGCTCTGGTGGGACATTAATTTTGGCCGCGAGGCCAATACCAAGCTGGTTAGTAGTTTAGATCCCACTAAGCTCACCGAGGGCTTGGGCTTAAATATCATTGGCCTGTTAATCAAAAACCGCTACTACCAAGACAACAACCTAAGCTACGAACAAATTCAATGCTTGGAAGGTTTCGGCACCTTGGATTTACCGCAGCAGATTGCCGGCTATAAACCGCGCCCACTGGCTGGCGTTTGGGCCACGCCGCCGTTTCTGCACAACGGCTCCGTGCCCACAATTTATCAAATGCTGATGCCGCCCGAGCAGCGCGATAAACGCTTCTTCGTCGGCCGCCGCGATTACGACCCAGTGCATTTAGGCTATATCTCTAGCCCGGCGACCGACGCTGAAACCGACGGCCTCTGGTTCGACACCAGCATTAGCGGCAACCACAATACCGGGCATGGTTTCAGCGCCACACCCGAGCAGTGGGCGGCCTACAAAGGCGACTATAAAAACAACCCGCTGCCGAAGGGTATTATTGGCCCACTGCTGAGCCACGAGCAGCGCCTCGCATTAATCGAATACCTAAAAATTCATCGCGATAACCCAGCTGGTTATCAATTTGAGCCGGCGCCCAGCTGCCTCGCGAGCAGCGCTCTGTGAGCCAAGTAAAAAATTTCCAACAGGTGCGCGAGGCCGAGCAAATTTGGCTAAGCGAACGCCGAAAGCAGGCGCAGGTTGATCCTGTGCTACCGGAAATTGGCCTAGCCTTTTCCGGTGGCGGCATACGCTCGGCGTGTTTTCATTTGGGCTTTTTGCAGGCGCTGATCGAGCGCAAAAAACTTCAGCGCGTGGATTATTTATCCACGGTATCGGGCGGCGGTTATATCGGTGCCTGTTTGCAATGGTTGAAACACCGCGCCAGTTCCAGCGCCAACGACGACTTGTTTGCCCAGCCGGTAAACGACAGCACCGTGTTGAACTGGTTGCGCGCGCACGGCAAGTATTTGGTCGACGGCAAGGGCATTAACAACATGACCTTGCTGGCGGCGCTTTTAGCCAGCACGCTGTTTAACCTCGCGGTGGTTTTGCCGCTGTTGCTGCTGTGCGTTTGGCTGTTCGGCTTTCCACACACGCAACTGTACTGGCCACCGCACTGGCACTTGCCCGGTGCCGACGTGATAGAGGGGCACAGCGGCTATCTACTGGCGCTGCTCATCAGTGCCGGTTCATTTATCAGTTTCTTGATCGCCGTGCCGCTGATGGCACTTTGGCGTCAGGGCCGCACCCAGCACAACTTCAAACCCCGGCTGTGGATGGGCAGGCTGCTCAATATCGGCGTCATCGCGGGGCTAATTGGCTTACTCCCCATCGCGGCGCAATTAAGCGATATGCTGTTCGCCTTAGCCGGCTCCGAATCCCTGTCCCAAATTGGCAAACATCTAAACTATTTGCTGCCCTTCATCGGCGGCGTGTTGACCATTTCGCGCGCAACCTTTAAACCCGGTTTGGCCCTCGCTGGCCTCACGCTCATGCTCTACGGGCTGGCCGCTTTCGCCTACCATTTAGTTTTTCACACAGGGTTAATTGCACAGCCCGGTTACTGGGCCTTCTTGGCATTGGCCATCGCGCTGCTAATGTTGGCCAGCGTTAACCGCACCTCGATGCACAGCTACTACCTATCGCGCCTGTGTAACGCATTTTTTATGTGCACAAAAGCCGACGACAATCACGGCCAAGATCTAGCCCTAGCCACATTAACCCCGGCCACGGGCGCACCCCTGCCACTGATCAACACCACCATGAGCACGGCCAGCTCGAGCAACCGGCTCTGGCGCGAGCGCATGGGTTTGAGCTTTACCCTGTCGCCGCTGTTTTGTGGCGCGCCACCTACCGGCTTTGCCAGCACCTCGGCGTTTCAATCTGGCCGCTTGACCCTAGGCGAGAGCATGACCACCTCGGGCGCGGCGGTAGACCCAGGCACCGCGCAAACCGCCAACGGCGCGCTGAGTTTTTTAATGGCGCTACTAAATTTTCGCCTCGGCTTCTGGACCAAGGCGCCGAGAGCGGCTGATACCTTTTTTTCCCATATGCCCTACTGGCTCATCATGCGCGAAATGTTTGGCTTCGGCTTAAGCGAAAGCCATAACAATATTCACTTAAGCGACGGCGGCCACTTTGAAAACCTCGGCGTCTACGAGCTCATCCGCCGCGAGCTGTCGATTATTGTGGCCGGTGATGCGGGAGCAGACCCGAGCGTCAATTTCTCCGATTTAGGCTTGCTGATTCAGCGCGCCTACGCCGACTTCGATTGCCATATCGCCATCAATACTGCGCAGCTTAGCGAGGTAACAGACGGCATACACGCCAGCTGTTTCGCCGTGGGCAATATCACCTACAGCTCCGGCAAAACCGGTAAGCTCTACTATGTGAAAAGCCTACTCACCGCAGCCGCTGGCACCCAACTGGCGAGCTTTGCCTACACAGATCCAAGCTTCCCCAATGACAGCACGGCAAATCAATTCTATGATGAAGAGCACTTCGATGCCTATCGAGCCTTGGGAAAGCTCAATATGCTTTCGCTGCTAGAGCAACACGAAGCCGATATTTTTCCCGAGCCACTTAACTAACCCACACCGCCGAGAATGATTATGAAAACGATAAAATTACTAGCCATTGGCGCCAGCTTATTTACCAGCGTTACAGCGATGGCGGCCGACAACTACCTGTGCACCAACGCCGGTAGCGAGCGCAGCGTGAAAGTGATTTACCAAGCCCCTGGTGTTGCCGTGCCCTGCGAAGTGCAATACACCAAAGATGGCATCAGCCAAACCCTGTGGACGGCGGAAAACCTAACCGGTTATTGCGAAGAGAAAGCCCAAGCCTTTGCCGACAAACTCAGTGGCTGGGGTTGGCAGTGCAACCAGCAGGGCGACGGAATGATGGACGCCAGCGACGAAGACATGACCCCAGCTGAAGGCGCCGACGGCAACTAATAAGGCGGTTTTACGCGCTTTGGCATTCTTTCCCGAGCGCGTAGCTTTTATTGCGAGAGGTTTTTGAAGGTTACAGCTAACAGTTTACAGTTTACAGCTCACAGGAAAAGCAGGAGCAAAAAACACAAGCTCTTCGCTGTTAACTGTTAACTGTTAACTCAAAATACCCTCCCTAAACCTTGTTTGCCTTTTTCACCCGCACGCGATTATTCACATCGCGACTCGCGCGTATGAGCCCATTATCCAGAAGGCTCGGGCCAGACTTGGCCAAGCGATCGTATAAAACAACGTTAACGCTGGCGGCCAAGTTCATCGAGCCCACGGTGGGTACATACACTACTGCATGGGCGCGATCGATTATGGCCTGCTTTAAGGTGCCGTCCTCAGGGCCAAATAAATACAGCGCCTGCGCTGGGTGCTGAAACGCGGGCAAGGGAACAGCGCCCTCGACTAGATCCACACACACAACGGCCATGGTGCTGGGAATGGCCGCAAAAAAATCATCAATATGCTCAAGTGGAATATTTTCGCCAGCGCGCTGGGTATCGGTATGAAATTTAGCCGCTTTGGCGTAGCGATTACCCGAGTAAAAAACCGCGTCCGCTTGGTAGCAACCGGCAGCGCGCATAACGGCACCGACATTGCTGGGGCTCTTCGGGTTGGTTAAACCGATAGCAACGGTGGGCGCATTGATTGCAATGGGTGCAGAAGATGCGCCCTGATCACAGCTTGTCTTGTCGTTCATAGGGTTTTCAATCAAATGAGGCTTAACAGCCATTGGCGATTGGGGTAGGGTAACAAACTATTTCTCTCAAGGCTTACTCAGTGACAGATTCACCGCCTCGCATAGCCATTTTCGCCGATGTGCAAAACATCTACTACACCACCCGCCAAGCCTACCAACGCTCGCTAGACTACCGAAAGCTTTGGCACCTACTCGCGGGCCAAGGCGAGATAGTCATGGCCACCGCTTACGCCATTCACCGCGGCGACGAGAACCAGTTGAAATTCCAGCAAGCGCTGAAAAACATCGGCTTTACCGTGCGCCTCAAACCCTACATCCAACGCAGCGACGGTTCGACCAAAGGCGACTGGGACGTAGGTATTGCCATCGATGTCATGGAGCAGGCGCCGGTGGTAGATCGCGTGGTGCTACTTTCGGGCGACGGCGATTTCGATCTACTCTTGGAGAAGGTGAAAATGAAATTCCAGATTCAGGCCGATGTCTACGGCGTGCCAGCGCTCACCGCAAATTCACTGATCACATCGGCCAGCCAGTTTTACCCGATTACCGAGGCTTTGTTGATGTAAGAAGGAGCTGCAAGCTACAGGCTGCAAGAGGTTAGGAAGATTACAGCTGACAGTTCACAGTTCACAGAAAGGGCAAAGGCAAAAATCACAGGCGCCAAGAATCAGCTACCTAGCTTTTAGCTGTCAACTGCCAACTGCCAACTGCCAACTGCCAACTGCTCACTAATTCTCGCGACTATGGTGTTGGTTACGCTATCATAAGCGCCATTTTTAGGGTGCTACAACGCAGCATCAACCAGACAGGGAGCTTAGTCTTGATCATCATCCCAACGGAAAAGCGCTTCGACTGGCGCTACGCACCCACGGTCATGTTCGGCATCGTGCTGATCAACGTGCTAGTGTTCTTTTTCTATCAATCCGGCGATGACAATAAGATTGAGCAAGCCCTCGAGATCTATCAGCAGCAGGGCTTTTTAGAGCTTGAATGGCCAGAGTACAAAAAATATCTGACCACAAAAAGCACCGAGCAGGACGATGAACAACTCACCTACGTAGAGGAACTTTTCGAACAGGAAGATTTCGGCAATTTAGCCGTAGAAATAGTTTTCGATACGGCCTTTTACGACCACCTGTTCAAAGACCCATACAATCTAATTGGCTACCAAAAAGTCGAAGTCTGGCTCGACCAGAGAGCAAAAATCAACGCCAGCATTCTCAACCTCAGCTTTATTGCCTACGGCTTAGTTCCCGCCGACCTCTCGATCACCACCTTGTTTACCACCCAATTTTTGCACGGCGACACCATGCACCTATTGGGCAATATGTTCTTCTTAGTGATTTGCGGCTTTGCGGTAGAAGCGGCTATCGGCCATTGGCGTTTTCTGGCTTTCTATTTAATTTCCGGTGTATTCGCCAGCCTAGCCCATGCGCTGCTAGACCTCTCCAGCACCCAACCCTTGGTTGGCGCGTCTGGCGCTATATCCGGCGTGATGGCGATGTATTTAGCGGTATTTAAATTTCGAAAAATCGAATTTTTCTATTGGCTATTTATTTTTGTCGGCTACATCAGAGCACCGGCCTTGATTATTCTGCCCATTTACATCGGTAAAGAGCTAGTGAGCTTTTATACCGATACCGATTCAAACGTGGCCGTTATGGCGCACGCCGGCGGCTTTGTCATGGGCGCCCTGCTGATGTTCGTCAGCCAGTGGCTTAGCCCGAAAAGTATCGATGTTGAGTACATTGAAACCGACCAAAGCATAGACCCCTATCAAGAAGCGCTGGCGCTGGTGTATACCGACATCGAAAACTTTCGCTTTGACTCGGCCTATAAAAATACCCAAGCCTTGATTGCCCAGCACGGCGAAAACTTTAGGAACCTTGCGCTCCTTGCCCAGCTAGCTCAACTCAGAAGCCCAGCCGATCAGCAGGCCGCCATGCTTGGCCTATTGAAGGTGGAGACGCAAGAGCCTATCGAATTAGAGCGCCAAGCCCAATTACTCATCGACTCAGCCCAGCCAGCCGATTATTTATCCGAACAGGAACTGTGCAAGCTCGGTAGCCGCCTGTGCCGGTTAGAAAACCTCAAACCTGCCGAAGCGCTATTTGACATAGTGCAGAATAGATACGGCCACCTAGCAGCCAGCCAAAACAATCTCGCCCTGCTGGCAAAAAAATTGTCTATTGCCTTTGCCAAAACCAATAATGCCCTGAAGTCCAAGCACTACCATGGCCTTGCCAGCAAGCTTGTAGGGAGCACACTGTAATGGAATATTGCCACTTTCACCCGCTCTCATCGGCCACCTTTTATTGCGACCACTGCCTTACCAACCTGTGCGACCACTGCATAGACGACACTCAACAGCGCGGTGGCGAGCGCTGTATTAGCTGCGCAAAACCGCTCATTAGCTTGGGCGCAGCGCACAGCGCCGAGCCATTCTGGCGTAAACTAAAAGACGCTTTTCACTACCCACTCTACGGTCAGTCGTTAACGTTAATCATTGGCGTCGCCGTGATGACCAGCGTGGTGGCCTATATTCCCTTTGCCATCGTCTTCTATCTCATGGCCGTGGGCGCTTTAATGCGCTATAGCTTTGCCTGCCTAGAAAATACCGCCAATGGCAAAATGACGGCGCCCGATATCACCGAGGCTTACGAAGGTGGCATACTGCTGATATTTCAATTAATCGGCATTGTCGTCATTATGACGGCAGCTGTTTTTGGCGTTAACGAATTTTTAGGCGAAGGCCTTGCCCGCCTACTCGCCGTATTTTGTCTATTGAGTTTTCCCGCGATTATTATTTTATTCGCCTTGAACAGAAATATGTTCGACGCCATTAATCCTCTCAGTATCACTCAGCTGATACTGTCAGTAGGCCTCTCCTACGGCGTGCTATTGGGTTTAATCTTGGTAATGAGCGCATCCGTTAGCGTTATTCACGAACTCATCGGTGCAGAATTTTCCTTCATCAATGCCTTACTACAAGGCATCGTTTCCAACTTCTATACCGTTGTGACCTTTCATATCATGGGCTATATGATCTTCCAATATCAGGCCGAGCTAGGCTTCGTTGCCCGAGAAGATCACGGTGGTATCGCCAAAAGCAAAACTGAGCAAGACTTGCACAATGCCAAAATAGACATAGCACTTAAACTAGGGCAATACGGCCGAGTGGTAGATCTGTTCGGCGAAGCCAATCGGAAATTCCCCAATGACTACAATTACTATGTGCGCTGCTTCGACCTTCTCTGCGCTATCAAACAAACCGATCGCTTAGAAAAGTTTTTACCTTTCTACTTTGATTTTTTACCCAAGGCTCAACGCGGCGATCAAATTTACCCGAGCTTTAAACGCGCCCTCGGCCTCATACCCAACTACCTACCCGCCACCGCCAAGCTGCGCCACCAGCTGGCGGAGCAATGCCAATTCAAAGGCGACCCCAAGTCAGCGCTGCGCCTGCTCAACGGCATTCACAAACACTTCCCCACCTACCCAAAACTAACGGCCGCCTACGAAGTGATGGAGCGCGCCTTGGGCGACCTACCCAACATGGAAAAGCAGCGCGCGCAATGTAAAACATTCATTGAAAACTTAAAACAAAAGGCCGCAGAAGCAGAAGCGGCAAAACAGGCGGCGCAAGCCATACTAAAACCCAAGAACAAGCCCATGCTCGACAAGTCGGCTCTGCGGCCGAATAAAGACAACACGCCACAGGAAGCCCAAACACAGCCGCTGCGCAAGAGCGAGCAACAAAAGCTACGGGCACAGCAATTAGCGGAGAGAAATGCTAAGGGAGAGGCAGAGGGCAAAGACTTGCCACCGATTGAGTTTAAGCCTTAGGGCCCTTTAGATATACCGTGAAGTAAGACGCTATTGAGTTTCATTCGAGCACTAAGATATTTAAATTAAGGATTATGCACGACTTCAGGAGATTAACCGTTACAGCTTTTAAAGCTTAACTGAGAACCCCATCATAAGACCAAAATCGCTTCCAGCTGCTTGGCTTTGGATGCGCAAGAGCATATTCCCTTCGCTTTATGTGATCCAAACTTTCGAACCAGTCGGCAAATTCAAACCAGTAACTTTCCCCCGGATCTTGCCGCCACCACATCGAGCCTAAAGGCTTGTTCGGATATTTTTCCCAAGGAGGCATCATTGCCTATACCATAGAAATAGAAACAATTTTGGAGTTAATAAACAACCCTTAACGGTACATAGAATGCAACCCATGCCGGTTAAAGACCTATGACTTAGTGCCATTAGAAAACGGTAATTAACAGTTAACACTTGTAGCGAGGCGGGATTAGTGCCGAGTTCAGCAGCGATAGGAGCGGCTTGACCACCCTTATTAATTTCCATTCGCACACACCAACTTGAGGTCGTGATTAATGGACTTGTAAAATTGAGGGTAGCCACTATCGGTTTTGTATGACACTACAACCCCATTCTCTAGTAACCCGATATTGTAGGACGGATAAGTATACCAAAGCTTAGGTAGATACGACGCATAAGACGGACTCCAACCTTCATTATTACTCCTAATCCAATTTGTAATTTCTAGGTATCTCTCATCTGCGCCAAAAATTTGCTTACCGCAATATTCAAATTCCGAAGGTAACAACGCAGCATCGATACTTTGCGATCGAAATACATATAGCAGTAATCCAACCACTAGGAAAACCACAGTTAGAAATATAACTCCGATGATCTTTGGTGCACTTTTCATAGAATCTTAACGCCAATGTTATGCGGAATTATTTTTGGATAAAATTATGATTAAATTAGTGCTAGTTTTAATTCTAGCTGTACAAATTTTAACGGTTCTTGTAGGAAAAGAAGAAAGTGACTCGCCCACAAGTTACGATAGTGAATTAAATGCAAAGCAACTGCGAGAAAAACTTGTTAAATCGTGCAGCAAAAAAAATGAAATTTATGCATTCTGTACTTGTTTTCGGGAAAATCTTGATTTAGTGACAGATGATGACCTGACTAAATACCGAGATCGAAAAAGGGTTTTAGAGGCTGAGGCGATGAAAGCGAAGGTATCAGGTGATATAGTTAAGCTAGATGTAATTACCACTGACATCAGTGAAGGATTGATTGATAACAAGATAAGTAAAAAATGCATGCCACCGCTTTTATTGGAGGGCGAGGAGTATGAGAAAAATTTTAATAAAGGAATCTATCACTACGCAAAAAAGGATTACAAAAAAGCAATAGAGTATTGGTTGCCATACGCTGAAGCTGGCAGCGGGCCCGCAATGGCAAACCTAGCTGCGCTCTACAATAGAGAAATAGATGGACAGATTGATCTACTAAATTTATACCATTGGAGTTTTAAGTCAGGTCTTAATGGAGATTCACAGGCGCAATTTAATTTGGCTGTAATGTTTTTAAACGGCGAGACGGGAAGCAAGGATCTGATAAAGAGTTATGTATGGGCTGAGAAGGCGGCGCAAGGTGGTCACGACACAGCGCAAAAGCTTAAGGGTGACCTTGATCGTTATCTATCCAATGATCAGATCGTTGAGGCACAAAAGTACTCAGCAGAGATATTTCAATAGGGCCAAGGAAGTTGCATAACAAATCAAGGCAGCCGAACCAAAACGCTTACTTCGTTCGCGTTTCGGTCGGCTGCTTGAGGCGTTATATGCCGTGTGAAGCGAAGCGTAACGAGGTCACATTGACATTTTTGTTATGCATTTTCTTCCTCATCAAAGTACATATCCCAAGAAATACCTAACCCATATTTTACCAACTCTTTCATCATTGCCACGCTCAGTCTAGGCCCACCCTGGCCAGTTGAATCCCAACGGCAAAATATATCAGTTGAACAGCCAGAATCGCGAAGGGATGATAGCTCACCCTCTTTACCGTTTAGTAGAGAAAGCAAAAGCTCCAAATGTTTCACGTTATCGGTGGAATTCAAATCAACTTCTGTAGTTCTCGACCAAAAGTTCAACTCTCTTCTGGGTTTGTATTTTGAATTAGGGTCTCTTGGTACTGAATCAGTCGATTGGATGCCAATATACTTTTCGATTTCATCAGGGTGCATTTCATCTGAAAATATTCTTAATGTAGCGTATGTTTCAGTACAAGCCATTCTGGTTCTCTAGGTTTGCATAACAGTATTTCTCAGCGCCTCGGAGCAGAGCTATCGCACCAACTCTGCCTTTAATTTCCAGAAGTTATCACAACTTTTAGATTAGGCGCAAAATAATGCGCCTTGGTGGCATATATCCCCCTGACGAAAGTTTGTATGAATATCACATAAGAAACACGGACATCAGGTGATACCTACACCACGATTAACCTACTTCAGCCGTATTACCGTTTTGCAACTGCTTGACTACTTGCGCAACGATCACCAAACCCACCGGCAATAAAAACACAAACACGGCGTTGCCCAGCAGCGATAACCATGGGTGGCCGATGGCGGCCATGATGAGGTAGGCGGTATAGGCCACGTAACCGGCGAGAAATAGTACACCCTCGGAGCGATCTATTACGGCATCGGTAAAGAAGATGGGTAAGCACATTAACGCCACCAAGCACATTACCGGTAGATCTAAGTGCATTAAACTTAACGGCGCGAGCAAACCTTCCGGCGCCACCATGCTGGAGATACCCAACACACCTAACAGATTAAAAATGTTACTGCCGATAACGTTACCCACGGCGATATCGCGCTGGCCTTTTATGGCGGCGGCAATGGAAGTAACGACTTCGGGCAAGGAAGTGCCTACCGCAACGATAGTGAGACCAATCACCACCTCACTTAAACCCAACCAGCGCGCCAGCGTTACCGCGCCCTCCACTAACCAAGTTGAGCCCAATACCAGCATGATTAAACCGCTAACAATGGCGGCTATATCTAGCCATAAAGCGCGATTGGGTGCAGGTGAAATGACTTCAACAGATGTTTCAGGCTTAGGCTCAGTTCTGCCCTTAATAAAGAGATAACTGGTGTAGGCGAGCAAACCTAAAAATAATGCTAGGCCTTCGCCAAAACCAAATTTTCCGTCTTGTGCCATCCACCAAACCGCGCCACTGGCAACGATCATCACCGGCACATCCAGCCGAATAAGTTGCACCGAGACGGTTAAGGGCAAAATAATTGCCGCAACGCCCAGAATAAACAAGACGTTAAAGATATTGCTGCCAATCACATTGCCCAAGCCGATGCCGGCCTGGCCGTCCAGCGCCGCTTTGACGCTAACCGCCAACTCCGGCGAGCTGGTGCCAAAAGCCACAACCGTTAAGCCTATCACCAAGGGCGACACGCCAATGCGAGATGCCAAGTTAGCCGCGCCTTTTATCAAGATATCGGCACCAAAAACCAACAACAGCAAACCAAGAACAAACAACAATAAGGTGATCATAGGATCAGCGCTCTGGAAAACTGAGCTTAATATGACGCCAGTAAATAGAATTAAATAGGGGTAGCTTCAAATATATTTTGAGCCGAGAGTTAGCCAGCAATAACCACCAAATTTCAGGCATAAAAAAACCGGCCTAAGCCGGTTCTATTAACACCGAACAACTAGCGACAGCGGTAGACACCAAAGGTCATGGCGCCGTCTTCGCTCAGCTCTGACTCGCGCACCAAGGTGTCGCCGCCCATGCTATAAGCTTGGTCTTTGGCCAGTGCCGCCAACTCGGTGATGACTTTTTCATCCTTGCGCACAAAAATGCCCACCTTGCTGACACCCTTAGCCGTTGCCGCGCCAAGGCGATCACAAGACTGCACATCTGAGGCCGTTGCCAACTTAATACCCGCCGCTTCTGGCTTGGGCTCTACCCAAGTACAAGCAACAGCGACGAGAGACAATAAAATAAGCATCACAGTTTTCATAATTCACTCCAATTCAGGGCGTGGTTTGCGTGCGCCCACTTTACCGATAAACGCCACAATCGCAAGGGCAGGAGTAGAGTTTCAGGCAAAAAATCGACTGCCATAAAATGCCCCCAAGGCCTGGGGGCACAAGAGAATTTAATCGAATTCTATCCAGGTGGTTTTAAGCTCGGTGTAGTCGTCGAAGGCATGCATGGATTTATCCCGGCCATTACCCGACTGCTTGAAGCCGCCGAAGGGTACGGTCATGTCGCCGCCGAAATAGTTATTGATCCCCATAGTGCCGACGCGCACCGCTTTGGCAACGCGATGGGCCACATTGATATCTTTACTCCACACGGCACCGGCCAGCCCAAAGATCGAATCGTTGGCAATGGCAATGGCCTCGGCTTCGGTTTCGAACGGAATCACGGTCATCACCGGGCCAAAAATTTCTTCTTGGGCGATGCGCATTTGATTATTGGCGCCGGTAAAGATGGTCGGCTCGTGATAGAAACCACCGTCGGTCACCTTCACGCGTTTGCCGCCGTAGGCGAGCGTCGCGCCCTCATCGCAACCGATGCGAACATACTCCGCCACGGTGTTGTATTGAGCCTCGTCAACCATAGGCCCCATGCTAGTGGCTGGGTCTAGCGGGTTGCCAGGCAGCCAAGATTTTGCGTGCTCGATAACCTTGGCGACAAAGGCGTCGTGAATAGAGGCTTGCACCAATAAGCGCGTGCCCGCGGTACAGGTCTGCCCGCCGTTGTAAAACACCGCCGTGGCTGCCATGGCCGCCGCCTTATCTAAATTGGCATCGGCAAATACAATATTCGGGCTTTTGCCGCCTAGCTCTAAGTAGGTGCGCTTTAAGTTCGACTGACCAGAATACTCCATCAGCATTTTGCCCACGGGGGTGGAGCCGGTGAAGGTCAAACCCTCTACATCCATATGTTTCGCAAGGTGGCTGCCAAGGCTACCGCCAGGCCCCGGCAATACCTGTAACACGCCATCGGGCAAGCCAGCTTGCTTAGCCAAGCCAGCCAGCTTAATAGCCGTTAGCGGTGTGTTAGAGGCAGGCTTTAAGATCACCGAGTTACCGGTGGCAATAGCGGGCGCGATTTTCCAGGCCGTGGTGGAAAAGGGAAAGTTCCAAGGCACTATGGCGGCCACCACACCTAAGGGCAGGCGCGTGACCAGTGCCAAGGTGTCGTGCGGCGTGGGCGCCACCTGATCGTAGACTTTATCAATGGCCTCACCACTCCAGCGCAAGGTGCGAGCGGCAGCGGGAACATCCACATTGAGGGTATCTGAAATGGGTTTGCCCACATCCAAGCACTCGAGCAGAGCCAGCTCTTCGGCATGGGCTTCGACCAACTCGGCCCAGCGCACCAACACTTTTTTGCGCTCAGACGGCGCTTGATTGGCCCAGGTGCCAGCCTCAAAAACCGCTTTTGCGGAGGCAATGGCCCGGTCGGCATCCTCTGGGCCACAGCTTGCTACGGCAACTAACACCTCGCCGGTGGCGGGGTTGAGCGTCGGCCGGGTATTACCCGATAGCGCATTAATATAAGCACCATCAATGAAGGCGCGACCTTCAATAGTCAAACTAGCCGCGCGATCGGCCCAATCTTTTGCGCTGAAATCTTGCATCTCGTTAGCTCCTACAGTGAATGCCCCTATTGTAGCGCCTTCCTAGAAAAGCCAAATGACCCATTTTGGTATATTCACGAAAGGCATAAATAGAAAACTTTAAATTCATTTTGAAAATACACAAGGAGGTTTCTTGCGTAACTATTTAGCCCACCGATAGCCGACCGATCAGCCACTGGGTATTAAACTTATCTATTACTGTTATTGCTCAGGCAAATGCTGTAATTAAACTAACTTGGCTGATCATTAAACACTCCAAATCCGAAACAAATATTGATTTAGGCGCTAGGTTCTAATGCAATAATCGAAGCTTTCGCAAAATTTTGTAGCAGAATTACAAGATTATTACCTTTATTTATCACATCTATAGCTGGAACCGAGATAACACTCACGACTATGATAGCGCTCCGCTATTTCCACGGCTGAACCATCAGCCGTATCCAAAGGCTGAATATACAGCTGGAGTCAATCTGACAAAAAAAGGGCGGGTGCTCATAGAGGATAACAAGATGCTAATCGGCATACCCAAAGAAATAGAGGCGGGTGAAACCCGCGTCCCCGTGTTACCAGACGGCGTTAAAAAGCTGGTGGCACAAAACGCTACGGTGACCATCGAAGCCGGTTTAGGCGATTCACTGCAAATTCCAGACAGCGCCTATACCGATGTGGGTGCCACAATTGCGGAAAGCCGCACGGCGCTGCTGGGCCAAGCCGATGTGATTTTACGCTTGCGCAAGCCGGCCATCGACGAGGTGGCGCTGCTGAAACAAGGCTGTATCCATATTTCGTTTTTGGACCCCTTTAACGAACACGCCTTGGTAGACGCCTTCGCCGCGCAAGGTGTCACCGCCATTAGCATGGAAATGATTCCGCGCATCACCCGCAGCCAGAAGATGGACGCCCTGTCATCGCAAGCCAACTTGGCCGGCTACGCCATGGTGCTACTGGCCGCCGAGCGCTTGGATCGCATTCTGCCGATGATGATGACCCCCGCAGGCACCATCACCCCCGGCCGGGTATTCGTGATTGGCGCCGGTGTTGCGGGCCTGCAGGCGATTGCCACGGCCAAGCGCCTGGGCGCCAGAGTCGACGCCTTCGATACTCGCCCGGTGGTGAAAGAACAGGTTGAGTCGCTGGGCGCGAAATTCTTGGAAATCGACCTAGGTGAAACCGGCCAAACCGCCGGCGGCTACGCCAACCAATTAACCGAAGCGCAAATTGAAAAGCAGCGCCAAGGTCAAACCGATGTGATGGCCAACAGCGATATCGTGATTACCACGGCACAGGTTTTCGGCCGCAAGGCGCCGCGCATTATCACCAAAGACATGCTGGCGGCGATGAAACCGGGCTCTATTGTGGTGGACATGGCAGTCGACAGCGGCGGCAACGTCGAAGGCTCCGAGCCGGATAAAGAAGTGAACATCAACGGCGTGACCATTATTGGCTACCGCAACCTGCCCGGTCGCGTAGCGCAAAACGCCAGCCAGATGTATTCCAACAATTTAATTAATTTGGTGTTCGATTACTGGCAAAAAGACACGGGCATTTTTGCGCTCGACCTCGAAGAAGAAATTCAGAAAGGCTGCGTGATTACCCATGGCGGTGAGCTAGTCAACAATGTGATTAAAAACGCCCGCAAGCCCGCGGCCGCTTAACACCGAAATATTTTGAGGAAGACATCATGTCACCCGAATTACAACAAATCGTTTACCTGTCGTTCATTTTAATGCTGGCCATCTTTTTAGGCTTCGAACTCATTGCCAAAGTGCCGGCAACTTTGCACACACCTTTGATGAGTGGCTCCAACGCCATCTCCGGTATCACCTTGGTTGGCGCATTAGTTAGCGCCGGTGCCGAGCACTCGGCCATGGCCACCTGGTTAGGCGCTGCGGCGGTAACACTGGCCACCATCAACGTGGTGGGCGGCTACTTGGTCACCGATCGCATGCTCGCCATGTTCAAGAAGAAAGCCGCCGGAGGTAAAGCATGAACGCAGCCATCGTCATCAACTTTGCCTACATCCTTTCAGCCCTAGCTTTCGTTCTCGGCTTAAAGATGCTGGGTTCGCCGGCTTCGGCGCGCAAGGGTAATTTAATTTCTGCCGTGGCCATGCTCTTGGCCATTGCGGTCACCTTATTTGATAAGCAGATCATCAGCTTTGAATGGATTGTCGGCAGCATGCTGCTCGGCACGGTGATCGGCGTGCTAGCCGCGCGCTTGGTGGCCATGACGTCCATGCCAGAAATGGTGGCGCTGTTTAACGGCTTCGGCGGTGCGGCGAGTTTGCTCGTGGGTTGGGCCGCGCTGTACGACGGCACCATCACGCCTTTCATCGCCAGCACCATTGTGCTGTCAATTTTGATCGGTGGCGTGACTTTGTCTGGCTCTATGATCGCCTGGGCAAAGCTGTCGGAAAAAATGCCCGGCCGCGCCATTACCTTTACCGGCCAAGCCATTGTAAACGGTTTGATTGTTATCACTCTTTTGCTCAACGCGGTGTGGTTTGTGCAAGTCCCGGATGCAGAATCCATCCACCTGTATGCGGTCATTGCCATCGCCTTAGTGTTCGGCATCATGCTGGTCATCCCCATTGGCGGCGCCGATATGCCCGTGGTTATTTCTTTGCTGAACTCCTACTCGGGCTTAGCCGCCTGTGCGGCTGGTTTCGTATTGAACAACAACTTGCTAATTGTGTCCGGTGCATTAGTCGGCGCCAGTGGTATCATCTTGACCAACATCATGTGCCGCGCCATGAACCGCTCGCTCGCTAACGTGTTGTTCAGCGGCTTTAAAGCGGTGAAAAAATCCACCACGGTGGTGGAGGGCGAAATTAAGCCGATCAATTGCGATGACGCTTACTTGATTCTCGAAGCTGCGGCCAATGTGGTATTCGTACCTGGCTATGGCATGGCCGTGTCGCAAGCTCAGCACGTGGTGCGCGAACTTGCCGACCACCTGGAAAACAATGGCTGCCAAGTGCGCTACGCCATTCACCCGGTCGCCGGTCGCATGCCTGGCCACATGAACGTACTGCTGGCCGAAGCCAGCGTACCTTATGATCAACTGTACGAGATGGATGCCATCAACCCGCAGATGAGCAGTGTGGATGTGGCCATTGTTATCGGCGCCAACGACACGGTAAACCCAGCAGCCACCGAAGACGAAGGCAGCCCCATCTACGGTATGCCGGTGATTAAAGTGGCCGATGCGCGCACCGTATTCGTACTCAAGCGCAGCATGAATGCCGGCTACTCGGGCGTGGAAAACCCACTCTTTTACAAAGACAATGTGCGCATGTTGTTTGGCGACGCCAAAGCGTCCCTGCAAACCATTGCCGGTGAGTTTTCAGCCTAAGACTTGCCACAACTATTGATGTGAGCATTTCTGCAACAATAAAAAAGGGTGGCACTTGCTACCCTTTTTTATTGTCCGCCCTGTTATTTATCGGCGGCGTAGGGATCATCGGCAAAAAGATAGGCGCGCAGTACCGATCTATCTTCTTGCTGCATCAACCATTCGCGAAAATTCTTTAGCTTCTGGTAGCGCTCGGTACCAAATTTCTTTTCATATAAATCGCTAAAGGTCTGCTTGGCGTGGTCGGCGCGAATTTGTTTTTGCCATTGCCGCGTCAGCACTTTGTTGAGCGAACCGGCAAGTTTATGCTCTTTCAACAACTCCCACTCGCCCTTATCCAACCAGATGCCGCCCACTGCCGGGCTATAATCCAATTTGTGTTGAATATCAGCCGCCAATTTAATTTTTTGCATGATGGCACCAGACACGGGGCAAAGCATCGCCGATGCAGTTTCCGACATTTCCATCGGCTGAGCTTCGGAGAAGTCGTGATCCGGGTGCGCCGCCAACCAAGCCACATAGTCTTCGACGAAGACCCAATTACCCAAGCAATGATGACAGGTGTGGGCGCGAAACAACCCGTCGATAAAGCTCGGCCGTAACTCACCCTGCTTGCAACTTGTACACTTCATACTATTCCCGCCTTCGCTACTGATTATTCTTTATGTTCATCGTTCTTTTTCAGAGACCGCTTATTACCCGCCGCCAAGGCGCGCAGCTGATGTGATACATCCTGCATCTTGTCGTGGGTTTTCAAATCTATTTCTAGTTTTTTGTCCATGCTGCGCACCAGCGGGAAAATACTGTTTTCGATAGTATCGGCCAAGGCCGTTAACATGCGATCGATACCAGGAACCGGCTGATTAATCACCTCCACTTTTGGCGCCAACTTTTCTAAGGATTTTGCGATACCCAGAATTGCTAATACTAGAGGTTCGCGCGCCGACTTCTCTGTTCTAGGCTTGGCCTGAGCCGTTACCATGGCTTCGCGCAAGGATTGAACGCTGGCCACCATATCAACCAATTGCGCTACAATTTTGCCGCCGGCATCGGCATCGTCGCCACCCATGGCTTTATTGCGCATGAAATCTTTCTTGATCGCCTGCCAGCGCTCCGCCTGCAGCTCCGTCATGTTGCCGCGCAATTCGGCCAATTTTAATAAGTTGGCCTCGGCACCGGTGGTGAGCAACTGGGCCTCACCTAAATAGTGATCGGCTATCATCTGCATCAGCTCGGCATCGTTCATCACGGCAGAAATTTTCTCCGTCATTTTATTCATATTGCGGTAGCTACCCTGCAACTTGAACGGTGGCTCGGTGCGGTATTTGTCATCTTGCGCGGCGGAGATAATGTATTGCTGGTTAATTTTTAATACCACATCGCGCACCACCATCATTTTCTTCAAAACGCCGGTGATCTCACCAATTTCAGAACTGCTATAGGCATGGCTTAAATCTGTTGTGGCAATACTCTCGCCTTGCGCCATTTTCACCAGCTTATAAACATCGGCCATTTCCCGTGTTGCCAGCGGCGCTAATACCGGGTTTGAGGTGAGCGAGTTTTCGATATAACTCAGCGCAAATTGCTCGTCCATACCGCCGAGAATATCGCCCAAGTTATAGATATCGGCTCGGTTAGCGAGCATATCCGGAATTTTAAATGCCTCACCCGACTCAGTGTAGGGGTTACCCGCCATCACTACGCAAAACTTCTTACCGCGCATATCGTAGGTTTTAGTCTGCTTGCGCCATACGCCTTCGATGCGCCGTGTGCCGTCGCACAAGGAAATAAATTTCTGCAAAAACTCTGGGTCTGTGTGTTGAATATCATCGAGATACAACATCACGTTATTACCCATCTCTAAACCCAGGTTTAGTTTCACCAATTCCTGTCGCGCCGTGGCATTGGGCGCTTGCTCTGGGTCGAGTGACAGCACGTTATGGCCGAGCGACGGGCAGTTGATTTTCATAAAAATCAAACCCAGCCGATTTGCCACATACTCCATTAAGGTGGTTTTACCGTAACCCGGCGGCGAAATCATCATCAGCAAACCCATGAGATCGGTTCGCTTAGTTTCACCAACGGTACCCATTTGCTTGGCGAGGTTGTCGCCAATTAAAGGCAGATAGGATTCATTAATGAGCCGGTTTCGAACAAAGGAGCTCAGCGGCCGCGCTTTAAATTCATGTAGCTTTAAGCCCTTGCGCTCGCGCTCAACGATAGCCTGACGCACCTTGTGGTACTGATGATAACCGGCCACCACCACGCGCCGATGGTGCGCCATGCGCAACAGAAAACTGTCTATCTCTAGACTCAAACGGCCTTGATCGAGTAGCGGGTGATCACCCAACAGTCCCTCAACGATCAATTGTAAGTCGGCCTCGGTATCGCGCCGACGTACATTTTTAGCCGCCAGCATGGCTGCAGCCTCGGGAATAAAATGGCGCGCCTTATCACTTTTCTGATGTTCGGTCAGTGCATCGAGCCAGACGCTAATGACGCGAAGCTTCTCACCGGGGCGTTGGTCTAAATTTTCTAACACCGACTGAAATCTTGCCCACACCACGTCGTCCATGGCACTTCGCAAGCCTGCCTCTAATGCGCGCGCATACTTGCTGGATATAAACGCAAATTGATCTCGGGCCAATTCAGCCACCAAATACTGAGCCGCGCGCTCGGTATTGTGGCCACTGCTATCAACGCCCTGCGCCTCAACCCAAAGCGACATGGCAGCGTGAACCTCCTGCTCTAAAAGCGCTATCGCTTTACCGCTGGCGAACAAGGTATTCAGTAGGGCCGCCGATTGTGCCCGTTGTTGCCACTGCTTTACCTTTGACTGGCTTAAGCGGGTATCGTCAGCCACATCGACAAAGCTTGCCCAAAAAACCTGCGCCAAGGCGCGGCACTGCGGGTCGAAGCGCAAGAGATCTGCGGCATCTAGCGCCGGTAAGAGCGCCTGCAGAATTTTGGTTGCATCGCTATCGTGTATGCCTTTTTCGTAACCCTCTTTGTAGCGCGGCGCGGCAAAAGCTTTGACCAAGTTAGCCAGCTTCGCCTCATCTAACAAAGCCTCTTGCAGAATGCCTAAACTCAGCGCCTCGCTCCCCGCACGCGCCGCCTCGAGCAAACTGTAGGCGAGGTATTCACCTCGGTACACCTGCTCCGTCTCGGACTCAATATTCAACTGCCAGTAATCACTGAGTGCGTTCAGCTCGGCATCGTCTATTGGCTCGTAGTAATCCGTGCCCAAGAGATGAATATTGAGTTTATTATTTCGCGGAATAATGGTCAGGTCTAACTCCTGGGTATTGACCGAAAAACGGTGCCGCGGGCCCAATTTTATAACACTGCCACCCGCTTCAAAGATGTCGCTTTTATCGCGCAGCGAACGCAGCGCCTGTTCTTTTACCGCCTTAAAGCGCGCATCCACATCATCGGCTTTGACGGCGCTATTGAGCTGGCGCAAGCGCTCGGAAAATTCCCGCACTTTTTGCACCAAGGCATCGGAGGCAAAGTAGGTGTTTAGCTCGTCTTTATCGGTGAACTTTAGGGTTCGCTTTTCGATGCTCGATAACACTCGACTGGCCGCGTCTACAACCGACTGTGCCTTTTGCTGCTGCTCATCCAATAACTTCTGCTTATGGCCCTCAAAGGCCTCATAAACCTCTTCCCGCTTGCCAATAATCTCAGTCAAAAATTGATCGTACTCGCTAAACTGGCTTTCGAATTCTTCTAACTGCACCAGTAGTCGCGATAACTGCTCATCGCACTTTTCCGGTGTATCGGCCAAACTCAGGGCGTTGTTAATACTTTGGCTAAACAGTTTAAATTGGGCACCAAACTGCGCCGTTGCCTCGGTCGAGCCTAGGCTTTTATATTTGTTGCGCGCGATAGCGCGGCTTTGATTGAGCAAGCCGTAAACTTCAGAAATCGCATCGACGATACGGGTCGTCACGGTGGCGTCATCACCTTGCAAGGTACTCATGAGTTCGGTTAACAAATCGAGCTCAGCCGCTGCTTGATCAATATTGTCAATGCAGGGTGTGACCTCCGCCCTCACCTCGGCTTGATCAACCGCGGCCTGAACCCCTTGAATTTTTTCGTGATAGGGTTGCAGGGCTTTTTCATCGGCGAGAAAGCCTAAGGTACGCTCACTCAAATTCGCTTCTGCTGACTCTAGCTCCTTGGTCAACGTTTCAATAATCTTGAGGTCGATATAACGATAACTGGAGATACTAACTAAATGCCCGCGCTGGCGGCGCAACTTAGTCAGCATCGAAACAAATTGATCAGCACTCTGCCATTCGTCTGGCCGCACCGCGCGCAACAGTTCCACCTGGGTTTGTTTTGCGTCGGTTAACGCTTTGCTCGATTGCAGCTGAATAGATTGAACCTTTTCAAACTCATCAATCACTAGCTCGGCGGTCGCGGAAACATCTTTCAACACCTGCGCCAAGTCACCCAGCGCTTCGTCGGACACCCAATAGTGTTCGTCGAATATTTTTTTCGCCGCTAGATTTAGCTCTTCATAAATTTTTGCGGACACCTCGGGATTCTCGATCAACCGAGTAAGACTTAATAGATTTGAAACACCGCGCACCAGCTCTGAGTTACCTATTTTACCGAAAGCGGTTTTGCTAGGCGGTAGTTTACTGGCGAATTCAGCGCTAAAGAAGGGCGTGGTCCAAATTTGCATGGGATGCACCCGCGTCGGTTCATCGCCGGCGCTGAATATCACCAAGGTGCCATCATCGGCCAAGGCGTAACCGTGGCAAGTTATCGGATTTTTTAGGCTCTTCTCGATCATATTGTAGGAGAGCAATACCAAAACACCGTTGACCGGCTCATAAAAAACATAGAGCACATCTTCGCCGTTGGGCGAGCGCACGACGCGTTTAATTTTTAGGCCAATGGTGCGCTCTTCGAAAGTTTTATGCTCGCCAGTTTGTAAGTAGTAACCACCGGGGAAAATAATCCCGTGATCCTCTGGCAGCTGCACGCAAGACATGCCAATGGCGTCTATACGAAGCACTTTTTGCGTCAGGGTGTTATAAACAAAGTGGCGCCAAAGCTCTTCGCGGTAAGGCTTAACTTTCAACAATATCAAGGCACCTACACGGGCATAGGAAATATCGGCATCGTCTAAGGATTGGGTTTTATCTTCAACTGGCTCGCGGTAGATACCTAAGCCATCTTCGGTATTATTTTCCACCTTGATGGTAAGATCGCCGCCCACGGTTTCCACAAACACGGTGTCTTCAATATTGACATGTGGGTGTTTGCCGTGCACGCTGTGTTCGCGCGTAGTTTCTATCCAGGTAAAATCAAAAGCCGGCGGCAGAGAGATATCGCGCTCACCACGGTTATCAATATATTTTACGGTTTTACCATCGGCCGATATGGACCAGCGAAATACGCGCAGGTCATCTAATCGCTCGCCAATCTGAAAACCCGCCAGTAATTTTCCGTCTTTAACACTTAGCTCGATTAACTTAGTGTGCTTGTAGTAGCGATATAGCTCGCTGAAATCGTTGACGAAGCCTCTATCGGCTAAAAAAGTTCCCTCGGCGGAAACCTGCTCGAGATCTGTATCGGAATCATTGGAACCCAATTTGAATAGAGAAAAAACGTCTTCGACTGCGGTCTCTTTCTTTAAGCCAATGAAAACGTTGTAGCCGAATAAAAGATAATCCCCAACTTGGACGATATCTCTTGGCACACAGTTATTGACCGTTCGAATGCGAGTGCGGGCGCTGACGGCCATGTCAGAGCTGCCGAACTCCTGCAAGCGGCGCTCATTGATAGTGTTAGCAATCTGCTTTAGCGATTGCCCTTGTGCAACCAGACGCTTGCGGATGATCTCGTAGGCACCGCCCTGCGCAACCGCATCGTCAACTACACCGTCTTGCGCCGGCTTCGCAGCTTCGCTCATGGTTTATTCCTTTTCCACTAAAGAGAGGCAAACGAGGGGAGCTAGGCTCTCCACTTTTTACGCGCTTGGCGTGTCTTTGTTGACGTCCGCAACCGGCGTATCTACCAAGCGATGCAATATCGCCTGTAGGGTTCCGCTCTTTTCAGCCAAGCCATCAATGGCCTTGCCGATGGACAGAGACTTAGCAAAGTTATTGAAGAAATGATCTTCACCGCCGACGATATCGATCTTGGCTTTCTGCAGCGCAGTCGCCAAGACTTCGGCATTTTCTTTAGCGATTTCCTTACCTGCATCGATAGACGCCAAGGCCTCTTTCAATGCGGTTTCCAGCCCCATGCGGAACTCTTCGTGGGCACGCGCCTGTGCGCTCATGCTATTCATGGCGCCGAACTTCTCAACCAGGCCATCGGCCTCGGCTTTAAATTGCTCGCGCGTCACTTCGGCATTGGCCATACCGATTTGGCGTGCAGCGCGCGCCTCAGAATCGCCTTTGGCGCCGATAACTTCGGCTTGCGCTTTACCCGTACCCAAGAGCGCATCGGCTTCCGCATCGCCTTTGGCGCGAATAACATTGGCTTCAGCAAGCCCTGGCGCTGCGCGCTCGGCCTGCACGCCTTCCGCCATTTTCTTCTTCGCCTCAGCTTCTTTAGTAGTCGCTTCCAATTGCGCTTGCGCTAACAAGGTAATCTCTACCGACTTATGCTTGGCGGCCTGCTCTTCAGCTTCAGCGGCTTTCACCTGCTTCACTTTGTCTTCTTCAGCCAGCGCTTCCGCTGCCAACACTTTAGTTTGCTTGGCGCGATCGGCCTCGGACACTTCGCGCACTTCTTTAATGCGCTCTTCTTCGATGGCCACAGTCTTATCGACAGCGACGCGCTCGCGAATCACATTGGCAATTTCTTTCTTCTCAACTTCTACCGCTTTTTCAGCTTCTATGCGTTGAATTTCAACTTCGCGCTCGCGGGCAACAATTTCCAGATCTCGCGCTCGGGTTACTTTTTCTTCTTCGATAGCCACAGCGCGTAAACGATTCTGCGTGGCCACCTCGATTTCGCGCTGTTGATTCTCGGTTTTAACCGCAAGATCTTGATCGACCTGAATGGTAGTAGACTGAGCCCTGAGGCGCTCTTCTTCCTGCACCTTTTTTGTTTCCGCCTCTTCGCGCGCCCGAATGGTGGCGATTTCGCGCTCTTGCTTGGCTTCGGCATCAGACTGCTGACGCTCAAGCGCGAGCATGGCCTCAACGGTTTCCACGTTCTTCTTTTTGATTGCCAATTCTTCATCGCGCTCTAGCACATTGGTGCGCACATTCTGCACCGCGGTGAGCTCGGTAATTTTCTTGATGCCCTCGGCATCCATGATGTTGCTAGGGTCGAGGGATGATTTCGGCGTTTGCTCTAGGTAGTCGATGGCCACATCTTCGAGCACATAGCCATTTAAATCCTCGCCAATGACCGCGACAATTTTTTCGCGGAACTGCATTCTGTTTTCAAACAGATTAACGAACTCAATTTGCTTACCCACGGTTTTCAAAGCTTCGGAAAACTTGGCATTAAACAGTAAGTTAACCGCTTCGCGATCTGAAGCACGACTAGCGCCGATGGACTTGGCCACCTTCAACACATCTTCCGCGGTTTCGTTAACCCGAAGATAGAAGGCAACGGTAATATCGGCGCGCATATTGTCGGCACAAATTAAGCCGTCTTTGCCACGCCTATCCACTTCCAAGGTAATCAATGAAATTTTCATCAATTCCTTTTTGTGAATAATCGGGTAGACCAGTGCACCGGTAAAATGCACTTTCGGCTTCGGACTCATATCGTTGACGATAAGTGCCACACCTTGCTCCACCTTTACATAAAAGGCTTTAAAGAGCGCCGCTAGCCCCATGAGAATTACAAAGACTATCCCTACACCCGAAAGAATCGGCATGAGCACTGAAAGATCAGCCATAATGGTTACTCCATTTCCAAATAACGTAAGTTTTAAATGAAATCAATTACCGGAAAATTCAGCTTCCGAAATGACTTTATAAATATTTGTCGCAACCTCGTGCTCTAATAATACCACGCGATCACCCTTCACAAATTCAACACCCGGCTCGCTGCGCACCTTAAGCAGCAAACCCGCGCCACCGTCCGACAAAATCGCCTCGCCCATTTGGCTATTAACCACTGAGCTACGCACAACCGCCGTTTGCCCGATAATAAATTGCACCGTTTGCTGGCGTGCATTTTTAAATAAGGGGCGGAGCGGCTTTATCACCTGACTGGTGATCATCACCGCAGCATACAGGGAAGCGAAAAGCACCGGCAAACCGAGCAAATAGCGCAAAAAACCATCTGGCACCCAACCAAACAGGAAGTGCACAAGGTAATAGCAGACCAGCCAGCCGAATAGTGCGATCAGCGACACGATAATGGTGACAGGTACACCCTGAAGACCGAACTTCAACATCAAGGCGGCCAGTACATCGGGGGTTGAGTGACTGCTATCGGCATTGATATCTAGGTCGCCGTCCATATCCGGCACATCGAAATCGAGCATATCAATATCGACGAAACCCAAGACCGCAACCAGCCAATACAGCAGGCATAAAATTAGAAAGAAGCTAAAAATAGCGGTCGGGAAAGACGCTAAATTTTGATAAAAGGGGTCCATTTTATCGGAAAGTAGTATTGCGAACATGCCCCAACTCCCTGGTCAATTTTTGCACGCCGTAGCGCAGCCTTGAAAGCGCCCTCAAGCGGGGCGCACTAGGCTATGCCTTCTTATTTTTTAGCCGCTCGAGCACATCGGCTGCACTGGCGCCACTGGAGGCAATACCTGCCGCCTCTAATTTGGCCTGCAATGATACATCAGAATCTTCCTGTGCCAACTCCGAAGCGGCGGCCATTTGTGCCGACTTCAGCTCTTGGCGCTCTTTAATGCGCTCGAGCGAGTCCATGGCGGTGCGCATTTTGGAGTTTGAGCCGCTGTGGCGCTCGGCCACTGCCGCCTGCGCACGCTGGACATTATCCGTGGCTTTTACCGTATCCACCTGTTGCTTCAAGCGCTTAAGGTTTTGCTCAGTCTGCTTAATCGCCGCGCGTAGCTTGTCGGCATTGGCGGCATAGGCCTGCACTGACTCTTGCTCCTGCTTTAGCTGGTTTTCAAAATCGGCAATTTTACCAGCCACTTCCAGCGCTAAAGCCTCATCCGACTTGTCTAGCGCCTTAACCGCATAAGCTTCGTGCTCTTCAACCTTTTTCTGCAAGCCGGCCACTTTCTGCTCGGCCAACTTTTGACGGGCAATAATCTCTGCCAAACTATCCTTTGAAAGCTTCAAGCCCTCAGAGGCATCGCGCACCTCCTGATCGAGAATTCGCAACGCTTGACTGTCGACAATCGCCTCGCCCGCTTCATTTACGCCACCGCGCAACGCGGTCATCATCTTCGCCCAAATATTCATATTTTTCTCCAATTCGCTAAAATTAATTAAGCAAATGCTCAGCGTAAGCTTCTGTTGCCTGAATCACATTGCTCGCCAACACTTCAATTTCAAAGATAATATTCTGCAGCGCCGAGGCCGAACTGAGCGCACCAAACATGTGGTAGTAATCGCCCTCGGCGCCCAAATTATCTAAACTTATGGTCGATAGCGGAAAGTACTTGTGGGTGCGCAAAACCATTTCATTAAACGCCGCCGTATCTTTAACTTCGCTCACCGACCACAACAGGGATTCGACGATGATCTGCTCGCCCACAACCGTTAAGAAAACCGGCAAATCGCCATACTCTTTCATAACAATATGCAACGCCGGTTCGACGCCGTCGATCAACTCGACACTGGCTCGACGCTGCTCGCTGAATAAATCACTCTCTTGCAAAGCTGCGTAGAGGGTGGCCGTTGTCCAAGCGTGTAATTCCTGCATAAACACTTCTCCTTTCGTCATTTCTACTTCGCCCGGCAGCCGCAGCAACTTTTCATATTGCAAAAGTAACTTGCTGTGCTTGGGGAGAATCCAAACTTCCTTTTTAACCAGCCCCTGCTCGCGCAGCCGCTGGCGATACTCTCGTTGATAATGTGCAGATGATTTAGGCTTCATAAGGGTCACAATAATTAATTACATGTAAGAAGGCAAGAAAATTACATGTAATATTTAGACAAATTACATGTAAGCGCTAGCTGATACCGGGGAAACCTCGCACAGAAGTATGCAAGCTATTGAAAATAAAGAGATTTATTTGAGACCCTTATTGATTATGGCAAGGCTCTGCAAGACACTAATACCCGCTTTACGCTTCGCCAATAAGGAAATTTCGCCCTCCCTAGGGTTGTGGAAGGCTCGGTTAGCTAGAATTTCACCCGCATAGCCTGCGCCGTTAAACAATATTTACCCTGCTGCAAAAAGTGACAATAAGAGGCGTACTGCTCATCAGTTAACGCTTCGCCATTGGCGTCGGCATAGAGCAGCGCCACCACCCGCCCACACACCTCTATCGGAGCGATGAAGCAGGGCTGCAGACCCATTAGCTCCTTGATTAACACCGGAAATAAATGCTCGCTTTTATTCACCCTTTCCAATGAAAACCACTGCGGCGCTTTAAACAACAACGCCTCTGAAAATAACTGCACCGAGGCTTCGTTAAAATGTAACCGCTCGCGCCAAACCACGGCATCCGGCCCCGCCGCATAACGGGTCACCAGTTTACTTTTCAACACCAGAACCACTGCCACCCTGGCTAAACCGGCGCCGTGGTGCAAACCGCGCACGATCAATTGGTAGACATGATCGGCGTCGGCACCCAATTGCGCCGCCGATGATAACTCGCGCAAAACCGTCAACTGAATTTTTTCATCGGCTTTTACTGGCAGGCGAGCAAGCGCCTGATCCTGTGAACCGGGAATAAAATCCACCAAACCGGAGGCGCCAAAAACGGACGCTAACTCACCCGCTGAATCGGCAATACGGATAGCGTCGGCCGTGGCTTGCGCTAGGCTAACTTTTCTCACGTTCGCCACTTGCTTGAGCACCTGCTGAGCCTCTTTACTGTGCCAACCAAAGCGACTGACCTGACTGATAGCCTCGCCCATTCGAATCGCGTTGATGGATGCCGATGGCGCGCTGCTCGAGCTTAAGGCCTGCTCCAGTAGACTACTCAAGTGCCAGCGGTGCACCAATTCCCGGGTTAAGGAGCGAAATTGCAGGCCCAATACGGCCTCGCAGGCATCGTGCTCATTCACGCCCTCAGTCAGCTGATCGTCTAGCTGATCAGCCTGTATCTCGCCCTTAGACCAGACGGCCAGCTCGCCCACATGAAATAGCAGTGCGGCAACAAACACTTGCTCAGCCACATCCTGATCCACCGTTGGGGCTAAAAACTTTGCCTGTAAGGCAGCGTGAAAGGCGCGCGCCATGGATTGCAGCAAGCGCTCGCGCGGCTGAGCCCCCAGAAGTTGATCTACCAATAAGAGCGAAATGCATATGCCTTTCACACCCTCGAAACCCACTTGAATGATGGCGCGGGTAACGGTGTTGATGGCACCGCCGCCAGGGTTGTAATGAATGCTATTAGCCACACGCAACAGTTGAGAGGTGAGATTCGAGTCTTTTAATACTGCATCAGACATTTCGTTAACGCGGGTATCGGCATTAGTGGTGAGTTCATTTAACTGTTCGATTACCCGCCCTAACACCGGCAGGTCGGCCGCGTCTAACTTTTGCACCCATGCTTGCAAACCGATAACGGCCATCGCAACACTCCCTAAAATGTCGTCTCAATGATCTAAAGACTAGCAGTGCAATCCACAGATCTAACCTATAATTCAAAATCAATCTAATACAGAGATGGCAACTCATGCTTAGACATATCCCGCGCCAGCGCTTAGCGGCAGCATTGGCACTGACTATATGCGCACCTTCAACCCTTGCCGCTAACGGATTCATGCAAACAGGCCCAGCCGGTACCTACGGCAAGGCCAGCAGCGGGCAAACCGCAATATCCAATAGCGGCAACCCGGCAGCCATTGGTTTTGATCGCCAACGCATGAACCAGGAGAACACAGTGCTGGGTGCGCTCTACCTCGGCGGAGAACTGGAATACGGCAATATCCAGGAGCTGTTCGACATCTACGACGAACTGGCCAATGCCTTTAACGACGACGGCAGCAGCAGTGGCGGCGGTAGCGGTGGCGGAAGCACAAGTGGCGGTGGGCTAGACTTTGGCGACATAGACATCAATGACCCCGATATCGCAGCCATCATCGATCGAGTTGAAGGCCAAGCCAACCACATAGGCGCCTTGCTGGCACTGGTGGCAACTGAAGGTTATGCCAACGCCGACGCCGCCGTAGACCTACCGTTGATTTTTAACACAGACATTTTTGGTGGCACCCTAGGTTTTAATTTCAGCTACAGCGGCTCGGCCTCCGCCGTTGGCTTTATGGAGGATATCGACTTCGATGCCGCCACCGCACAAACCGAATTAGAGGCCGCCTTCAATTTACAACCCGGCGACCCAGCCACTACCTACGATTTGAGCGGCGGCATTTCTCTGACCATCGACCCCAATACCAACAGCGTTAGTGGTACCTTTGACAACGACAGCTTGCTGGCCACCAGAGCCGCACAGGCAACCCAATTTGGCGTCAGCTATAGCTACCCAATTGTGTTCGAAAATAGCAGCACCTTATATCTAGGCGCCACCGCAAAATATGTGCGCATGGGCTTAGCACGGGTAGCAACACGCATCGGCGACATAACAGACTCGGAAGATTTATTTGACGACATTCGCGATGCGAAGTTCGTCAACACCAACCGATTCGGCATGGACTTCGGCGCACTTTGGGTTGCCAAGCACGTCTCCTTGGGCACCAGCATTACCGATGCCTTTGAACCCAGCTATGAATTTAATGCCATCGACACCAGCAACTACAACAACCCAACCCTCGGCGCGCTCATTGATGAGTTACAAACCTATGAGCAAGAGCGGCAAATCACTGTCGAGGGCAGCCTCTATACGGAAGACCGCGCCTGGGCGTTAAGTACGAGTTACGAAACTGCCGCCATTAAAGATCCACTTGGTGCCGAACATCAGTGGTTTAGCATTAGCGGCGGCTGGAACTCCAATAGCTTTTGGGTTCCATCAGTGCGGCTTGGTTACCATATGAACCAAGTAGGCAGCGAAATAAATATGTACAAGTTAGGTTTCACACTATTTCGCTATGTGGATTTAGATCTCGGTATGTCATCCGAAAAGGTTGAAATAGATGGCACTTCTTTACCCCAGGGTGCGAGTGCGAATCTCGGTTTTCACTACACCTTTTAATCGCTGAGAAACCGAAATAGAAAAGGCTGCAATTGCCACTGCTGTCCCATAGTTATATTGCGGGAGAGTTTGGTGTCCGTACTAGCGACCGTCACCCGCATGGGTTGATATCGCAATTAGGCAAAGCATGCTTTGCAGCGATAGCAACGCCCACAGTGTGTCATTGTGGGCCGGTCCCAAAGGGCGGGTGTTGAGACTACATGGTTGTATTCACGTCGTGTCGCTAGTGCGGGTACCAAACTCATGTCCAAATATACGCCCAGATGTCGCATCTATTGTGAGGCTTATAGACTAACGATGATCGCGTCGTTTTTGTGAGACAGTGGTGTGCAATTGCAGCCTTTTTTCACCTTGAGATTTACTTTTTTAACAGCTCCATCAATGCGATAACCGTAGCTTCTACACCCTTCGTAACCGAAGGTTCTGGCGCAATTTTAAATAGAGGGCTGTGATGGCTCGGCACAGGTTCACCACCGGCTTTCTCGCGCTCGAAATCTGCTTTAGGTGTTCCGCCGATAGCAAAATAGACACTGGGTATATAAGGGTCGGTTGTGAAGAACGGGAAGTCTTCTGCCCCCATTCCCAGTCGACGATAGTTTTCATCGAATGCGTCGGCGCCCATTTTTTCACGCCATACAGCCTTTAAACGCTGGGTCATGGGTATATCGTTTACCGTTGGCGGCGTTGGCTCATCGGAGATAATTACCTTTGGCAAATTATCCTCCGGTAAACCGGCAGCGCGACCAATATTAACCGCAACGCGCTCAATGGCAGCCATCAGGTATTCACGCGTTTCCCAACTATCGTTGCGCACGGTTACTTGCAAGCGCGCCTCATCGGAAATTATATTGTGCTTAGTGCCCGCATGAAATGAACCCACCGTAATTACCGCCGGTTCTTTCGGCGCGATTTCACGGCTCACAATCGTTTGCAACGCCAACACAATTTGCGCACCTATGACCACTGGGTCTTTACCACGATGAGGCGAGGCACCGTGGGCGCCAATACCGGGCACAACGATATCGATACTATCAACACCCGAATAAGGCGAACCCTCAACCGCAACCAACTTGCCTGCTTCAATTTCCGAACTCACATGAAACGCCATAGCGTAATCGGGTTGACCAAAGCGCTTCCAAATACCATCGTCCATCATGCCTTTCGCGCCGCCCACTCGCTCTTCAGCGGGCTGGCCGATCAACATTAAGGTGCCAGACCACTCACTTTTGCGCTGCGCCATCTGGCGCGCGGTACCCACCAGACTGGTGATATGCACATCGTGGCCACAGGCGTGCATCACGTTCACCACATTGCCGTCCCAATCTTTTTGGGTCGCTTTTGAAGCGTAAGGTAAACCGGATTTTTCCTCCACCGGCAGGCCGTCCATATCGGCGCGCATCATCACCAGCGGGCCCTTGCCGTTTTTCATGATGGCCACAACACCGGTTTTACCGACACCTTCAGTAACTTCAAAACCCGCGGCACGCAGCTCCTTAGCAAGGCGCTTGGCGGTTTGCGTTTCTAGGTGGGACAGCTCAGGGTTTTTATGAAAGTGCTCAAATAGCGGAGCCAAATGTTTTTTATAATCTTTCTCAACATCTTGCGATAAATCACCGGCAAACGCGCCTGCGCTAGCGAGCAAGACTGCCAGGGCCAAGGAATGCTTAATCATAGTCTTCATCTCTTTTTATTTAGGAAAATATAGAGTTTAGGGTTAGTGCTGTTGAATCAGCGCAATGATGTCGCTGGCCCAATTCGCGTCTGGCTGTTCGATAATTCTGCCAACTTCTTTTTTATCTTTTAGCACCACGAGCGTAGGGGTAAATTCTAAGCCATAACGCGCCACCACAGCCGATGGCTCAAGTTTATCTCGAGATATAGCCGTTAATCGCAAGGATAGATTCGGATTCTCTGCCAGCTCGATTAACTTAATAAGCTTTGGCACTTCCCGAACACTATCGTGACACCAAGTACCAAAAAGCACACGCAAGCTAATAGCGGAGTCGATTGACGTCAGCAATTGAACCTCTTGCTCCGAAATAATCGCGGTTTTATAGGACGCAGCAAAGGCATCAAGGACTAACAGATCCGACTCTGAAACAGGCCCGACTAAGTCCTGATGAGCACTTAACGACTCAGCAGCATGGGCCACTGAAACAGTCATAAGGAAAAAGATAACACTATATAACGCTTTCTTAATCATCATTATTTTCTCGATACCGCAGCCATGATATGACCATAGGCCTTAGTTAGTTTATTGACAGCATCAGAACCGCCCGCGAGCACGCTTCCGGTTAGCAATATATCTAATAACGTGAAGGCCTTACCCTGCCAGCCTGACGGCAACTCCAGCACCAAGCTGCCCAGAATTCGAAAACCCACTAGCGCAATCATCAAGCCAAAACACAACCCCATTTGCTGCGCAATAAGACGCGAGTGACTTCGGTACTCGCTGCGCGAGATCGTTAACGCGCCGAGCTGATCAAGCTGCTCTTTACTTGGTGTTGCAATCAACTTCAATTGCGTGAGCGCAAGATCGAGGCGGTCGGCACCACCACCGCGCAAAGCGGAAAGAAACACTTCAATTGCCCGCTCGACAAATAAACAAATCAACAAAACACTGGCAAAGACAACAGGGAAAACGGTGAGCGAGTTTGGCTGCACACTCAGCCCTTGGGTTGGAAGCACAATGCCAACGCCAGCAATCGCTAAAATGACAATCAAAGTAAAAAGATAGCGCTGCATAGATCTCTCAGAATATTTTTATCGCCGTTGCAACAGCAACCAGTCGTACACATCTTGACTCGCGTAAACCCGTGTCCAAGCATCGTGGCCCATATCTTCGTGTACAGTAAACCGCACTTCCGATGCTTTATAACTTTCTAGGTGATTGATACCGGCATAAAAGAACGCTTTGCTTACCGCACTATCACGGCCACCGGCAAATGCCCACACCGGTAACTTTGCTTTCGCGATAGGCGCCATTAAACTCGGATGCCCCCAACCCACAACAGGTACTGCTGCTGCAAATAATGTAGGGTGCTTACTCGCCATATACCAAGTGCCAAATCCACCGTAACTGATGCCGCTGATGTAGCTGCGCCGCTTATCCGTCGCGTAATTTTTATGCACTGACTCCAGTATCGACAATACATCTTGCTCAACTTGCTCCCAGCCCATGGGTAACAGCGGTGACACGTCACTGAGATCGGTGATATTTTTACCCGCTCGCATTAATTCAGGTGTATCGAACGGTGCCGGCCGCTCGGGCACACCCTTGGCTAGGCGCTGGGGAATTTCCGCGCGGGAGCGGTTAGCGATATAGGGGATTTTTTCCATGCCTAACATATGCAATTGCGGCGCAATAATAACGAAAGGCAAGTCGCGCTTTTGAATCCAGGCTTCATACAGAGGGCCGTGCTTCAAAACATAATCCAACTCTTCTAAACCATCGCCTCGCTCGCCATTGCCATGGAGGAACAAAAGCACCGGCCATTTTTTCTTGGGCTCATCCTGATAGCCAGCGGGCAAATAGACAAAGTACTCGCGCGGCTTTTTATCTAACGCGGACACATAGCTTTCGCGCACCAACTGCGGCTCACTGGGCGATGACTCACCGCACCCCGCCAGCAGCAAGTACGAGAATAAAATCGCGGCGATTACTGTGGAAATTTTCACGCCATTCTCGCTATCAACGCAACCGGCAACCAGGCGAGTAAACGCACCACCAACGCCCACGGCCAACGCGGCACAGTTGAGCGCTTTACTTTGCGCTCAATCAGATCCACTAAAAGGCGACCACCCTTTTCCACCGGGATGCAAAAAGGTCGAGACCTCGCGGCCTGATTGATCGGGGTGTCGATATAACCTGGGCAGAGCAACGTAACGTCGATGGGCTTAAAATATAACTCGGCGCGCAAGGCTTCCACATAGTGACTCACCGCGGCTTTCGACGCGCCGTAAGCGCCGCCACCGGGCAGGCCTCGATAGCCGGCCACGCTACTCACCGCAATGATGTGTCCAAAACCCTGCGCCTTAAACAGGCTAACGGCCGCATCGATAGTGGCCATGCAACCGAGCACATTGGTGTCGATGGTAGCTTTTACTTTTTCGAAACTAAGCTTGCCAATACGCTGGCTGTAACCGATGCCAGCGTTGGCAATTATTTTATCGAGACTGCCAAAATGTTGCCTGGCTTCCTCCAAGGCGGCCTTTACATCGTCGAACTCAGTAACATCAAGCGCCCGGATTAACACGGCGGTTTGGTATTCGGCCTCTAGCTTGGCTTTTAGTTGCTCGAGGTTTTCTAACCTGCGCGCCGTTAGCGCTAGCTGATAGCCACGGCGCGCAAATTCGATTGCCATCTGCTGACCTAAACCGCTCGAGGCACCGGTGATAAAAACGGTTTCGGTCTTCGGATTGTTTTTGCTATTGGTCATGCGGGTTATTGCCTTTTATTATTTTCGTTAGGGGTCGTTAGAATATAGAACCGATAAACAAGCTAACTTGACATTAAACGGGTCTACTATCAAATCAACCTATTTACACCCTTATTCAGACGAATCAAATCACCTGTGTTGCAACACGCAAGAGCGATTGGCCGCGACTATCCAGCAATTGCGCCACCAATTCATCGCCTGCTTCAAGGGGTCCGACGCCTGCGGGTGTGCCGGTGAGCAAGACATCGCCCGGAGCAAAGCTGAAAAATTGACTGGCATAGGCCAGCAGTTCCGCCACCGGCGTTAACATATCACGGGTATTGCCATCCTGCGTCACCACACCGTTGCGGGTGAGGCGCAAGCCGATGTTTTGCAGATCTTCGGGCGGCGCGAGAAAGGCCGATAAGGGCGCACTGCCATCGAAGCCCTTGGCCTTCTCCCATGGGTGACCTTTTTGCTTTAGCGCTGCCTGTAACTCGCGCAAGGTCAAATCGAAAGCCAAGCCGATGCCGGCGACGGATGCCAAGGCCTGCTCAGGCGTTGCGTCTTTTAGCTCGGTGCCAATAAGCACGCTCATCTCGGTTTCAAAATGACAACTGCCCCAACGCCTCGGCACGCTAAATGGCTTGGCCATATCGCGCGCACAGCCCGCAGTTTTGATGAACAGCATAGGTTCAGTGCCTACTTTACTGCCCATTTCTTTTATATGATCGGCATAATTCTGACCGACACAAACAATTTTCCCGAGCGGCAGAGGGATAGCGGTTGCGCCGGCACTGTTCGGCTGGGCCCATCTATGTTGGTATGTCATGGCTAAACTCATCGGTTTTTTAGCATTGTAACGCGCCAACCGCGCTGTTTGGGGCAGGCCACAGCAGCATTCTGCAGGAAAATACCGAGCATCAGCAATTGATTGCGTGCGCCCGCTTTGCGGACTTTGTGTCTGTGGTATTATGGCGCCCCATTTTCCCCCGGCCTTGCCCGCGCGCGAGGCCTGAGCGCATTGCATACAAGGTGATATTCCATGGCTAAGGTGTCTTTAGACAAGAGCAAAATCAAGTTCCTGCTACTTGAAGGCGTGCACCAATCTGCGGTTGATAAGTTAACCGAAGCCGGTTACACCAATATTGAGTACCACAAGACCGCCTTACCCGAAGACCAATTGTTAGAGAGTGTTAAAGACGCGCACTTCATTGGTTTGCGCTCGCGCACCCAATTAACCCGCGAAGTATTCGAGGCAGCCAACCGCTTGATTGCCGTCGGTTGCTTCTGTATTGGCACCAACCAAGTCGACCTCGACGCCGCACAAGAGCACGGTGTTGCCGTGTTTAACGCGCCTTACTCCAATACCCGCTCCGTTGCCGAATTGGTGATAGCGGAGGCGATTTTATTGCTGCGTGGCATTCCTGAAAAGAACGCCGTTTGCCATCGCGGTGGCTGGCAGAAATCGGCCGAGGGCTCGTTTGAGATTCGCGGTAAAACCCTGGGTATTGTCGGTTACGGCTCGATTGGCAGCCAAGTTAGCGTGCTGGCCGAATCCCTCGGCATGAAAGTCATCTTCTCCGATGTGGTGACCAAGCTACCGCTGGGCAACGCCGAGCAGTGCAAAGATTTAGACACTCTGCTGGCCAAGGCCGATATCGTCAGCCTGCACGTGCCCGAAACCGGTGCCACCAAAATGATGATGGGCGCGAAGCAAATCAAGCTGATGAAACCGGGTGCGATTCTGATCAACGCCTCGCGCGGTACGGTGGTGGATATTGACGCCCTAGCCGAAGCGCTGAAATCTGGCGCCCTTGCCGGTGCCGCCATCGATGTGTTCCCGGTTGAGCCTAAGGGCCCACAAGACGAATTTGTTTCACCACTGCGCGAGTTCGACAACGTCATCTTGACCCCACACATTGGCGGTTCAACTATCGAAGCCCAGGCCAATATTGGCGTAGAAGTAGCTGAGAAGCTGATCAAGTTCTCCGACAACGGCACCACCACCAGCTCGGTAAACTTCCCCGAAGTGGCCCTGTCGACCCATACCAATGTGCACCGCCTGCTGCACGTGCACCATAACGTACCGGGTGTTATGTCAGCCATTAACCGACTCTTCTCTGAAAACAACATCAATATCATTGGTCAGCACTTACAAACCAATGAAAAGGTGGGCTATGTGGTGATCGAGGTGGCGGCCAGCAACTCCGAAACAGCACTGGAAAAAGTACGCGAGGTTGAGGGGACTATCCGCTGCCGCGTCTTGTTCTAAGTGCTTAGCTGCAAGGCTCAACCCTTCAAAAAGCCGCGCAAGCGGCTTTTTTTATGGCGCATCTTTTTCATGCATTCCTTATTTTCACGCGCCGCTACACCGCGCCGCACCTTTAGGACGATACCGTGGTATTTACCCAAGAACAAAAGCTAGGCGTGGGCCTAGCCGCCGGCGCCTTTTTGCTATGGGGCTTGTTTCCCATTTTTCTCAAGGCGCTAAGCGTTATCGAACCGCTTGAGTTAGTTGCCCATCGAATCGCCTGGTCTTGGCTATTTGTCACCTTGGCCATCACGGTGCTGAGACAATGGCCAAAACTGCTGGGGTTTTGCATACAGCCTAAAATGATGGCGGCGCTGTTACTGTCGACCTTATTACTCGGCTTTAACTGGTTTCTGTTTGTGTATGCTGTAAACACCAACAAAGTGCTCGAAGCCAGCCTCGCCTACTACATCAACCCACTACTTAATATGGCCTTGGGTGGCGTGTTCCTAAGTGAGCGCTTACGCCCACTGCAATGGCTTGCTGTTGTTCTGGCCTGCACGGGGGTGGGTATAGAAATCGCGGTGTTCGGCTCTGTACCCTGGCTGGCCTTAGGCATGGCGAGCTCCTTCGCGCTTTACGGCCTGATTCGAAAATTAGCGCCCATCGACAGCCTCAATGGCATGATGATCGAGTGTAGCTACCTGCTGCTCCCGGCTTTGGCCTACCTATGGCTGTTTGGCCAAGAGACACTCACCCAGCTGGAGCTCAAGCACTGGTATCTGCTACTTGTGTTCGGGCCGGTGAGCACCGTGCCGCTGATGATGTTCGCCTCGGCGACGCGCAAGATCCAATACACCACCATCGGCTTTTTACAATACATAGGGCCAACGCTCATGTTCTTCCTCGCGGTGATGCTCTATGACGAGCGCTTCGGCCCAGCCAAAACCGTGACCTTTAGCTTTATCTGGCTAGGTGTTTTGTGTTTCAGTGCCGACGCCCTGTACAAGCGATCTCGCTCGGGGTCAGCTCAAGCTTGACAATCGCCGCAAAAGAAACATACTGATATCACAATGATATCAATTTTGTTTTTGGAGTTTTGCCATGCATACGGAAATTGACGGTAAAAGCCGATCCGGCTATTTGATGATTTTGGTGTTGCTTGCGTTTCAGGGCATGGGGGTTTTCCTCATTATTACTGGGCCTATGCCAGTTAAGCTGCTGGCGTTGCTGGAATCTATTGTGGTCTTTATCTGCTGGTTCGGCCTGTACATGGTGCACCCCAATCAAGGCAAGGTACTGCAGCTATTCGGCAACTACAAAGGCACAGATCGCAGCCCCGGCCTCCGTTGGAATAACCCGCTCTATAGCAAGCGCGCGGTCAGTTTGCGGGTGCGCAACTTCGAAAGCGGCCGATTGAAAGTGAACGATGCCAACGGCAACCCCATCGAGATTGCCGCGGTAATCGTTTGGCGCGTGGTAGACACCGCCGAAGCGGTATTCGAAGTCGATGACTACGAGCACTATGTCACCATCCAGAGCGAGGCCGCGCTGCGCAATCTCACCACCAGTTATCCCTATGAGCACGATGAAGACGACCACCGCTTAACCCTGCGCGGTCACTCCAGTGCCATTGCCGAGAAGTTGCGCACCGAGGTGCAAGAACGCCTCGGCAAAGCCGGCGTCGACGTGCTCGAGGCGCGCTTATCGCATCTCGCCTATGCCCCGGAGATTGCCCAAGCCATGCTCCAGCGCCAACAGGCCAGCGCCATACTGGCGGCGCGCCGGCTCATCGTTAAAGGCGCGGTGGGTATGGTTAAAGATGCCATCGAGCAGCTCAGCGCCGAGCAGGTGGTCGAGCTAGATGACGAACGCAAAGCCGCCATGGTGAGCAATCTACTCGTGGTGCTGTGCGGAGAGCACAACGCGCAGCCAATACTGAATGCGGGCTCGCTCTACTAATTTAGGTGCAAGCGCTAACCGCTAATTCTTAGACCGATGGGCGCCCCAAGCGCCCAGTTTAAATAAGGGACAGTTGTGGCCAAAAAAGCCTATCCGCTTCGCATTAATGAATCCGTTATCAATGCTATGCAGCGTTGGGCGGATGACGATTTGCGCAGCCTAAATGCTCAAATTGAGTATGTGTTAAGGGAAGCACTGGTTAAGAGCGGCCGTGTGAAACTGGTGCAATCGGTCGTCACCGAGCTCGAGCCGATTGAGCCCAACCAAACACCTGAATAAACACCCTTAGCCTTAAGCCCCATGCCCCTTCCAGCTCTGCCCGCGCGCTTGATAATCGGTTACCGATACTGTTCTGCTACATAAAACAACGCTCACTCATGTGGCTAGGCAAGCCTTTAAGCGACGATCTAAGGCTGAGTCACACAACCTAAAACAAAATTTTATGTCGCTAAGTTATTGATTTATAGTGAGTGTCAGGTTTTTGTCGGGTTCGAGGCGTGGTTGTCGGGATAGGGGTTTCACTAGTCTGGCCACACAGCAAGGAGGACACATGATTATCAGGAAACTACGTTTACAAAAGGGCTGGTCGCAGGAGCAGCTCGCCGAACTCTCCGGCCTTTCCGTGCGCACCATACAGCGCATCGAAAGAGGCCAGTCAGCCGGGCTTGAAACACTGAAATCCCTCGCTGCTGTATTTAACGTTGAACTATCAACCTTACAGCCAGAGGTAACACCTATGTCAGAATCCAGCGACACCAAAATAACGCCCTCGCTCTCGACAGACGAGCGAGATGCGATCGAATATGTACGGGACTTAAAAGGTTTCTATTCGAATTTAACCACCTATATTTTAGTAATTGGCTTCCTATTCTTCATCAATCTCACCACCAGCCCCGGCAATATTTGGGCTTGGTGGCCGGCCTTGGGTTGGGGTATCGGCATTGTGGTGCACGCGCTTAACGTATTCGAAGTGAGCGATATGTTTGGTGCCGATTGGGAGCGGAAGCAGGTCGAGAAACGCCTCGGCCGTAAACTTTAACTAACGCCTTGCGAACAGCCTAAAAGCTTGGAGATCGCAATGAACGAACATGAAAAACTCAACTATGTGGAGTGGCCGGCGGCCAATATCGCCGCCACCAAGCAGTTTTTTGAAGCGGCTTTTGATTGGCAATTTACCGATTACGGGCCGGATTACGCGGCCTTTAATCATCAAGGCCTCGAGGGTGGGTTTTACGCGGCGCCACTACATTCCCGCTCAGACCGGGGTGGCGCTTTGCTGGTTTTCTTCAGCGATGACTTAGAGCAAACCTTGGCCAAAGTGGAGCGCCATGGCGGCCAGGTATGCAAGCCAATTTTTGACTTCCCCAGCGGCAGGCGCTTTCACTTTCTCGAGCCGAGTGGCAATGAATTAGCGGTGTGGTCAGACAAAGCGGGAGGGTAAAACCAACCATCGAACGATTAAAAGCGATGAGCCCGAGTTAATATATCGATGGTTATATTTGGCCGGTTTTGCGCCACTGGGTTAACGCGACCAAATTAAATGGCGCCGCCGTTTCGGCGGTAATCCAAAATTACCTGCTCCAGCGCCCCCACGTCGGGAATGGAGCAGATCTCACCTTCTAGGTCGACGCGGATACGCTCGAATGGCATCGTCTGCACGCCTTCTACTTCATGGATGATACTGGCCAACACGCGACTCAAGCGCGGAATACCCTGGGTCTGAATGGCAAAAAAAGGCAAATCGTCGTTAACGCCGGTATTATTAAAAACGGCGATACGGGTGCGTGGGCCAATGTCGCCAATGGCTTCGCCGCGCAGCGCTTCCAATGAAATCAACGGCAGTTTTTGCTTGCGCCATTCAAAAACCCCTAACAGCCACTCGGGCGCATCGGCAACGAGTTCGGGACGAGCATAGGGAACAATTTCCGCAATTGAAACGGTAGGCGCTAGCATCGCATGCTCGCTCATGGGCAAGATAAGGCTTGGGATATCCATGGCCATTTGATTTTCGATGGCTGCTTTTGCTTTCATATTTTTGCCTGAGTTCTATTAAATGCACCCTACCCGGGTAAAACCAATCCTACTGCCTTAACGATAGCTGTTTACGAGCGACAAACTCAGCGGCCAAGGCCTTAGGATCGCCCTCAAAGCTCACCACACCGGTGCCGCGCACTTCGTCGGGCATACTCGACACGGTGCAGCTAATCGCCGACTGCGCCCAAACTGTACCACCTTGTTGACGCATGAGGCGAACCGCCGCCTTGCCATCATCGCCCATGCCGGTAAACACAATAACACCGGACTTGGCACCGTATATTGACGCTACGTTTGCGACTATCTGATTGATAGCCGGTTTATAGCTACCAGACCAAGGCTTCGGGTTTACCACGAGCGATCCGTTCGCCTGAACCTCCGCCTGCTCATCTGGCCTTATAATCAATACTTGATTGTTCGCAATCACAGCGCCATTCACGGCCAAAATCGCCGAAAACTTTGTGCCCTTGCTGATTGCCTGAGCAAGGTTGACATCAAAACCTTGATCAATGTGTTGCGCGTAAATAAACGCGATATTCAGACCTAAAGGCAACTCGCTTAAAAATAACTTCACCGCCGCGGGCCCGCCGGTTGACGCGGCTAATACCCATACCTCATCCGGCACTTCGACCCTACTTGCCACATTCACCATGCCTGGGATTTGACGCAACTTACTCGACACTCGCCGGTGCCAATTAGCATCTTGCACAAACTGGCCATCGTCAAAAATCACTGGTACATCAAGGCTTTTCAGCCAATCTTCAGCGGCCGGATTTTCGCCCTCGCCATCGAGAACAACCACCCAAGCATCGGCAATAATGGCATCGATATTTTCGCGCTTATTGCAGTCCAGAACAGCGCTAACCAGATAACCTTGCTCAACAATGACCTTATTGTAAATTCCTTTCAAATCGGGACATTCCAACAACAACCCGATTCGTAATTGATCTTTCAAACTGACTCTTCCTTGAATCCACTGTCACGCGCTGGTGAGTTAGTGTTGATTCTCACCACTCAACTCGCGAATATTGGCCAACAGGCCATCCTCTTGATAGGGTTTACCCATATATTTATTGACCCCCAAACTAAAGGCGCGCTCGCGGTGTTTATCACCAGTGCGCGAGGTGATCATAATGATGGGAATGTGCTTCAAGCGACTGGTCGAGCGAATATTTTTCGCAACTTCGAAGCCATCCATGCGCGGCATTTCAATATCCAGCAACATCACATCGGGGATAACATCTTGTAAAATCCTCAACGCATCGGCGCCATCTTTTGCGGTAATCACGTTATAGCCTTCGCGCTCCAGGAACCGGCTGGTTACTTTACGCACCGTTACCGAGTCATCCACCACCATGACTAGGCGCGCAGAATCCTCCTCGTCTACCGACGATGGTGCGTTTAACAACTGCGCCTGTGTAAGACTAAGCGCCGCCTCCTTACGAATCATGGCGTGTAGATCCAAAATCACCACAACACTACCATCACCCATAACCGTGGCACCGGATAAACCTTGCACGGTGCTGAATTGGTGGCCCAAGGTCTTTACCACAATTTCCCGGCTACCCATTAGCGTATCAACTTGCAAGGCCACCGCGTGTTCAGAGCTGCGCACCAAGATTACCGGTAGCGGCAATGCATGGCCTTCTAACTTAGGCCTTAGATCTTTATTAAGCATATTACCCAAATAGCGCACGCGATAATTTTCGCCGGCGTATTCAAAGCGCGCATCTGCGTCTTGATAATAATGCTCCAACTCGAATGGGCTGACGCGCACAATACCTTCAATAGTATTCAACGGGATAGCGTAGCGGTCGTCGCCGATTAACACCATCAAGGCGCGGTTTACCGATACCGTAAACGGCAAGCGAATAACGAACTCTGTGCCCTCGCCATAGCGCGAGTCGATATACATCGCACCGCCTAGCTGTTTAATCTCCGAGTGCACCACGTCCATGCCGACGCCGCGACCGGAAATTTGTGTGACCTTCTCGGCGGTAGTAAAACCCGCAGACAAAATAAACTGCATGATTTCCTGATCGCTTAACTTTGCATCCGCCGCCATTAAACCGCGCTCGATGGCCTTAGCTTTTACCCGATCAAGATTAATGCCCCGACCATCGTCAGCTAACCGCAGTACCACGTCGCCACCTTCGCGACCCAAGCTTAAAACAATCCGTCCTTCGCTATCTTTGCCTGCTGCCTGACGGCCAGCGGCATCTTCAATCCCGTGATCCACTGCATTGCGCAGCATATGCTCTAAAGGCGCAACCATGCGCTCCAACACCGAGCGATCCATTTCGCCTTCGGCGTTATCCAGTTCGAAACTTACTTGTTTATCTAGCTCCGTGGCGACCTGGCGTACAATACGGCGCAGCCTTGGCACCAAGCGTGAAAATGGCACCATGCGCGAGCGCATGAGGCCCTCTTGCAAATCGGTATTAATGCGCGACTGCTGCAATAAAAGCGTTTCGGCGTCACGGGTTTTATCGGTCAGCGTGCTCTTCAAATCCAGCAAGTCCGACGCCGACTCGATCAAAGACTTTGAGAGCTGTTGCAACTGCGAGTAGCGATCCATTTCTAGCGGATCGAAATCTTCCGTATCTTGCAATTGTTCTTGACGGAAAATAATTTGCGCTTCGGTTTCAATATCTAAGCGGCGTAACTGTTCCTGCAAACGCGAAATGGTGGATTCCATTTCGTCAATGGCAACGCCAATCTCACTAACCTGCTCTTCCATTCGACCGCGCGAGATAGATGTTTCACCGGCGAGGTTTACGAGGTCTTCCAGCAGATCCGCGGATATTTTTACCACTTCCTGAGGTTGATTGCGCTTAACGGCTAGCTGCGCTGCAGCCCTGCTCTGCTTGCTTGCCTCTTTCGACTTAGTGCCGGCCACCGAGGGCGCCGGTGCGCGAGGATTAAACGGGATAACATCCGCAGAGGTATAAGATTTATGCGGCACGACTTGCTGGCTAGGTTGTTGTGCCGGTTTTGGCTCAACCCTATCTGCAACAACTTGTGGCGGCTCCGCATCTGCGGCTTGATCGTCTTCATCATTAGCTGAGGGCTGTGTCGCAGCCGCGGCGCTCTCTTCCGCCGCGCCCAGTGACGACAAATCGGTTTTTGCCGATTTATCGATGGCACGCATAGCTTCGGCTAGGCCTTCGGGCTCATAGCTTTGTACCGCGACCCTGACCTTCTCAGTGCCATTTAACAAGAGATCTTGATACTGATGCATTACCTCAAACAGCTGTGCGTCAACTTCAACACCGTTGTTTTCTCTGCCTATTAAGTAGGTTTCGAACTCATGAGAAATATCACCCAAGCCTGTGAGACCAGCCAGACGAGCACCACCTTTTAAGGTGTGCAGGATTCGCTTCAGCTCATCTAAATAGGTACTGCTGGCCCAATCTTCAGACCATCCATTAATAGCGTGATCCGTTTCTTCGAGTAGTTCATCCGCTTCTTCCAGAAAAATTTCAAAAATTTCCGGATCAATTTCTTCTTCGGCAATATCCGAGTCGTGCTCTTCAATAGTTACTGAAACACTGGGTGAATCTGCTTCTGCTTCTGCTTCTGCTTCTGCTTCTGCTTCTGCTTCCAGTATATTTAACCCGGTATCTTCTGTTTCAATAACTTGGTCATAGCTTTCAATAATAAACGGGGTAGGATCGTCTTCGGCTTCCAGCTCGACATCCTGAACATCAGGCAGGGAAAGCTCTAATTCCTCGGGTTCGATAACAGAGTCGTTCGAAGAATAATCTAAGCTGATGTCTGCTTCGCTTTCTGGCTCGGCTTCCAGCGCTTCCGAAGGCAGCGTAAAAACAATGTCTTCTTCCGATTCTTCCGGCAAAAGATCAGCGGGAATTTCACCCTCCAGCTCAATCGGTGCCAAGGAGACTAAAGACACCATAATATCATCGGAAACGGGGGCGATATTCTGACCGGCAGCTACCGCATCAACCATGTCCAACAAGGCATCGTGGCCGGTATGTAAAATGCCATACCCAACCTCATCAATCGTAACCTGACCAGCCGCTACACCTTCGTACACTTGCTTAAGCTGACCACTCAAGCCGCTCATCTGCACAAGGTTGGCGTGTTCGGCACCGCGCTCTAAATTTTCTAACTCGTGACACAGGGCCGCCATTTGTTCGGCGACAACACCCTCTTCCTGCCAGGCGCGAAGCATGTCATCGGCACCCAATAGAAGATTCATTTCCTCCGCCATAAAAATGCTAAGCAATTCAGGATCTACTTTTTTCTTACCCTGAATTTCGGCTTCTTGCTGGCGAATAAGCGGACCAACCGACAGCTCTTTTAGCTCGGCCACACGCGCAATAAACTGTTGCAAATGTGGAAACTCGACTTCCCTACCGGCGGAAATATTTTCCAGCGCGGCGCGGGTATAAGTAACGGCGTCGCCAATGAGCTGCAGAATGTCCTCATCGATATTGACTTGGTAAGAGCGCAATTCTTTTACGAAGCGCTCTAGCGGCGTCGCCATTTCAGCAATCGATGCTACATCTGCCATATGCGCGCTACCCTTTAAGGTATGCAAGGCGCGCTGTAGGTTTTCGCTGGGCGGGGTATATAAAGGCGCCTGCTCTTGCATTTCGAGCACGAAAGCTTCCACCTCTTCGAGGTGGGTGTTAGCTTCGGAACCAAATATTTCCCAAAGCATGGAGTCCGGCTCGTTATCGTCATCTTCGACAACGGGCGCTGGCGCACTTGGCTCGACCCCAGCCAACAACTCGGCGGGAATATTGCCCTTCGATAAACTCTCAGCCCACTCGCGATACTGAGTCGCTGCCACTTGGTCTGGCACCGGCTTTTTCTCTTGGAAAGCATTGATCATGCCGGGAAAAAGGGCAACCACTCGCTCAATTAGATCCAGGTGAATGGTGTTCGGCTCGATGCTGCCATCGATAATGCGATTCAGCATATTTTCGATGGACCACGCCAGCTCACCGATGTCCATGGCCTTAACCATGCGGCCCGAACCCTTCAGTGTATGGAATGCCCGCCTAAATTCTGTGAGCGCTTCCTGATCATTGAAATCTTCCTTCCAGCGCGGGAAGAATTCATTGATTGTTTCAATAACCTCTTCTGCTTCTTCGATAAAGATTTCACGAATTTCTTCGTCGACTTCGTCTTCATCATCGACAACGGTTTCGGCGACGGGGGTAACGGTGGCCTCAACTGGATCATGCGGCTCACTAACAGGCTCAAAGGCGGAATCTTCCAGCTCAATCGATTCAGCGTCGGTCTGTTCAGCGTCATATTGTGGAGCTGTTTTGAGATCAGCACCTGCGTCGTCTGTTTCGTTATCTTCAAGCGCCTGGCCTAATTCAACGCTAGGGGCTTCCGTGCTTGCCGAGGGCTTTGCCGCTTCCGGCACAGGCACATTCATATCCACATCTTCGACGCCGGCCATCTTTTTCAAGACGCTCTCTGCATTGCTCGATGCTGGGGTAGCCTCAGTTTTTAATTTGCTGGCCGCAACGGCGTAACCTAAGGCCTCAACACTCTCTTCCGCAACACTGAGCAGAAGGTCATCATCTTCCTCTAGGTCGCCACCGAGGCGCTCTAAATAATATTCAACACTGGTAATTGCATCGGCCAAAATATCTAAGGTTGACCATTCGGGTGGCGTGTTTGCACCCAGCAATTTTTCTTCGACAAAACGCGCGCAAGCACCAATAATTCGAGCCGGCCTCGGTAGCGGCACCATGTCTAAACCGCCGCGAATCTCGCGCAGCATGTTGGGTACGTTACCTAGGTGCGACTGACCCCACTGAGACGCGATATATTCGATGACTGCATCTTTGGCCTGCTCTAAACCGTTGCGACACTCACGCAACACCTGCTCTTGCGCTTCGTTCAAATTGATATCGCGCAAGGGCACTTGACCGGTGGCGGTACCTGCATTTCGCGCTAGGTTTTGCAGCCCGTTTTCAACATCAATAATTTCGCCGGCAACCCCCATTAACACCTCGTGGGTTAGGGTATCGGGCTGCTGAATAGCGCGATCGAGCACCGATGTCTGCGCTAAGATTTTTTGCCTGAGCGAACCTAAGCCCAACACCGCAAGGGTGTCGGCTACGCGCTTCAACACCGGCAGGGCGTCTTGAACATAGGCCGTCGAGTTTTCACCGGTTAGGCACATATCCATGGCGTGCTTGATGATATCGAGCTCGTCGCCAATAGCGGCCACAACACTGCGCATGGCATCGCCATCAGGGCCACTCAGCAAATCTTCGGCGTCCGGGTCTTCCGATTTTTCAGTTGGCAGCGCTTCGTCTAAACGATACTTTGCTTTGATATTGCTCAGCTGGGGCGTGCGCGATTCAGCGCGGGCAATGTAATAGAGTAAATTCTTTAGCAGTTCGTGTGGCGAACCAGCCTTTAATGCCTTCAAGCCATGTACTGAAAGCACTTTTATTTCGCGATCGAGTTGGCGCAGTAGATTTTTAACGGAGACGCTGGCTTCAATTGAGTCGTTTTGCAAACCTTCAATCAGCGCGAGCGAAATTTCCCACAGCGGTTGACGCGCAGTACCCTGCGTTAGCTTGTGAAGTTTGCTAAAAACTTTTTGTAGGTAGGCTAAACTTTCATCGGCTTTGACGCCGCGAATAACACCCGCGGCGGCCATTTGATACATCTGCCGCAGCTTAGTGACCATGACGACAAATTGTTTGGCGTCTTCTGCAAGCGGAATGCGCTGGCCGGTAATTTTCTTTGCCGCGCTCATGTCGGGCGTAAACAGCTGGGTTTCGGTGAGCAAACTTTCGCCACGCACGGCACGTAAATCATTCAATAATGGCAGCACCATTGCGGGCTGATCTTTACGGCTGTTTTTTATGTGTTCTAGATAGAGCGGCAACTGCAAAATGGCCCGCATCAGGACTTCTTGCCCCTCGGACTCATTTTTAACCAAGCCATTCATTAATGCTTGCGCCAGCTGCTCCATCTCTTCAGCCATCAGCGCTGCGCCATAGAACTCCACCATTTTAAGGGAGCCGTGCACTTGATGGATGTGAGTTAAGCAAAACCGAATACGGGTAGCGTCTTTCGAGTTTTCAACATAGGCCTCGAGAGCTTGGCGCGCCTGCTTAAGCGACTCGCCAATTTCTCCTATCACCCAATCCAGGGCTGCAAAGTTACGGTTGTCTCCCAATGGGCCGTCCTCTCTTCTTTAGCCGCCGGCGTTGCCGGTGGCGATACGCATGTAGGCTTGAATCTCATCGCCGCCTACGCGCTTCAATTTAGGGTGATTCCAGTCTGTGATCTCGCCCAGCCCGACAACTAAAACGCCGTTTGGCTTTAACCTTTCCACCAAGAGATTGAGAATTTCTCTACGCCGCCAACGGCGAAAATAAATTAATAAGTTCTGGCAAAAAATCACATCCATGGGCACGGCCGGCATCTTACTGATCTCCAGCACATTGCCATGTGTAAAACACACACGATCTCGTATTTTATCGACCACCTGCAGGTTATTTCCCGCGGCGGTGAAGTATCTTGCGCGCTCTTGTTGGGTCGCTAATTCGGCCCGCCTCGCCGGATATAAACCCAATCTCGCCTTTTGTAGCGAGGGCAGGCTAATGTCCGTTGCGGTAACCCCAAAATAGGGCTCTAGCGCCCCCAGCTCAAAACAGTCGTTGGTCACCATAGCCAAGGTATAGGGCTCTTCGCCGGTGGCGCAACCTACGCTCCAAATGTCAAAGCTACCACTGAGCGACTGATTATCGATGCGCGATTGGACTAAACGGCGAACGTATTCGATAGACGGACGATGGCGAAAAAAGCTGGTCTCTTTGACTACTAATCGATCGACCAGCACCGACCACTCAACAATGCCCTGCAGCCCATCAATAACCTGACTGAGGTAATCTCGGTAGTCCGCACAATCCAACTCGCGCATGCGACTGGCAATCTGGGTCTGCAAAAAGGCACGCTGATGCGGCGCAACCTGAATACCAGTGCGATCTTCCAGCAATTTACTCCATTGCTGAAACTCCGTATCTGACAATTCGGGCAACGCCCGCAACGACCACACCACGCTGCTAAGTCCCGCCTAACTTACGCTTTTTGCGCGCTATCGAGATCTAAGCTACTCAGCTCGGCATTAAACTCGCCGTCGAGATCAAAGCTCACTTCGTCGTCATCTTCTACGGTATCGTCTAGGGTCAACGCATCTTCATTGTAAGAGCCGCTCAGCTCTTCCGGTAACTTGAAGCCCGCTACCGATTCACGTAAGTCGAGCGCCATCTCCGCTAGGGTACCAATCGACTGAGCCGTTGCTGAGGTACCAGCCGATGTTTGCGAGGTAATCTCTTGAATAACATTCATCGTGTTAGAAATGTGGCCGGCCGATGAGGCCTGCTGACGCGCAGCGTTGGAGATGTTCTGAATCAATTCCGCCAAGCTGGACGATACGTTTTCAATCTCTTCCAGTGCCACACCCGCATCCTGCGCAAGGCGAGCACCACGTACCACTTCGGCCGTGGTTTGTTCCATCGAGATTACCGCTTCGTTGGTATCGTTCTGAATCGTTTTAACCAGCGCCTCAATCTGCTTTGTTGCCGCAGCAGAACGTTCCGCAAGACGCTGTACTTCATCCGCTACCACCGCGAAGCCTCGACCAGCGTCACCCGCCATCGATGCCTGAATCGCAGCGTTAAGTGCCAGAATGTTGGTTTGGTCAGCAATGTCGTTAATTAGCGATACGATGTCACCAATTTCCTGTGACGATTCACCCAGTCGCTTAATACGCTTCGAGGTGTCTTGAATCTGTTCGCGAATGGTATCCATCCCGTGGATGGTGTTCTGTACCACTTTTGCACCGTTGCTCGCGATCGATACCGACCGCTCCGCTACCGCGGCCGATTCGGCGGCGTTCGCAGATACCTGATCAATGGTCACAGCCATTTCATTTACCGCCGCGGAGGCGCCAGCAATTTCTTGCGCCTGGTGTTCAGATGCTTCGGCCAGATGTAATGCTGTTTGCTGGGTTTCCTGTGCCGCAGACGATACGTTCACAGCCGTTTCGTTGATTCGAGAAACCAGTACACGCAGTTGGTCAATGGTGAAGTTAATGGAGTCAGCAATCGCACCGGTGAAGTCCTCCGTTACCGTGGCAGTGGTTGTCAGGTCACCATCTGCAAGGTCGGCAAGTTCATCAAGTAGACGCAAAATCGCGTTCTGGTTACGTTCGTTGGTCTCTTCTTCCACTACCAGTCGCTGGCGCGTTCCCTGGGACCATTGGAAACCGATGGCAACAATGGCAATTACACCGATCAAACCGAGAATAGCGATGGTTAAGTTGTTTGGTTGACGATCGCCGGCATTGATAACAATCTTGTCAGAAAGATTGGTCAATGCTTCTAGTAAGCGAGGCGAGTCATCGAGAATTTGGTTAGTTGCCTGCCGGGCTTTAAACAGTGCCGGAGATGCTTCAAATATTTCGCGAATCGAGCTGCTTACGAATTCAAACAACTCAGAAATTTCATCCAAGCTTCCGACCGCCTCGCGCTCGGTTACACGCGAAATGCTCATCGCAGCATCGCCGCTCTTCATACCTAAGAGCACCTTACCGAACAAGTTGGCATCCAGGTTGAACTGATCGGCGGCCTGATCCGCATCGGTACCACCACGGAGCATTTTATCCACGTTTCGACCAATACGTTCAGCACGCCAAGACTGCATCTGGGCAACCGATACTTGGTCGGCAGGAGCATCGCTTTCCAACAGAATTTCAACGATATTATTATGTTCCGCCTGCAGTTCTGGCAGAGATTCATTCAGCGTAATAGCCACATCGTTTAGGAAGATGATGGTGTCTTTGTTGGTTACGATGGCGTTAGAACTGGCCTTCACACTCTGCCAAATGGCGTCGAAACCAGCGAACTCTTCCGCCAGCGCTGTGCGGGTATCGATATCCGACGCGCGCAGCCTGTCCCACAGACCGCCCATTTCAGTGATCACCTTGGCTAATTCAGGGAAGGCCTGTTCGTTGCCCGAGGTGGCTTCACGAGCCAGCGAGGTAACGCGGAATGATAGGGCGCGCAATTCAGCGGTTAATTGCAGATAACTCTGATCTTTCGCGGTGTTTTGTTGCACCATATAGAAACTCGCACCCATCAGTACAAGTACAACCAACAGAGCGAGGGCTAAAAAAGCCATCGCTGGGTTGCTTCGCATAGATGCGACTATGCCCCTTCTTTCATTCTTCATGCTACGCTCCTGACCAACGTTGCGTGTGACTAAAAAATTTCAGCGGGCAAGCCCGCTTAAAAATACGTTTGAGTGGTTAATCTTCTGCCGCGTTCACAAAACGCGGCTCGCCGGCTAAACTCGCCGGGCTAAAAACATTCCATTGGTTCTCGCCCTGACGATAAGCACCACTGACAAAAGGCGACAAGGCCTGAGGCAAGTCAGTGCCATCTTCATGGAAAGTATCGACGGGAAAATGTTGCATACCGAATACTTGGTCGACGATTAAACCGGAATAGAGTTCATCTCGATCAAGAATCAAAACCCGCCGCTGTTTGCGATGGCTGGAAATTTTTGAACCAAAAAAAGCCGCCAAGTCAAACAGCGGTAACAAGCGACCACGCACGTTCGCAACACCGCGCACCCAAGGCTGAACGCCGGGCAATCGCGTGTAAGGTGGCACTTCGAGCATTTCACTAATTTCATCCATAGGTGCAACGAAACGCCGCCCCATCAGTGAAAAACCGATTCCACTCCAATGCGGCTTAATAGCAACCTGGGCTGGCAAACCTCGAGCGAAGTGCTTACTGCGGCCAGCAAGCTCAACTAAGGCCTGAAAAGCTCTTGATTCCTTTGCCTGTGGCTCTGACATGAATTCCTCGTTACACCAATTAATTCAATGCCTAGGCCATTGCGTCAGCAATAGCTTGCACTAAGGTCTTTTCGCTAATGGGTTTGGTCAAATAGGCTTTTGCCCCCTGACGCATGCCCCAAACGCGATCAGTTTCCTGATCTTTAGTGGTGACAATAATAACGGGAATATGCGCCGTTTCACTCGCCTTGCTAAGCTGGCGAGTTGCCTGAAAACCATTGAGGCCAGGCATAACAATGTCCATTAACACCAAATCTGGGCGCTCTTTTTTCGCGACAGCAACACCCTGCTCACCGTTCTCGGCGGTAATGACGGCATGGCCATTTTTCTCGAGAATACTCGTCAGCTTGTAAGTTTCTGTGGGTGAATCGTCGACGATTAGCACTTTTGCCATAGGTCCCCCGGGAACATCTCGTTTTTGTTATTGACGTGTGGGCGGCTAAGCCAACCCTTCTTTAAGATGCTTTTGCCTGACCCACGTGGGTCTGGATAGCACCAAGCAGTTCCGTCTTTGAGAATGGCTTGGTCAAATATTGATCAGAGCCTACTATCCTGCCTTTAGCCTTATCAAAAAGGCCATCCTTGCTCGATAGCATGATTACTGGAGTCGATTTAAACTCGCTATTGTTCTTAATAAGAGCACAAGTTTGATAGCCATCTAAACGCGGCATCATGATATCCACAAAGATGATATCAGGCCGTGTATCGGCGATCTTCGCCAGCGCATCAAAACCATCGGTTGCTGTAATGACAGTGCAACCGGCCTTATTCAGTAATGTTTCTGCCGTTCGACGAATCGTTTTACTGTCGTCGATCACCATAACTTTCAGGCTTTCCAGATTGACGTCCATAATGTATGTGTGCCTTTCGCTTTAATTTGTACCTCGACCAGGCCTCATACCAAAGGCGGCTAATCGTTGCACGATCAGCATAGCAGTCCCAAGAAAATATGACGACTGACCTGGATTTTCGACGAAGTGACCGCCGACTGAATGTTTTAACACAGTTGTTAAGCTTACGCTATAAGCGCCTGAATAAAATGGGAATTTACCCGCAACGTGACGCACCCTATAGCTCTAAAAAGCCGATGACGTTATCCTTCAACTCAAGGACGACTCAAGCCAGTCTTCCCTCAGCCTAAAGAACTAATTTTGCGCGCCAAACATGAGGTAACCTATGACAATTCGCTTAGGTGTCGTTATGGACCCCATCCATACCTTCAACCCGAAGAAAGACACCACCGTCGTCCTCATGCAAGCTGCCCTTGCCGCTGGCTGGGAAGTTATCGGCTTTGAGCAGGGCGACCTATGGCTAGATCAGGGCGCAGCCAAAGGTCTCGGTCGCCGCCTTCAGGTCAATGCCGACGCCCACACCCAACCCAACCACTGGTATCAGGCCGACGAGCCAGTGCCACTGAATCTGGGCGAGCTCGACGTACTGCTCATGCGCAAAGACCCTCCCTTCGACAGCGAGTATGTGTACAGCACTTACATCCTCGAGGCGGCGCAGCGCCAGGGTGCACTGGTGGTTAACGACCCGCAAAGCTTGCGCGACTGCAACGAGAAGGTATTTGCCACCCAATTTCCAGACTGCTGCCCACCGGTATTGGTGACCCGCAATAACAAGCTGCTACGCGAATTCCATAAAACCCACAGCGACGTGATTTTTAAGCCACTCGACGGCATGGGCGGTAGCGGCATATTCCGAGTAAAGGCGGACGACCCCAATGTCGGTGTGATTCTCGAAACCCTCACCCATTTCGGCACAGAGACCATTATGGCGCAGCGTTACTTGCCGGAAATCAAGGCCGGCGACAAGCGCATACTGGTCATCGACGGCGAACCCGTGCCCTACAGCCTCGCGCGCATACCCAGCCAAGGCGAAACCCGCGGCAACTTGGCCGCCGGTGGCACAGGCGTGGCGCAGCCGCTGTCGGAGCGGGACCGTTGGATTGTCGCACAGGTGGCACCTAGCCTCGTCGCCAAAGGCCTGCTGTTCGTTGGCCTCGATGTCATTGGCGATTACTTAACCGAAATCAATGTCACCAGCCCAACCTGTGCGCGGGAAATCAATAACGCCTTTGATACCGATATTGGCGGGCTGCTCATCGCCGCAATCGCCAAGCGTTTAGAGGCTAAATAGCACCATGAGTGAAGCGCTAGCGCCCACCGCCCCTGGGGTAACAAATAGCGAGAGCCAAGGCGATCGGCTGACCTTTACCTTGTTTGTCGCCATAGCCTTTCACGCATTGGTGATTTTGGGTGTTGGCTTCAGTATCGATCCCGCCGGCGGCAAAATGCCAACCTTGGAAATAACGCTGGCAAACCACAAAAGTGCAACGGCGCCAGAGAAAGCGGATTTTCTAGCTCAACAGGATCAAGAGGCGAGCGGCACTATCGACGAAGCCAAAGCTCAAACCACGGATCAGTCGGCCGAGTTCTTCGCGCCATCCATCAACGACGTCAACCCCATGCCCCAGCAGCGCCAAATCAAGCCCAGCGAAAGGCGCGACGACCAGCTGGTGACCACCACCAGCAAGAGCAGCCACAGCGCCAGCCTGCAGCTAGACCAACCCACGCCGGAGCAGGAAGAGCGCGATGGCGAAATTGAGGAGCGACCCAACTACAACGAGGAAATTGCCAGCCTAATGGCGGAAATCGATCGCCAGCGCCAGCAATACGCCAAGCGGCCGAGAGTGAGGCACCTCACCTCCGTGGCCACCAAGAGCTCGGCCGAAGCTGCCTACCTACTGAAATGGACAGACAAAGTCGAGTTTGTCGGCAACCGCAACTTCCCCGAGGAAGCCTTGCGCAAAGAAATTTTTGGCACGCTGACTATCGCAGTCCGGATCAAACCGGATGGCCAAATAGATCGGCTCGAGATCACCTCGCCCTCGGGCTATCGTCTACTCGACGATGCGGCAATGGCCATCATCCGCGACGCTTCACCCTTCGCGCCCATTCCCTTGGATGTACTTAAAGATCACACCCACCTGGAAATTGTGCGCTCACTTAGCTTTGAAATAAGCGGCCTGAAATCGCGCGAAGCGCTAAATTAGTCGCTTGTTTTTTCGTCGACTAACCCCATACTGATGCTATGAGTAAATCTAAAAAAATTAATCGAGATGAGTTGAAAGCAGGTAGCCTCAAAGGCCGCTTTTTAGTGTCTATGCCCTGCCTGCAAGACCCTTACTTCAACCACTCAATCACCTATATCTGCGACCACAGCGAAGATGGCGCCATGGGTTTAGTACTGAACCACCCGCTAAGCGATATCAATGTGGGCGATATTTTCCAGCAGTTGGATTTAGTCACCGACCAAGAGCTCGCCAATGAGCCGGTGTTCTCCGGCGGCCCGGTACAGAAAGAGCGCGGTTTTGTGCTCCACCCCCAGGGCCAAGAGTGGGACTCGACCATTGCCATATCAGACAAGGTCAACCTCACCGCATCGAAAGACATCCTCGCCTCCATGGCCGCCGGTCACGGCCCCACCAGGGCCATAGTGGCACTGGGCTATGCGGGCTGGGAAGCTGGGCAGCTGGAAGACGAAATTGCCAACAACGCCTGGATTACTCTCGATGGCGACGATTCATTGCTGTTCGATACACCGGCCCATTTGCGCTGGTCTGCGGCGGCAAAGATGCTCGGTTTCGATCTGAACTTGCTATCCAATCACGTAGGTCATGCGTGACGCAAACCATCATCGCCTTCGACTTCGGCACCCAAAATATTGGCGTCGCCTACGGCCAAACCCTGACCAACACTGCGCGGGAATTACAGGCACTAAAAGCCAAAGACGGCATACCTAACTGGTTAGACATAGAGCGACTACTGCAGCAGTGGCAACCGTCACTACTGCTCGTTGGCTTGCCATTAAACATGGACGGCAGCGAAAGCGAGCTAGCCACTCGGGCGCGAAAGTTTGGCAACCGGCTACATGGCCGCTTTGGCACCCAAGTGGCGCTATGGGATGAACGGCTTAGCACGCGCGAAGCTAAAGCAGAGGCGCAAGAGCGCGGCCACAAAGGTCACTATAAAAGCGATCCGATAGATTCCATTGCCGCGCGGTTAATTTTAGAAAGTTGGTTGAATGAGCATGTGGCAGCTAACAGCTAACAGCTAACAGCTAACAGCTAACAGCTAACAGCTAACAGCTAACAGCTAACAGCTAACAGCTACAAGCTACAAGCTACAAGCTACAAGTACAGGCTACAGGCTACAGGCTACAGGCTTATTTTACGGGACTCGGAAACAACAAAGCCTCCATCTGGAGGCTTTGTTGTTTATCGCGTTGGCAAAAAATTAATACATTCTGCCATTGTTGGTTTCTTCTTTTTCGATGGTTAGTTCATCGGCTGCATTACTGAGGTATTCCGCATCGGTTTCCGAGCCCAACTTGATCAACAGGCGCAGATCGTTGGGTGAGTCGGCGTAAGAGAGGGCGTCTTCGTAGGTGATCTCACCGCGGTCGTACAAATCATAGAGCGCCTGATCGAAGGTTTGCATACCCAGTTCGGTAGACTTTTTCATCAGCGGTTTAAGCTCGTGCACCGAACCTTTGCGAATCAGATCTTGCGCCAAGGGCGTATTCAGCAATACTTCCAAACAGGCGCGGCGCCCGAGGCCATCCGGTGTTGGAATTAATTGCTGAGCGATAATGCCGCGCAAGTTCAACGCCAAATCCATCCACAATTGCGAGTGACGATCGGCCGGGAAGAAGTGAATAATCCGGTCTAGCGCCTGGTTGGCGTTGTTGGCGTGCAAGGTACACAAACACAAGTGACCGGTTTCGGCGAAGGCGATGGCGTGATCCATGGTCTCGCGCGAGCGCACCTCGCCAATCAAAATTACATCGGGCGCCTGACGCAGAGTGTTCTTCAATGCGATTTCAAAGCTATCGGTATCAATGCCCACTTCGCGTTGGGTCACAATACAGCCCTGGTGCTGATGAATAAATTCAATCGGGTCTTCAATGGTAATAATATGGCCTTTGGAATTTCTATTCCGATGACCAATCATCGACGCCAGCGAGGTCGACTTACCGGTACCGGTGGCGCCGACAAAAATGATCAAACCGCGTTTGGTCATGGCCAGCTCTTTGATGATTTCCGGCAGGCCAAGGTCGTCAATTTTTGGAATATTGGTTTCAATACGACGCAACACCATACCCGCCAAATTGCGCTGATAAAAAGCACTGACACGAAATCGACCGATGCCGCGGGCAGAAATCGCAAAGTTTAATTCCTTCTCTTCGATAAATTCCGCGCGCTGTTTTTCGTTCATCACACTCAATACCACTTCGCGCGATTTTTCTGGCGACAGAGGCGTGGTGGTTACCGGCACAACTTTACCGTGCAATTTAATAGACGGTGGAACGCCAGCGGTAATGAACAAATCGGAGGCGCCCTTCTCTACCATCAGGCTTAATAAGCGATCAAAATCCATAACCTAAGCCTCTTAAAAGTTTTCCGGAATTTTAGCTTTTTCGCGCGCCACATCCCGGCCAATAATGCGTCTAGCCACCATGTCGGCTAAACACTGATCCATTGTCTGCATACCCACAGCGGCACCGGTCTGAATGGCAGAATACATTTGCGCCACTTTATCTTCGCGAATTAAGTTACGAATAGCTGGCGTTCCGCGCATAATTTCGTGCGCCGCCACTCGGCCGCCGCCGGTTTTTTTCATCAAGGTTTGCGAAATTACTGCCTGTAGAGATTCCGACAACATCGAGCGCACCATGGCTTTTTCAGCGGCAGGGAACACGTCGATGATACGGTCGATGGTTTTTGCCGCCGATTGAGTGTGCAAGGTGCCAAACACTAAGTGACCAGTTTCGGCCGCTTCTAGCGCCAACTTAATCGTCTCCAAGTCACGCATCTCGCCCACCAGAATAATATCCGGATCTTCACGCAACGCCGAGCGCAGTGCGGCGGAGAAACCGTGCGTGTCGCGATGCACTTCGCGCTGGTTGATCAAACACTTTTTACTTTCATGAACGAATTCGATGGGGTCTTCGATGGTAAGAATGTGTTGGTATTTGTTGTCGTTAATGTAATCGACCATGGCCGCAAGGGTGGTGGACTTACCGGAACCGGTGGGCCCAGTTACCAAACAAATACCCCGCGGCGTGTTGCAGATATCGCGAAACACCTGCCCCATACCCAACTCTTCCATGTTCAACACTTTGGACGGAATGGTACGAAATACCGCGCCAGCGCCTCGGTTTTGGTTGAAGGCGTTAACCCTAAAACGCGCCACACCAGGCACTTCGAAGGAGAAATCCGTTTCTAAAAATTCTTCGTAATCTTTGCGCTGCCTATCGTTCATGATTTCATAAATAAGGCCGTGTACTTGCTTGTGCTGCATGGGCGGTAAATTAATACGGCGTACGTCGCCATCAACGCGTATCATGGGCGGCAAGCCAGACGATAGATGTAAATCTGACGCGCCCTGCTTAGCGCTAAATGCCAAAAGTTCGGTAATATCCATACAGTGACCTTATTTTTCGATATCAATAGGTAATTCTATGAGGCCGTTGAGCTAAACCCTACGCACACTGCACACATAGTGAACAATTAACGCCAACTCAACCACCATTCCAGTATATGCACAAGATTGCCGACAAACTAATGCAGGTAGAGGCCCGTTTGCAACAGGCAAGCCAACTTGCCCATCGACAGCGTGACAGCATCGCTCTTTTAGCGGTGAGCAAAACCCAGCCCGCCGCTAGCCTACAGGCAGCATTCGATGCCGGACAGCGGGATTTTGGCGAAAACTACCTACAAGAGGCCTTGGATAAAAAACACCTCCTCGCCGCGATGCCCATCTGCTGGCACTTTATTGGCCCAATCCAATCGAACAAAACCCGCCCCATCGCCGAACAATTCGACTGGGTTCACAGTGTAGACCGGTTAAAAGTTGCGCAACGCCTCAGTGCACAAAGACCGGAGGCATTGAGCCCTCTCAACATCTGCCTGCAAGTGAATATCGACGACGAGGCCAGTAAAAGCGGCGTCGCACCGGCCGAGCTAAAAGCCCTAGCGCAAGCGGTCTTGGCGCTACCTAGGCTAAAACTCAGGGGCTTGATGGTCATACCGAAACCGAGCGACGACCCAGCCCAACAGCGCGCCGCTTTCACCAAAGCTCGACAGCTGCAAGACCAGCTCAATCAAACCTTGAATATCGAGCTAGATACCCTGTCCATGGGCATGTCGGGCGACTTGGAGGCGGCCATCGCCGAGGGTGCGACTATTGTCAGGGTCGGCACCGATATTTTTGGCGCGCGCAATTGAGCCAATTAGTGCTGGAAATCCGCCCATTCGCCCCCACTATAGTCACTGAATTTTAAAAGGAACTGACCATGAGCCAAACCATCGCCTTTATCGGCGCAGGCAATATGAGCGCTGCCATTATCGGCGGCCTCGTACAGCAGGGCGTTGACCCTAAAAGCATCATCGCCAGCAACCGCAGCACCGGTAAACTGGAAGCGCTGGCCAGCAAATACGGTATTCGCATCACCCCCGACAATCGCGAAGCGGCGCAGGCCGACGTGGTGGTGTTATCGGTCAAACCGCAGATGATGAAGGCCGTGTGCCAAGACTTAAAGCCGGTGATGCCACACAACCCCTTAATCGTTACCGTGGCCGCCGGCATCGATGTGGCCAGCTATGAAGCTTGGCTCGGCGCAGACAAAGCCATCGTGCGCTGCATGCCCAACACCCCCTCGTTAGTGGGTATGGGCGCCAGCGGCTTATTCGCCAATGCCAATGTTAGCGCCGCCCAGCGCGTCAGCGTCGATGGCATCATGTCGGCCGTGGGCATCACCGCTTGGGTGGAGCAGGAGTCGCTGATTAACGCCGTCATCGCCGTGTCCGGCTCTGGCCCGGCCTATTATTTCTTGATGATGGAATCGATGATCGACGCCGGCATCGCCCAAGGCTTAAGCCGTGAAACCGCCAAAGCGCTAACATTCCAAACCGTCGCTGGCGCCGCTAAACTGGCCGCCGGTGCCGATGTCGAGGTGGACGAGTTGCGCCGCCGCGTCATGTCGCCCGGCGGCACCACAGAACAAGCGGTGCAGTCCTTCGAATCTGATAATATTCGGGAAATTTTTAGCCGCGCTATGACCCGCTGCGCCAACCGCGCCGTGGAAATGGCCAAAGAAATGGGAAACTAGCGTGAATACCTTGAGCCAAATTCTGGTCTATTTACTGCAAACCTTAGGCGGTCTCTACCTGATGGTGGTGCTGCTGCGCCTGATGCTGCAAATTGCTCGGGCCGACTTTTACAACCCGCTGTCGCAGTTCATCGTTAAAGCCACCAACCCAGTGTTGATGCCGCTGCGCAAAGTCATCCCCGGGTTAATGGGTGTCGATTTCGCGTCTATCGTACTGGCGCTGATCGTTGCCATCGCCCTCGGCCAGCTGGTGTTGCTGTTAAGCGGTTACGGCGTTCAGAACCCCTTCCACCTGATGGCCTGGGGCGCGGTGGCGGTATTGGCGTCGCTGGCTAACCTGCTGTTTTGGTCGCTCATCATTATGGTGATCGCCAGCTGGGTTGCGCCCCAGTCCTACAACCCGGCGCTGTTGCTCATTCGGCAACTACTGGCACCCATCATGACGCCGTTTCAACGGCTGATTCCCCCCATGGGTGGCTTAGACTTAAGCCCGATTTTTGTGCTGCTGACATTGAACATTATCAGCAGCTTTATCGTGCCGGCCCTGGCCAACAGTGTGGCCATGCCGCGCGGCTTATTTTTAGGGGTCTAGACCTGTTTAGATTGACCTAGGAAAATATCACATCGGCGGCCAGCGCTAGGTTGTAACCAACGTAGGCCGCCACCAACAAACCACCTTGCCAACGACTAATCGCTCCGCCTTTCATGGCGCGGAAACACAGCACGGCCAGGGCCACCGACAGCAGTACCATCACCACGCTATCGCGACTCAGCACCACCGATGCCACCACGTCTGGGTGTATCAAACCGGCAATACCCACCACGCCGAGAATATTGAACACGTTCGAGCCAATCACATTGCCGACGGCCATTTCGTGTTGGTTTTTACGTACGCTGGCAATACTCGCCGCCAGTTCGGGCAAACTCGTACCCAAGGCAACGATGGTCAATCCGATGATCAATTCGCTAATGCCAAGCGCTAGGGCAATTTCCGTGGCCGACCACACCAGTAAGCGGGAGCTGGCCAACAGCAACAGCAAACCAAGGATCAGTGTGAACAGCGCCTTGCCCAAACTCTGCTCATGGGACACAGCCTCATCCACCTCGGCGCCAAAGGCGTCATCGGGCGAGCGCACGCTCTGCCACACCCCAAAGCCAATGTAAGCCGCCAGCGCCGCCAATAATAAAACGCCGTCACCTTGGCCCAAAAAGCCATTCAGCAGCACAACAACGCCAAGGCCGGTGGCCGCCAACATCAGCGGCACTTCCTGATAAACCACCTTGGAGTGTACGGCAATCGGCGCCAACAGGGCCGTGATGCCTAAAATTAAACCGATGTTGGCGATGTTAGAGCCAATGGCATTGCCGAGGGCCAAATCTGGCTCGCCGTCCAGCGCCGCCATGGTCGATACCAGCATTTCTGGAGCAGACGTACCAAAACCAATAATCAAAATACCCACCAGCAAGGGCGACATACCAAATTGCTGCGCGACGGCCGCGGCGCCGTCAATAAACTTATCGGCACTCCAAGTCAGCACGATTAAACCAACGACTAACGCTCCCAATGCGATTAACACAGTGATTCCTCTCAACTTTGGCTAGATAACAACGGCGGCCATTGTAGGTTAGCTCCCCCTAAATAACAGAGTTTTAGCGACTTTTTTCATCAATAAGTGATAAAAATAAACTAATAGCTTCCTTTCGATATAACCAAAACTTTGAAGATGTGGACTATTCGGGTTTAATGGGGGGCTAAAAATAGAACAATAAGCTAGCTGTACCCACTGCAAAGCGCCATAGCTCACGAGTAACCTATGAATCACGCATCACTTTACCGCCAGCTGTCTGAATTTCAGCGCTGGAAGCAACAACTCAACACCCAAGTGCAAGCTTTCGTGCACTGGCTGCAGGCCAACAACATCACATCTAAGTCGGCCGAGCAGAGCCTCGCTCACGCGCGCACCCTGCTCAACGAAGACCAATTTACCCTGGCCATGGTGGGTGAGTTTTCCCGCGGTAAAACCGAGCTGATCAACGCCCTGCTGTTTTCCGAATACGGCCATCGCCTGCTGCCCTCTCAGCCCGGTCGCACCACCATGTGCCCAACCGAGATCTATCGAGACCCTGAGGTTGCCAAGGGCTGCGTGCGCCTACTGCCAATTGAAACCCGCCGCTCCAACGTGGCACTAGCAGCTTTTAAGCGCATTCCGCAAAAGTGGGTGACGCTGCATTTTGATCCGCACAACCAAGCTGAGGTCACCAAGGCCATGGCCCGTATCGCCGAGGTCAAGGTGGTTAACTTGCGCGAGGCTGAAGCCCTCGGTTTTGACTCAGACTCCCTCAGCAAGAGCCGCGACAGCGCCGACAAGGTAGAAATACCCGTGTGGCGCCATGCACTCGTGAGCTTGGATCACCCGCTGCTCGCGCGCGGTTTGCGTATTTTGGACACGCCAGGCCTAAACGCCTTAGGCAACGAACCGGAACTTGCACTCGGCACCTTAGCCAGTGCCCAAGCCATGCTGTTCTTGCTCAGCGCCGATGCCGGCGTCACCGCCACAGACTTAGAAATTTGGAACGAACACATTAACATTCTGCGCCATACCCAGAGCACGGAAGTTATTACCCTGTTGAACAAAATAGACAGCCTGTGGGACGACCTACTGCCGCAGGAAGATGTATTGCTCGCCATCCATAAAATTCGCGAGAGCACCGCCCGCTATCTACAGCAACCGCTGGAGCAGGTGCTCACTGTGTCGGCCAAACAAGCGCTGTTAGCGCGCGCCAATGGCGATCCAATTTTATTGGCCCGCAGCCAACTGCCCAAACTCGAGAAGATATTATCGGAAAAGCTCATCGACAACCGCTCGAAGCTGGCCAGCCACCACTTGGTTAACAACTTATTAACCATCATGGAAGACACCAGCAATTTATTGCGCGAACGCTTGTACGCAGCCGACAAAGACCTCGCCAGTTTTGAAGCGGCGAGCAGTGGGCTAGAGCAGCGCTCAACCTTGGCTGCACTACGCGCCAACATCAAGCGCGTGCACCATCAATTTCACAAGCAGAGCTTGTCGTTAAAATCCAGCGAGCGGCTGTTGTACGGGCAAAAAGACAGCCTGTTGGCGCCGGTGAGCCACGCCACCATCGACCAGCAAATTAAAGCGGTGCAGGAAAACCTTAATAGCAGCTGGCACACCTTCGGCGCTGGCAAAGCGGTGCAAGACTTTTTCGACAACATCGATTACTGCCTGTCGAATTTGGCCGAGCAAATGGCGCAGGCCAACAAGGTGATGTACTCCATCTACCTGCGCGAAGATAACAATGCCAACCCAGAATTATTGCGTAGCCACGAGTTCGACTTACGCCGCTATCGCGCCCGCATTAATCAACTGCGCAGCCACGGCAAACAATTCTCGCTCGGCTTGGGTAATTTGCTCACCAGCAAGCAAAGTTTGGCCTCGCGTTTTATTGGTACCCTCGCCCATGAAACGCAAAAACTCATGGATGAACTGCGCACCGATATCGACAACTGGTTAAAAGACACACTAGCGCCACTTAACCATCGCAACCTGTACCAGAAAAAATTGCTCGATGACCAGCTGCTGCAACTAGCCAATTTGAATTTACAAAGCCGTACTGAGCAGGAGCAGAAAGACCTGTTAAAAGCCGATATCGCCAAACTCGAATCGGCCTTGATGGAGTTAGATAGCATTATTCGCGCCACCAAAGCGCTGAGACCGGAGCAAGATAACGCCAACAACGTCGTGACGTTGCACAAAGACAGCGGCACCAATCACAAGGCGGGCTAAACCCAGCGCGGTAATCAGCAAGGTTGGCTTGCCCTCGGGCGAGCACAACCTTAGACTTGCGGCCTTTGCACACCGCAACCGGAAGGCTAACTTTGCCACATCGCGCCTCAAACTCCGTGGGTCTTGTGACGCCACAAACCCTACAGGTTACCGAACCGCTAGCACTTGCGTGCGGCCGCAGCCTCGACAGCTATCAACTGGTTTACGAAACCTACGGCAAACTCAATGCCACGGCGTCCAATGCCGTGTTGATTTGCCATGCCTTGTCCGGCACCCATCACGCCGCCGGCTACCACAGCGCCGACGACAAAAAGCCCGGTTGGTGGGATCACTACATTGGCCCGGGCAAGCCCATCGATACCAACCATTTTTTTGTCGTGGCGTTGAACAACTTGGGCGGCTGTGCCGGCTCTACCGGGCCAACCAGTATCAACCCAGCCACGGGCAAAGCCTGGGGCCCAGACTTTCCGATTCTGCGCGTCAGAGATTGGGTGCACTCCCAAGCAAAACTCGCCGATGCCTTAGGCATTCACTGTTGGGCCGCCGTGGTGGGCGGTTCGCTCGGCGGCATGCAAGCCATGCGCTGGGCCATTGAGCTTCCCGACCGGGTAAAAAACTGTGTGGTTATCGCCTCAGCCATGAAGCTCACGGCACAAAACATCGCCTTCAATGAAACCGCGCGTCACGCCATTACCTCCGACCCCAATTTCTGCGACGGTAACTACCTGGCACACAACACCAGCCCGAAACAGGGCTTAGCGATTGCACGCATGATTGGCCACATCACGTATTTGTCTGGCGATGGTTTAGGTGAGCGATTCGGCCGCGATGTGCGCTCAGGCAGTTTTGCCCAAGGCCAAGACAGCTTGGTGGAATTCCAAGTGCAGAGTTATTTGCGCTACCAAGGCGATGTGTTCTCCGATAACTTCGACGCCAACACCTATTTGTTGATGACCCGGGCACTGGATTATTTTGATTTAGCGCGCGAATACGAGGACGACGCGGCCAAGGCCTTTGCCCGCGCGCAAGCGCGCTTCTGCGTTGTCTCCTTCACCACCGACTGGCGCTTTTCGCCGGAGCGATCGCGCGAGATAGCGCAGGCGTTAATTGCCGCCAATAAATCCGTTTGCTACGCGGAAATTGAATCCAATTTTGGCCACGACGCCTTCCTCCTGCCAGATCAACGCTATGAGCAAGTTTTTTCCCGCTTCATGCAAACCGTCCACGCGGAGGCTAAGCAATGAGCCAGCGCATTGACCACTCCATTATCCAAGCCTGGGTAAAGCCCAATACCAAACTGCTGGATTTAGGTTGCGGCGATGGTAGCTTGTTACAGTTGCTAGCAAGCGCCAAACAGGTGCAGGGTTACGGTTTAGAAATTGGCGCCGATGAAATTAACGCCTGCATTAGCAAGGGCGTCAACGTCATCGAGCACAACCTAGACGCCGGCCTGCCGCACTTTGCCGACAATAGTTTTGACCTCGTGATCATGACCCAAGCACTGCAAACCATGCGCTTTCCGCATTTGGTATTAGATGAGATGCTACGGGTTGGGCGCGAGTGCATTATCGCCTTTCCAAATTTCGGCCACTGGAAAGCGCGCTGGCATTTGAGTTTATCAGGTCGCATGCCGGTATCGGATTTGCTACCCTTCGAATGGTACGACACCCCCAACATTCACTTTTGTACGGTGAAAGATTTTGAAGTGCTGTGCGCCGAAAAAGGTATTAAAATTTTACAGCGCCAAGTTGTCGGCGCCGAAAAAATTTCATCCTTAGCTAATGCTCTACCCAACCTTTTCGCCGTGAATGCGGTTTACCACCTGAGTAAATAACATGACTAATCTACGCGGCCTGATAACATTTTTCTGTTTGAGCCTGAGCTTATTAGCGCAGGCCGCAGACGTGCCTGATGCCAAACCCATGGATCAAAACCCCTGGTTCGACAGCGGCAAGTATCGCGTCCACTTCAGCACTTTTACCAGCGATTTTTTGCAACCCGAAACCGCCGCCGGTTTGCAACTCACCCGCGCCAAAGACCAGCTGCTGGTCAACATAGCCGTCACGGAAAAAAATGCCGATGGCAGTTACAGCATGGGTCAAACCGCTACCGTTACGGGCACTGCTACCAATTTAATGCAGCAAATGAAACCGCTGTCGTTCGTGCAAGTGAAGGAACCTAATGCCACTTATTATTTAGCACCACTACGGTTTAGCAACGAAGAGATCATCCACTTCAACATTCAGGTGCTGAGCGAACAGGGCGAAACCTTGAACGTCACCTTTACCCGGACGCTCTATGTCAACAATCGATAAGCTGGTGCTGGCCAGCAATAACACCGGCAAACTCAAGGAGTTTCAGGCGCTGTTGCAAGACTGCGGCATAGAATTACTGCCCCAGTCGGCATTCAATGTGCCGGACGCCGACGAAACCGGTTTGTCGTTTATCGAAAACGCCATTCTTAAAGCCCGCCACGCCGCCCGCATTAGTGGCCTGCCCGCCCTTGCCGACGACTCCGGCTTAGCGGTGGACGCGCTGGGCGGTGCTCCGGGTATTTACTCCGCCCGCTTCGCCGGCCAACACGGCGATGACGCCGCCAACAACGCCAAGTTGCTGGCTGATTTAGCCGATGTACCCGAGTCTGAACGGAGCGCGCAATTTCACTGCGTCTTAGCGCTGGTCACCCACGCCGACGACCCAATCCCCATTGTTTGCCACGGCGTTTGGCGCGGCAGCATTTTGCGCCAAGCCGCCGGCAGTAACGGTTTTGGTTACGACCCGCTGTTCTGGGTAGAAGAGGCTCAGTGCGCCTCGGCCCAGCTCAGTAAAGACGAAAAAAATCGACGCTCGCATCGCGCTCAAGCCATTGCGCTGCTCATCGCTGCATTAAAAGCGCGCTAAACTTTTTCACGCCATTTTTAAAAAGGCCACACCATGGCACTCAGCTTGCCGCCACTTTCGCTTTATGTGCACATCCCTTGGTGCGTGCGCAAATGTCCTTACTGCGATTTTAATTCTCATAAGGCCGGGCCAGATTTACCAGAACAGGCCTATGTGCAAGCACTCTTGCGCGACATGCAAGACGAGACGGCGCGTAGCCAGGACCGAGCGCTCAGCTCAATCTTTTTTGGCGGCGGCACGCCGAGTCTGTTTAGTGCCCAAGCTATAGGCGACATTATTCAAGGCGCGGAACGCCATTTCGGCTTCGAGCCCAACATTGAAATCACCCTCGAAGCCAACCCGGGCACAGCCGAGCAAAGTCGCTTCCACGGCTACCGCGCCGCCGGCGTCAACCGCCTATCCATCGGCGTGCAGAGTTTTAACCCACAGCATTTACAACACCTAGGCCGCATCCACTCGGGTCGCGAGGCCATAGACGCGGTGGCCATGGCGCGTGCCGCCGGCTTCGACAATTTCAATCTAGACCTGATGCATGGGCTACCCGGGCAAACGCCGGAGGACGCCGGTGCCGACCTGACCCAAGCCCTAGATCTAGCGCCCAACCACCTGTCCTGGTACCAGCTTACTATCGAGCCCAACACCGAATTCTTTCGCCGCCCACCGGTGCTACCGGTCGAAGATACGCTGGCCGATATTCAAGATTTAGGCTGCGCACTGCTGAGCGAAAACGGCCTGCAGCAATATGAAATATCGGCCTATGCGAAGCCCAATAAGGAGGCCGCGCACAACCTAAACTACTGGCGCTTCGGCGACTATATCGGCATCGGCGCCGGCGCCCATGGCAAACTCAGCCGCTGGGTCGACAACAGCTTGCAGATTCATCGGCACTGGAAAACCCGCCTGCCCGAACACTACCTAAAACGCACAGACAACATCGCCGCCCAGCGCTTCGAAGCCGGCACTGAACTGATTGAAGCGCAGGATCTGCCGCTGGAATTTATGATGAACGCCCTGCGTTTAAACGACGGCGTCGAGGAGAGCTTGTTTCAGCAGCGCACCGGCTTAGCCATCGCCACCATCGCGCAGCCTTTGCAAAGGCTGCGCGAACAAGGGTTGGTGAGTGCCGATCGATTGCAACCCACAGCGCTCGGCAGCCGCTACTTAAACCGCCTATTACCGGCCTTTGAGGCAATTTAACGGGCGCTCGCATTTAGGCAGATGCTGCTACACTTGATCGATAAGGCGGCGCCTGATCTGCGCCACCACAAGGCACAAGGAAAAATAGCCCAGTAATGTTTAGCTTCACTCGCTATCGCCGCGAAAACCCCATCGCCACGCGCCTGCTGACGCTGATCATTATCAGTAGTTCGATCATGGCGCTGTTTGCGATATTGATTCAGCTTTACGTTAGCTTTCACGACGACATAGACGCGCTCAATAAACGCCTCGACCAAGTCCGTATTAGTACCCTTCCCTCCATCACCAAAAGTCTCTGGGGCTTTGACGAAGAACAGCTCAACGTGCAAATCCAAAGCGTGTTGGAAGTTGAGGATGTGGCGCAGGTCACGGTGGTGTGGCGCGACTGGAACAACATGGATCAAGCCATGACCGCCAGTTCCCTCAACATGGATTTAGACAACCTAGAGGCGAGCACTAGCGGCACCTTGGTAAAAGAATACCCGCTCGTGTATTCCGACCCAAACACACCCGAACAGGAACTCGGCACCCTGATTATCACCGCCAGCCTAAGCAGCGTGTACAGCAAGTTGTGGGAGCGAGCGCTCTACATCGGCGTGCTGCAGGGCACAAAAACCTTAATCATCTCGCTGTTTATTCTGTGGCTGGTGCGCACGCTGCTCACTCGGCACATGGAAACCATTGCCCAATACGCACGCCAAATGAGCTTAAGTAATTTATCGGCGCCGCTGAAATTAAAGCGCGATAAAGACCCAGAAGAACAAGATGAATTGGATAACGTGGTCAACGCCTTTAATCAGATGCGCACCTCGCTGATTGAAGATATCGAGCAGCGCCAAGCAATCGAAACGGCGCTACTAACAGAGAAACAAGAAAAAATTGAATCAGAGCGGCAGAAAGCCGTGGCCGAAACCGCGAACCGCGCCAAGAGTCAATTCTTGGCCACCATGAGCCATGAGATTCGCACCCCCATGAACGGGGTCATCGGCATGGTTGAGCTGCTCAGGGATACACCGCTCAGCGCCACTCAGCAACACTACCTCGATGTGATTCACCGCTCGGGTGAAACCTTAATCGATATCATCAACGATATTTTGGACTATTCCAAAATTGAAGCGGGCAAGATGGAGCTCGAATCGTCGCCCTTTAACCTCGAGGATTTAGTTGAAGATTGCGTACAGCTGTTCGGCGCAACGGCCAACAAACGCCACATAGAACTCATCGGCAGCGTCAGCCCCACCACCCCGCTGTACCTGCTGGGCGATCCAACGCGACTGCGCCAAGTGCTCATCAACTTGATTGGCAATGCCTTTAAATTTACCGATCAAGGCTATGTGATTGTCGAAGCTAGGCGAGAAGAAAAGTCTGACCCCAGCAACCCACTCATTCGCTTTAGCATTCGCGATAGCGGCATCGGTATCAACAACGACGGCTTAGCGCGCCTATTCCAATCTTTCAGCCAAGCCGACAGCTCAACCACGCGCAAATTCGGCGGCACCGGTTTAGGCCTCGCCATTTGCAAACGCTTGGCCGAAATTATGGGCGGCGAGATTGGCGTTGAGTCGAGAGCCGGCGAAGGTTCAACCTTTTGGTTTACCGCCCGCTTCAAAGCCACCGACAGCGCCCCAGTCGACAATAATGCGGTGCCGTCTTCGGCCTTAGCCGGTAAACACTTATTGGTCGTGGAAGACAACACCTACCTCGCCAACATTATCGCCCACCACTGCAAGAGCTGGGGCATTCACGTGCACTTAACTGAAACCGAAGCAGAGACGCTGGCACTGATTAACCAGCCAGACTGCCCAGCGTTTAGCTTCGCCTATCTCGATAATGAATTGCCCGAGGTAGATGTGTTTGCCCTGGCCAAAAAAATTAGCCAGCACCGCGCCGACAAAAAAGTACCCATCGCCATTCAACTCGGCTCAGACAATACCCCAGACCCAGCCGCCTTAGCCAAGGCTGGTATTGTTGAGGCGCGCCGAAAACCCGTAACGCCGAAAAAACTGAAAGAAATGTTGGCCGCACTGATCGGCATAAAAACGCGCACCAGCAAAGCAGCTTCCGTTGCCAGCGTCGGGAATTTATATAGCCACTTAAAAGTACTGGTGGCGGAAGACAACAACGTCAACCGCATGGTCATTAAAGGCCTGCTCGGAAAATTTGGCATAGAACCGCGCATGGTGGAAAATGGCCGCGCCGCACTGGAAGCGGTTACCGCGCCCAACGCCAACTTTGATCTGGTATTAATGGATTGCGAAATGCCAGAAATGGATGGCTTTGAAGCCACTCGATCGATTCGAGATTTCGAGCGCCGCAACATGCTGCCCGATACGCTCATCGTGGCACTCACGGCGCACGCGATGCAAGAACACCGGGAGGCGGTTTATCAAAGCGGCATGAACCACTACCTCAGTAAACCGGTCACGGTAGAGGCCTTAAAAACCGCCTTTGAAAAAATCGGCTTAGTAAAAACACCCAGTCAAGCGATGATTTGATCAGACTGCACCAGCTCGCAATACTCGCCCGACAAGTTCGCCGCGAAAATAGTATGCACATCCTCGGCGTCAATCACGCGACCATCGGCCAAGCGCAGTGGAAAGGCCGCGCAGGCATCCGTCACTAAACGTACCCGGTAACCCAGCGCCGCCGCATGACGCACCGAGGCATCAACTGAATGGTTGGTGGTGACGCCGCACATCACCAAACGATCACAGCGCAATTGTTTGAGTTCGGCATTGAGCGAGGTATTGATAAACGCGGAATTGGTGCGCTTGGTCACCACTAATTCATGGCTGGAGGGGGTCACCGCATACTTAAACGCAAACCCCTCGCTGCGCGCGTGATAACTCGAGTGCTCGGACATCGACGAGTGGCGCACGTGCACAATGGGCCACTTATGTTCGCGCCAATAAGCAACCAAATTGGCGATAGCCGTCTCAGCCGCTGGGTTATTGCGCGGGCCGCAGGCCGCCCAATCGGGCGCGTCGATGGCTTTTTGCACATCGATTACAACTAATGCCGGCCGCAACCAAACGTCCATATCACTCTCTTCCAACAACCGAATCGCGCTAGTCTAACGCGACGCAAATGCCCATTAAAGGTGGCTCGATAAATTTATCGGCGCCATAGATGGAACCTCTCTACCCAAGCTAAAACCCTTTCCGGTGCGTGCGCGCGCTTCCAATTGCCGGCGGCATATTTGTTTGCCTCACTCACCGTTGGGTAGATGTGGATAGTGGATAGCAAATCGTTCAGGCCGGTTTTATGTTTCATGGCGCTGACAAACTCGGTAATTAAATCGCTAGCGTGGTAGCCAACAATCACCGCCCCTAAAATTTTATCGCTGCCTTTTTTGGTTAGCACCTTTACAAAACCCTGTGCCTCGCCGTCGGCTATAGCGCGATCGAGATCATCGATACCATAGCGGGTTAGCTCAACGTCAATGCCTTGCGCTGCCGCCTCTTGCTCGCTCAACCCCACGCGCGCCACCTCGGGTGCGGTGAAAGTTGCCCAGGGCACAATGCGGTAGTCGACGTTGAAACTTTTAAACGGGCTAAACAGCGCATTCACCGCGGCATACCAAGCCTGATGCGCGGCCATGTGGGTAAACTGATAGGGGCCTGCCACATCGCCGCAGGCATAGACATTGGGAAAACGCGTGCGCATTTTTTCGTCCACCGCCAAGGTGCCTTTGTCGGTGAGTTCCAAGCCTAATGTCGACGCCCCAAAGCCAGTCACATTGGCTTGGCGCCCGACGCAGATCAATAACGTATCAAAGCCAAGCTCGCGCACCTGTCCCGCCTGTGTATAGCGCAAGGTTTTTTCGCCCTTGGCTTCTAGCGTGTCTTGTACATCGATCACTTCCTGTACTTGGGCCGCATTGATTACGCGAATTTTTTCAGCTTGGAACACAGCCTCGATAAACGCGGATACATCTTCATCTTCGCGCGGCATAATGCGCGGCGCTCGCCCGATCAATGTCACCTGGGCACCCAAGCGCGCAAACGCTTGCGCCAGCTCACAGCCAATGGGGCCGGAACCAATAATCGCCAAGCGCCCGGGATTCTCGCGCAGGTTCCAAATGCTATCGGAGGTGTAGTAGGCGATGTTTTGCAAACCCTTAATATCGGGAATAGCAGGGCGGGCACCGGTGGCAATAATTAAACTGCGCGCACTGATGCGCTTGCCCGCCACCTCCACTTCCCAGGGCGACACAATGGTCGCCGCACCGGTGACGCAATCCACCCCTAGGCCGGTATAGCGCTCGATTGAATCGTGCGGCTCCACCTCGGCGATGACCTTTTGAATGCGCATCATCACCGCCGCAAAATCCACCTTTGCCGCCACCGGTGCCAGACCAAATTTTTCGGCATCCTGAAGCGTTTTCGCCACGGCTGCGGATTTAATCAGGGCTTTGCTCGGTACACAGCCGGTGTTTAAACAATCGCCACCCATTTTGTGCTTTTCTATGAGCGTAACCTTTGCCTTTACCGCGGCCGCGATATAAGCCGACACCAAACCGGCGCTGCCGGCGCCAATCACCAACACATTGGTATCGAATTTTTTGGGTTTATTAAAAGGCTTATACAAACGGTTATTCTTCAGCGCCTGAACCAACGGCTGTAAAATTTTTCGCGCCAGCCACGGGAATATTGCCAATAGAATAAACGCGAATAAGATAGTGGGCGTCATAATGCCCTTGAGCGACAGCTCTTCAAGCGCTCCCAACTCAGCACCGGCATTCACATACACCGCAGTGCCTGCCAACATGCCCACTTGGCTGACCCAGTAGAAAGTCCACAGGCGCACTTTGGTGAGCCCAAAAACCAAGTTGATAACAAAGAAAGGCACCAGTGGTATCAAGCGCAAGGTGAACAAATAAAAGGCACCGTCTTTCTCGACCCCGGCATTAATTTTTTCCAGCTGCTTGGTAAACTTGCTCTGCACCCAATCGCGCAGCAAGGAGCGCGAGACCAAAAATGCCAAGCTGGCACCGATGGTGGAAGCGAAGGAAACAATTAACAGGCCCCAACCTAGGCCAAATAACCCGCCGGCAATTAAGGTCAGCAGCGCAGCGCCTGGCAGCGACAGCGCCGTGGCCAGCACGTAAACCAAGCCAAACAGCACGGCCACAAGCACCGGGCTCTCGGTCATCCACTGCCGGTAGAGCTCCGGGCTAAGCAGCCGAGCACCGTCTAAGCTAAAAAAGGCGGCGATAGCGCCAATCACCAAGGTGGCTATAACTATTTTTTTCATAGTGTCACAAAATTTGAATTTTCTGGGTGTAGGATGCGCGTTTAAGAGCTGTATTCTCTATGCTTGTTACAATCTATTGCCCTTCAGCAAAGATCAAACAGAACACTAGGATGCCACATACGCCCCATGAATGATCTAACTTGCGACTTTCTGGACAACCCCAGCTACTACCTCAACCGCGAGCTTAGCCACCTGCACTTTAACCGCAGGGTGCTAGAACAAGCGCTGGACGAAACCCATCCGCTGCTCGAACGGCTGAAATTTTTGCTGATCTGCTCCAGCAATTTGGACGAGTTTTTTGAAATTAGAGTGGCCGGCTTGCGCCAGCGCATCGCCATGGAGCGGGAGATCACCGAACTCGATGGCTCCAGCCCGCAAGAAGTCTTGCAGGCCATCAGCACCAATTGTCACGCGTTGGTGGAAGAGCAGTACCGCATACTCAACCAAGTGATTTTACCGGCACTGGCGGATAACAATATCCGCTTCATCGCCCGCAGCCATTGGACCCCAGAACAAGCCGAATGGGCCAACAGCTTTTTTGAATCCGATATATTGCCCATCGCCAGCCCCATTGGACTAGACCCAGCACACCCCTTTCCGCGCCTTGTTAATAAAAGCCTGAACTTTATTGTCTCGCTCGAAGGCCAAGATGCCTTTGGCCGAGAGACCGGCTTGGCCGTGGTGCCAGCGCCTAGAAGCCTGCCGCGGATTTTGAAAATACCGGAGACGCTTGCGCCCGAGGGCGATAATTTCGTGTTTCTATCCAGCATCATTCACGCCAATGCCGACAAGCTCTTCCCCGGCATGACGGTCAAGGGCTGTTACCAATTCAGGATCACCCGCAACGCCGACTTAGACTTCGACACCGAAGGCGTGGCCGATTTAGCCCGCGCGCTGCGCGGCGAACTGCACTCGCGCCGCTTCGGCAACGCCGTGCGGCTGGAAGTGGTTGACGACTGCCCAGAGGCCTTGGTTAATTTTCTCCTGCGCGAAACCGGACTGAGCCAGGCCGAGTTGTACTTAGTTAACGGCCCCGTTAACACCAAGCGCCTGATGGATGCCGAAAAGCAACTGCACCGCCCGGATTTACAATTCGCGCCCTTCGTCCAAACCATTCCCAAGGGCTTGACCCGCAAAGACAACATCTTTCAAGCCATCGCCCACCGCGACCAATTGTTGCACCACCCCTTCGAGTCGTTTACGCCGGTGGTAGAGCTGCTCAGCCAAGCCGCCAAAGACCCAGACGTGCTGGCCATCAAGCAGACCCTGTACCGCACCGGCGCCAGCTCACCCATTGTCGATGCCCTGCTCGAAGCCGCTCGCAACGGTAAGGAAGTGACCGCGGTGGTGGAACTGCGCGCGCGCTTTGACGAAGAGGAAAACCTCGAACTGGCGAGCAAGCTCCAGGAAGCCGGCGCCGTGGTGGTATACGGCGTGGTGGGCTACAAAACCCACGCCAAAATGATTCTTATCGTGCGCCGCGAGCAGGGCAAGTTGCGCCGCTACGTGCACTTGGGCACTGGCAACTATCACAGCGGCAACGCCCGCCTATACACCGATTACTCGCTCATGTCGGCAGACGAGGCTCTGGGTGCAGACGTGCATATCATTTTCCAGCAGCTCACCGGCATGGGTAAAACCGAGCGCCCGCAAAAATTATTGAACGCGCCCTTTACCTTGAAGCGCCAAATCTTGCGCATGATCGACAACGAAATCCGCGCCGTGGAAGCCGGCGAGCCCGGCACCATCATTATCAAATGTAACGGTCTGACCGAGCCCAAGATTATCCAAGCGCTGTACCGCGCCTCCCAAGCCGGGGTGAGGGTGGAATTGATCGTGCGCGGCATGTGCTGTCTGCGCCCCGGTATTGAGGGTATCTCAGACCATATTCGGGTCACCTCCGTGGTGGGTCGATTCTTAGAGCACAGTCGCGTCTTCTACTTCGCCAATAGCCAGCCCGGCCTCTACTGCGGCAGCGCCGATCTGATGGAGCGTAATTTAAACCGCCGGGTCGAAGTGTGCTTCCCGGTGGAGGAGCCGGCGCTGGCGCGGCGCGTCATTGCGGATCTAGAAAAGTACCTGACCGACAATCGCCAGGGCTGGCTGCTCGATACCCACGGCTGTTATCAATTGCATGACGGCGACCCAAGCGCATCTGCCCAGCAGCAACTGCTGGGCGAACTGACCAAATAGAGGCCTTTAAAACTGGATTTCAGCCCCCATTAACAGGCTAGAATATCAAAAAGCCCATTGAGATAGGCTTAGCGAACTTGTACCTGCTAAGCTCAATCTTTATTATGCACGGCTAAACGCCTCGGTCTCGAGACCTTGAACCCACGGAGAAACACCCATGAGTGACGCTATCGTTCACGTATCTGACGCCAGTTTTGACGCTGACGTCCTAAAGGCCGATGGCCCCGTTCTGGTCGATTTCTGGGCGGCCTGGTGCGGCCCCTGCAAGATGATCGCGCCAGTGTTAGACGAGCTGGCCGGTGAGCTGGCCGGCAAAATCACCATCGCCAAGATGGACGTTGATGCCAACAAGGAAACCCCAGCGAAGTTCAACATTCGCGGCATTCCAACACTGATGATTTTCAAGAATGGCCAGATGGAATCTATGAAAGTAGGCGCGCTATCAAAGTCGCAGCTGGTTGAATTCATCAACTCAGCACTATGATTCTGACCAAGCGCTGCGAAAGCAGCGCTTAGTTTTTGCACTATCCAGATTTTGTGTTTATACTCAGCCCATCTTGAATTACCCCGTCTGATCAAGTCCTCGAACGCATACTGACAATCGGCCTACCGGCCATCTAAAACCGTTCGACTTACCGTGGATTCAGCTCAGACATCGGCAGATGTGGCCCCTAGTTGGCGCCCGACCCAAAATGTCAAAATTTGCCTCTAATAATTTCAGCCATAAGCACCCTATTTCGTATTGAATACTTTTTTATTTTCTTTACCTAGCGCACTACCCCCAGATCGCAATTTGAAATCGCGGTAACGGGTTCACTTATCCCCCATAAAGCACTATCTTATGAATTTAACCGACCTAAAAACAAAATCTACTGAAGTACTCCTCGAGCTAGCCAAAGGCATGGGCCTAGAAAATCTGGCCCGCTCACGCAAACAAGACATCATTTTTAATATCTTAAAGCGCCACGCAAAAGGCGGTGAAGATATCTATGGCGACGGTGTGCTTGAGATACTTCAAGACGGTTTTGGTTTTTTACGCTCGGCCGAAGGCTCTTACCTCGCCGGCCCCGATGACATCTACGTGTCACCGAGCCAGATTCGACGCTTTAACTTGCGCACCGGCGATAATATCTCCGGCAAAATTCGTCCACCAAAAGAAGGCGAGCGCTACTTTGCCCTGTTAAAAGTTAATGAAATTAATTTCGACAAACCCGAAAGTTCGCGCAATAAAATACTGTTTGAAAACTTGACACCACTGTTCCCCAATGACCGATTGGTGTTAGAAGCCGGCAATGGTTCCACCGAGGATTTGACCGGTCGCATTATCGATTTGATTGCACCAATCGGCAAAGGCCAACGCGGCCTAATTGTCGCTCCGCCAAAAGCCGGTAAAACCATCATGATGCAAAATATTGCGCAGGCCATTACGCGCAATAACCCAGAGTGTCATCTCATTGTGCTGTTGATTGATGAGCGCCCGGAAGAAGTGACCGAAATGCAGCGCTCAGTGCGCGGCGAAGTGGTCGCCTCAACCTTCGATGAGCCGCCTTCGCGCCACGTACAGGTTGCCGAGATGGTGATCGAGCGCGCTAAGCGTTTAGTCGAGCACAAAAAAGACGTGGTGATCCTACTCGACTCCATTACCCGCTTAGCGCGCGCTTACAACACGGTTATTCCATCGTCCGGCAAGGTGTTAACTGGTGGTGTGGATGCTCACGCACTGGAGAAACCCAAGCGCTTCTTCGGCGCCGCGCGCAACATCGAAGAGGGCGGTAGCTTAACCATCGTCGCCACTACCCTAGTAGACACAGGTTCAAAGATGGACGAAGTGATCTACGAAGAATTTAAGGGTACCGGCAACCAGGAATTGCATTTAGATCGCAAGATCGCTGAAAAGCGCGTCTACCCAGCCATCAACATTCGCCGCTCGGGCACGCGCCGCGAAGATTTACTGATGAAAGAAGACGAAATGCAGCGGGTTTGGATTCTGCGTAAATTACTGCACGACATGGAAGACTTGTCGGCAACTGAATTCCTCACCGACAAACTGAAAGATTTCAAGAGCAATAATGAATTTTTCATGTCGATGAAACGAAAATAAAAATAGCCCGCACTAGCGGGCTTTTTTATACACACTAAACTCTAATACTTTTGTACGTAATAAATCAGGAGCACGCTATGGAATGGTTAGACAAAATTGAATCGATGGCAATAACCTATGGCCCCAAGCTGATCACGGCACTACTAGTGCTTTGGATTGGCTGGAAACTCATCGGCTTCGCCACCAAAATGCTCGACAAAGCGTTAGAAAAAAGTCAGACAGAAATTACGCTGCGCAAGTTTTTAGGCAGCTTGATCGGCTCCATTTTAAAAGTCATGCTCGTGATCAGTGTCGCGTCCATGGCTGGCATTCAAACCACCTCATTTATCGCCGTACTCGGTGCCGCCGGCCTTGCCGTGGGCCTAGCGTTGCAAGGCAGCCTGTCGAACTTCGCTGGCGGGGTCTTGATTCTGTTGTTCAAGCCGTTTAAGGCTGGCGATTTTATTGAAGCCCAAGGTATTGCCGGGGTAGTCAAAGATATCCAGATTTTCACCACGCGCATCGTCACCGGTGACAATAAGATGATCTTTATCCCCAACGGCCCACTCGCCAACGGCAACATTACCAACTACTCAGCGCAAACTCATCGCCGCGTCGATTTGCTGTTTGGTATCGGCTATGGCGACAGCATCGACAAAGCCCGCGAGACCATCAACAAAGTCATTGCAGCGAACGATAAGATCATCAAAGACGACGAAACCAGACAACCGTTGGTGGTAATTTCTGCACTCGCAGACAGCTCGGTGAATTTCACCGTGAGAGTCTGGACCACGACGGAAAATTACTGGGCTGTGTACTTCGCCATGCAAGAAAATGTGAAGAAAGCCTTCGATGCCGATGGCATTAGCATCCCCTTCCCGCAACGGGATGTTCACCTTCACCAAGCTTCTTAAGGCGAAGGTGATTGTGCTATGGTATTGCCCTCATTAGAGGGCAATACCAGCAATGAAATATACCGACCTTCGCGACTTCATCGCCCAGCTTGAGCAGCGCGGCCAACTCATTCGAATTAGCCATCCGGTTAATCCTCATCTAGAAATGACCGAGATCTGCGATCGCACCTTGCGCGCGGGCGGCCCTGCACTTTTATTTGAAAACCCTATTGGTTTTAATATGCCGGTACTGGCCAATTTATTTGGCACGCCCGAGCGGGTCGCGCTGGGCATGGGCGAGGAGAAAGTCGAAAGCCTGCGCGAAGTGGGTAAAATGCTCGCCTTTTTAAAAGAACCGGAGCCGCCACAGGGCTTCAAAGACGCTTGGGATAAATTACCAATATTTAAACAAGTGCTCAACTTAGCGCCCAAGATTGTGAGCAAGGCCGCCTGCCAAGCCGTGCAATTTTCCGGCGCCGATGTGGATTTGCACAAGCTACCTATTCAAACCTGCTGGCCTGGCGACGCAGCACCGCTGGTGACTTGGCCCTTAGTCATCACTCGCGGGCCAGAAAAAACCCGGCAGAACTTAGGCATTTACCGTATGCAATTAATCGGTAAAAATAAATTGATCATGCGCTGGCTATCGCACCGCGGCGGCGCCTTGGATTTTCGCGAGTGGTGCGCCGCCAACCCCGGCAAAAAATTTCCCGTCGCCGTGGCCCTTGGTGCAGACCCAGCGACAATATTGGGTGCGGTCACGCCGGTGCCTGACAACCTGTCCGAATACGCTTTTGCCGGCTTGTTGCGCGGCGATAAAACCCAAGTCATCAATTGCGCCACCAATGATTTACAAGTGCCAGCCAGCGCTGAAATTATTTTAGAGGGCACCATAGACCCGAGCGAACTAGCCGACGAAGGCCCTTACGGCGATCACACCGGTTACTACAACGAAGTTGATAAGTTCCCGGTATTTACCGTGGAGCATATGAGCTGGCGTAAAGACCCCATCTATCACTCCACCTACACCGGCCGACCACCGGATGAACCCTCCGTCTTAGGTGCGGCGCTGAATGAGGTTTTTGTACCTATTTTGCAAAAGCAGTTCCCAGAAATCGTCGATTTTTATTTACCGCCAGAAGGCTGCTCCTATCGACTGGCCGTGGTTACCATCAAGAAGCAATACCCTGGGCACGCCAAGCGCGTGATGATGGCCGTGTGGTCTTTTTTGCGCCAGTTTATGTACACCAAATTCGTCATTGTGACGGATGACGACGTTAATGCGCGCGATTGGAACGACGTTATTTGGGCCATCACCACGCGTATGGACCCAGCCAGAGATACCGTATTGGTGGAAAACACCCCCATCGATTATTTGGACTTTGCCTCGCCGGTTTCAGGTTTAGGCTCAAAGATGGGACTCGATGCCACCAACAAGTGGCCGGGCGAAACGGAGCGCGAGTGGGGCGAGCCTATCAAGCGCGATCCGGCTGTTGTTAAACACATCGATGAAATTTGGGATCAATTGGGTATCGTTTTAAATGATCAATAATATTTCGACGGCTGCAGCTAAGCTCACCGCAGCTTTAGCAACTGTAGTATTTGCGCTCACACCCCTGGCAAGCTATGCCGTCGATCAAGAGGGCAAGCGCATTGGTCTGGTATTAAGCGGCGGCGCGGCGCGCGGCCTCTCACACATAGGGGTGATTCGCGCACTGCAAGAGCAGGGCATCGAAGTGGATGCTATTTCGGGCACCAGCATGGGTGCCATTATCGGCGGTATGTACGCCAGCGGTTACAGCGTCGAACAGATGGAAGTTATTGGCACGAGCCTGGATTGGAGCTACGGTCTCACCGACAAACCACCGCGCGATGATCTCACCTTCAGGCGCAAGCAAGACGACCGTCGTCATTTGTTGCGCACCAAGTTAACGGTGGTAGACGGCGGCATAAAAATACCAGCCGGCGTCATTGACGGGCAAAACCTCGATCTGGTGTTACAAAACATTTTTTACCACACCAACGATGTCGATAATTTTGATCAGTTAAAAATTCCCTACCGCGCGGTGGCAACTAACTTGGAAACAGGTGAAGCGGTGATTATGGGTAGCGGCTCATTAAACACTGCCATTCGAGCCAGCATGTCAATTCCCGGCGTACTGGCACCTGTGGTGCGCGATGGCACCCTGCTAGCCGATGGCGGCATGGCCGATAACTTACCCGTTGACGTAGTGCGCGGCATGCAAGTAGATCGAGTGATAGCGGTCAATATCGGCACGCCCCTAAACAAAGCTAAAGACATCAACAATTTGTTTGCCGTGTCCAATCAGGTAAGTACCTTTTTAACCATTAAAAATGCTCAAGAACAAATTGCCACACTCACCAATACCGATATTTTATTACAACCCGACTTAGGCGATATTGGCTCCTTCGATTTCAGTCGCGCTGAAGAAACAATTCAGCTCGGCTACGACGCCGTGATGGCACAGGCGGACGCGTTAAAGTCCTTCGCAAAAAATGGCCCGCTTACCTTTGCCGAAGTGGCGACGAGTCACGCACCAAACATATCGAGCATATCATTCGAAAACAAAAGCTACATGCACGTTGACGCACTTCGGTTGTTTATCAAACAGCCCATTAATGCGCCCTTCGATAAAAGCCTACTCGAGCACAATATCAACACCCTATACGGGCTGGATTACTTTTCATCGGTCGGCTACCGGCTCTTAGATGACGGCGAGGGCGGAAAGCGATTACACATTCTCATTAATGGTGAAAAGAGACACACCGGTTTCATGCGCTTTGGCTTTAATACCAGCGACGATTTCCGCGGCGACAACTACTACAACCTGGCATTCGCCTACAACAAAACCGGGATTAGCAACTACGGCGCCGAGTGGTTTACCCATGTACAGCTGGGTAACGACATCAATATTCGCACCGAATTCTACGCGCCACTGGATTATGAATCACCCTTCTATGTTTTGCCGCTACTCGAATACACGGCGCGCGACATTTCGCTTTATGATGACGACTTGAAAAATGAAGTACTTTTAGTGCGCGACAAACGCACCAGCGCAGGATTTTTTACCGGCTATCAATTTAGCAACTATACCGACATCAGTGTCGGGCTAGTCCGTTCCACGGGAAATCTTAATGTCGAAGTTGGCTTGCCAAATATTGAACACTTCAACTACGACCTTGGCTACGTCGAAACCCGCTTTAAGCTAGACAGCGAAGACAATGTTTATTTCCCCACATCGGGCTCGCGCCTCGATTTGTCGGCGAGAAAATTTGATCAGACCCTAGGTTCAGACGAAGACTATTACGAAGCCGATATTTTACTGTCGAGAGCCTTTAATTTTGGCGCTCACACTTTTCTTACCCGCGCACGCGCAGCCCGTTCGGACGGCTTAAATTCAGTTCCATCAAGTCGCTTTTACTTAGGTGGCTTAGGTCAACTGTCGGGCATGCCGGAAAATAGCATCATCACGCAAAACAATAATTTATTATCGCTGCAATATATTCAACAGCTAAATAAGCCGCTGCTGATGTTCGACACCCGCTACTACCTCATAGGCTCGATCGAATACGGCCGCGCCTGGAATAACCAAGCCAGCGATTTACCTTTTAATTCTGGCGACATTTATGCCGGCAGTATTGGCGCCGCCATGGACTCACCCATAGGCCCAATCGTGCTGGCCTATGGTTATAACTCTGCCGATCGGCAATCGGTCTACTTCGCCATCGGCAGATCTATCTAAGCTTGGGTGGGTAGCGCCGCTTTCGAAGGGCGCCATAAACTGCCAAGCACCAGCGCAGTGGTCGCCACTAAAAAGCCGGTAAAGTGCGGTGGCACTGCAGCATCAGGCATAGTGAACTCACACACTATCCACGTTGCAACGCCTAAGATAATGCCAAGCCCAGCGCCAAAACTGCTGGTTTTTTGCCAATACAAACCTGCCAACAAGGGCGCCAATGCCATCACCATCGTCACCTTATAGGCATTCTCAACCATGTGGTGAATTGACGTTTCCTGGCCTAGGGAATAGAGCGAGTAAAGCGCAACTAAAATCGCAAAACCCACCACCACAGCGCGGGTTAACCACAGAAATTGGCGATCGGTAAAATAGTTGTCCGGCATCATCTCTTTAATAATATTTTCAGAGATTGTTACCGACGGCGCCAACATAGTGCCGGATGCTGTACTCATAATGACCGACAGCAATGCACCGTAAAAAATCACCTGCGCATAGAGCGGCAAATGATTAATAATCAAGTTCGGCAGAATTTGCTGCGGGTCTTGCTCAAGCAAATCCGCGGTCATCTGGGGGTCGACGATAAATGCCGAGTAAGCCAGAAAAATCGGCACGGCGGCAAAAAAGAAATACACCACACCGCCCAGCACCGTACCCCAAACCGCGATATTTTCATTCCTAGCCGTGTTGGCGCGCTGGAAAACATCCTGTTGCGGCATGGAGCCCAAGGCCATGGTCATCAAACCAGCGACAAAAGTAATGATCGCCGTCCACTCCAAGGCCGGCCAAAACTCAAATTTGCCCGCCGCGGAGGCGTGCTCAATCACCGGCGCAACACCGCCAGTAAGGTCGGCGACCAACCAGGAAATCCAAAGTAGCCCGAGCACAATAACTACCATTTGCACGGACGTCGTAATCGCCACAGACCACATGCCCCCGAAAAGGGTGTAGAGGGTCACAATGAAAACACCCAGTAAAATGCCGTTTTGCATACTCAGGGCGCCGTCGGTGAGTACATTAAATACCAAACCTAAGGCCACAACTTGAGCCGACACCCAACCTAAGTAAGACGCCGCTATAGCCACGCTGACAGCAACTTCAATAGGGCGGTTAAAACGATTGCGGTAGTAGTCGCCAATGGTCAGCAGGTGCATACGGTACAGGGGCCGCGCCAATAACAGACCAAAGAGAATTAAGCACAGAGTGGTGCCAAAGGGGTCCGATATTAAGCCACCGAGGTTTTCTTCCATAAAGGTAGCGGGAATACCCAGAACGGTTTCGGCACCAAACCAAGTGGCAAATACCATCGCTATCACCACCATCATGGGCAAGCTGCGCCCAGCGCTGATGTAATCCTCGGTATTGGTGACTTTCATGGCGGCGTAGAGCCCAAGACCGATGGAAAAAACCAAGTAAACGACAACAAATTCGAGCAACATAAGCCTGAGTCCTGCGCGAGAAGAGCGCTAAGTCTACCCAAGTCTTAACATTTGCAAAGACCCCATTTGAGCCAATGTTATACATCTAACCAGCCTTTACCCTCATTAGCCCTCGTAGTGATCAATTCTTTAACCCCTTCCGGCCTCCACATAGACAAACCGGCGAAGCCGGTGGTGACGAACAAAAGCCTAAGTCTCTGGGTAAATATCGATTCACTGGCCACCCTTGCCCTTATTTTGGCCGAAACGGCACCAAAACCTCGCAGCAAACTTGCACAGATATTGTACAAGCGTCAATATAGCCGCCCTTCGTCTAGACTAAGACCATCGACCGCTTTTTTGTTCAGATGCCAAGGATCTACAGGCCAAACCTTAATGCGAGCTATTACCGAATGACAGGCAAAACCATGAATATCCTTCAAACAACAGCGCTCATTGGCAAGGTTAACGCCGCTACTGCACTGCTTCTACTGTTGGTTTGCACGCCACTTAAGGCACAAACCAATAACTACAGCGCCCTGACCCAGGCCAATCAACCACAATTTGTTGCTCGGCTAGAGACACCCAGCGCACCAGATCAGGGCAGCCTACTCGGTCGTACACCGGCTGCCACCATGGAATACCGGATTGTTTCCGAGCGCATTAATAACCGACGCTTTTTCAAACTCATTGCCGATGCAATAGCCGTTAATAGCGATGCTAAAACACTGGCGAAAAATGCCACCTATATATCTCGCAGCCGCAGTGCTGTGCCGGTGGAACTGCAGCCAAACGACGCTATTAGCTTTGCCTATGACGGTAAAAACACGGTAGTCATGAGCTTGAATGGCGTGCAGTTAGCCAGTTATGAGTCAGCTGACTTCTTCCGTATGCTGCTCGCCACCTGGGTTGGCGAGGTACCCATTTCCAGCCGCTTTAAGCGCGAAATACTCGGTAAAGAAACGCCACCGAAAGACGTGGCCGAGCTGTTTGCTGCCTCCGCACCAAGCACCGAGCGCAAACAAGCCGTCGCGCAGGTCCTAGCAAGCCCGGAACCAGAGGCACCTATTGCTGCCGCCACTAGCGCCGTTGCAGCGGCTGCCGTCGCCAGTGCACCAGCATCAACGCCCAAAGTTGCCGAGGTACCAAAACCGCAACCTAAAGCCACCAAAACACCGGCGCCGGTAGCCAGCCCCGCACCAGCGAAAGTAGAGGCCAAGCCAGAGCCGAAGGTCGTTGCGGCACCGGCCGCTAAGGCGCCAGTTAAAACGCCAGAGGCCAAGCCCAGTGCAGCGCCTGCTGCCAAAACTGAGACCTTGCCGAGCAAACCAGCAGCAGTCGCGGCCGTTATCACCAAAGCCGCGCCTATAGAGCTCTCAGAAGAGGAAGAAGCGCGTCGACTCTTACTCCGTCAGGAATATTTAAAAGGCCTGAACCGAGACATCAATATTCAGAAGCATCTCCCGCCCGCCGCCTTCACCCGCCGAGCCGAGGGCTCAGTGCGCCTAGCTATTGCACTGGATAAGAACGGTAAACTTTTGAAGGTGGAGGTGGTCGAGCCATCCCGTTACAGCATGTTTAATGACCAAGCCCTGGAGGCGGTGAGTAATGCTCAACCCTTCACGCCACCGCCGGCAGATTTAGAATCCGACCCGTTCGAATTTGAAACCACCCTGTATTACGATTTACCGCTATAAGCTATAGATAGCGCATAAAAAAAGACCGGCATCCCCGGTCTTTTTTTATGGTCTCCAACATCCATTTAACTGCTTTGGCTAATTAGCCTTGCGTTTGAAATCGGAAAATAATCGTTTAACAACACGCTTAACATTCGCCTCTATATGATCAATATTGCGGGTTTCATCTAGCATTTTACTGCCGTACACCTCCCACAACTCCGCGTTATCTTTAGGGCTCAACAGCGCTAAATTGAGTACGCCAACGGGGTACTCAGACATCGCAGGGTCGTCCGACCAACCAACAAAGTTCATACCGTCGTTGTCGCGCTGCCAACCGCCGTATTCCACCGTATCACCCGCGCTCGCCGTGCTGGCTTGAATTTCGGTGAACCGGTAGTCGACCAAAAAATCGGCCTGATCATTTACCACTAATTGATAACCCCGTTGCTGCAATTGCGCATTCACGGCTTTGCGCACCGACTGATCGAACTGTTTCATTAGGGCACTACTGGTTACTGGCTCACTTTGCCAAGCATAGGTTTTCGCCGTGGAAAGGGATTTGCTGGCGGCTTGGGTTTCCATTACTTTTATGCTGCTGCAAGACGCCAAAACCGCAGCGCCGAGCAACACAACAGCCATGCGAAGTAAGGTCTGAAACATCGATCTTTTAACTATGTCCATAAATTCTACGTCCTGTGGTATTTAGCGGGGAAAGCGCCAGTTTAGCATAGGCCTTTTCGGCGTCTGTCTCAGGCTCTGGTCTTTTCGGCCTAATTTCTCGCGCCTTCGAAAAAACCGACTAGGATGCAAGCAGCCTATAAGGTAACCTTGCGCCAACAAAATTTGTGTAACTAGCCTACGAAGGACTCGTTTATGTCTCCCCGCAAACCCCTAGCTCAAGCCTTGCGTTGGATCTGTGCCGCTGGCTTGCTCGGCACCATGAATCTCGCTAACGCCGACACTCTGAACCAAATTTATGAATTGGCGGTTAAAAACGACCACCAAATTCGCGCCGATGAAGCCGCCTACCGCAGCGCTATCGAAGCCAAAGCCATTGGCCGCGCCAACCTGTTACCACTGATAAGCGCCACGGCCTCCTATAGCCATAGCGACATCGATACCACGGTGGGCACGCCGCTAGGCAATGCGAAAACAGACACCAAAGTCTGGGGCGCCACACTGACCCAGCCGCTGATCAACATGGCGGCCTGGTTCGGCTACCAACAAGGCATTGAATTAACCGACAAAGCCGAGGCTGATTTCAGCGCAGCGCAGCAAGATTTGATCGTGCGCACGGCCACCGCCTACTTCAACGTCCTGCGCGCCATCGATACCTTAGAAGCGTCCATTGCCGAAGAAAACGCTAACTCCCACCAGTTAGCGCAAACCAAGCAGCGCTTCGAAGTGGGTTTAACTGCAATTACCGATGTACACGAAGCGCAGGCGTCTTACGACATCGCCACGGCGCAAACGCTGACAGATCGCGGCAACCTCGGCATCGCCTTTGAGGCGCTGGAAGTCTTAACCGGCAAGCCACACAACACCATCGCGCCGCTCAAAGAGGCCTTCCCCGTCACCAAGCCGCAACCAGAAGCGCGCGGCGACTGGGTCGATTTTGCCATGCAAAATAATTACACCTTGAAATCTGCTCGCTTTGCTTCAGAGGCGTCTCGACGCGGTGCGCAAGTGAGCCACGCGGCACATTACCCGACCCTGTCGGCCTCTATCGGCTACAACGATACCGACTCAGACGTTGCCGACAACGTCTTGTTTGACCGCGCCAATAACGGCGCCACCGCGTCACTTAATTTAAGTGTGCCAATTTTCGAAGGTGGCGGCACCAGCGCCAGCTCGCGCCAAGCCCACGAAAGTGCCAACCAAGCACAAGAGCTTTACTACAAAGCTCAGCGCGACACGATTCAGCAGGCTCGCTCACTGCATTTACTGGTTACCACTGACGTGGCGCGCGTTGCCGCCCGCAAGCAAGCCATTACCTCCAGCCAGAGTGCGGTATCTGCCACGCAAGCCGGCTACGAAGTAGGTACGCGCAACTTGGTTGACGTACTGCAAGTTCAACGCACGCTCTACCAAGCCCGTCGCGATTACTCCAACGCTTTGTACGACTATGTGATCAACCAATTTCAGTTGAAGTCAGTGGCTGGTAACTTAACGCCCAGCGATGTTGTGGAGATCAACCAATGGCTAAACGAAGCCGCAACCGTCGACCGCGCTAAATACGAATAAATCACAAACAAAAAAGCCGGCAGTCGCCGGTTTTTTTGTATCTGCACCACGCTAATTCTACTGTTGCTGCTGATCCCTAAAACGCGCCCAACCTCAGCGTCTGGTATCCACCGCAATAGAAACTGACTTAAAAACCTGCACCACATTCGTCCGCCCAAATAGGCGCAGCCGAGATAGACCCAGGCTATGCCAGCAATCGATCAATCGCATGTAATAACGTCTCTAGCGCACCGCGGTTGGCGTTTGCCACCGACAGCGCGGCCTGCCCCTGCTGCTTATTTAAGGCCGGGTCAGTGAGCACTTGCACCACCGCGGCGGCGAGAGAATCGGCGTCTTTTACTACCATCATGGCCCCTGCCGCTTCGAGCAGGCGCGCCACCTCTGCAAAGTTAAATACATGCGGCCCACTGATAATCGGCTTGGCCCAAGCCGCCGGTTCAATCATGTTATGGCCGCCGCGCGGCACCAAGGAACCGCCAACAAACGCTAGGTCGCAGGCACCGTAAAATATCTGTAACTCTCCCATGGTGTCGCCAATCAGCACATCAAACTCGGCCGCAGCGCCAGCGCTTCGGCGCGCCGTGCGCCAGCCCTCGGCCTCACTCATGGCAGCGACTTGAGCAAAGCGCTCAGGATGACGCGGCACCAGCAACAAGCGCAAAGTTGGTAGCTGTTGCCGAGCCTGCCTAAAAGCCGCCAACAGCTGCTCATCCTCTCCGGCGTGGGTTGAAGCTGCCAGCCAAAGCTGCTGCCGCTCGGGCGCCCAGGCGGCGTGCAGCGCATTGGCAGAATCGCGCTGCATCTGCGTAAGGGTTAAATCAAACTTAATATTGCCGGTTATCACCAAGGCCGCAGGCGGAAGACCCAACGCCAGAAAGCGGTCGGCATCGGCCTGTTGTTGCGCGGCAATCGCGGTTAATCGTCGCAACATAGGCTGCGCGAGCCACGCCATGCGCGCATAGCCCTTGGCCGATTTTTCCGACAAGCGCGCATTCGCCAACAAGGTGGGAATGCCACGCTTGGCGCAGGCGGCGAGCAAATTCGGCCAGAGCTCGGTTTCCATCACAATCAGTAAGGCAGGACGAAACTGGCGGAAAAAGCGCCACCACACATCCGGTAAATCATAGGGTAGATAGACATGATCAACGCTCGCCCCGAGGCTTTGCCGCACCCGCTCTGAGCCCGTCGGCGTTGTGGTTGTCACCAGTAAACGGTGCTCGGGGTAACGCGCTTGCAGGGCGCGAATCATATCCAAGGCGGCGAGAGTTTCGCCCACCGATACCGCGTGCACCCAAATACTTTTAGCGCTGGGTTTATGCCCTGCCAAGGCAAAGCGCTCGCCCCAGCGCTGCGCGTAAGCCGGCGCCAGCTTGGCGCGCCAAAGCAGCCGCAAAGCCACAATAGGCAGGGCTAAATAAAGAACCAAAGTATAAATAACACGGGTCATAAAGAGGCATTCGGTGAAATAGACGGCAAGCATACCGAATCCCCAAGCCGCAGGCCAAGCATCGACCACCACAGCGCGGCAATTGCCGTATAATCGGCACAAATTACTAAGCGCAGCGCATCATGTCCAAGCACAGCAATGTTCTTCAATTCGACACAGTTGTCATCGGCGGCGGCATCGCCGGGCTGTGGCTGAGCAACCGGTTAAACAGCGCAGGCTATAACAATCTGCTGCTCGAGCAATCCGGCCTCGGCGATCAGCAGTCGGTGGCCTCTCAGGGCATGATTCACGGCGGCATGAAATACGCCCTCGCTGGCGCGCTCACCGGCGCCAGCGAAGCCATCGCCGACATGCCCAAACACTGGGCCGATTGCTTAGCGGGCCAGGGCGATGTGGACCTGCGCGGCGCCAGTGTACTGAGTCAACATTTTTATATGTGGGCCAGCCCAAGCGTCACCGCCAGAGTCACCACTTTTTTTGCCAGTAAAGCTCTGCGCGGCCGCGTGGATAATCTATCAGCCGATCAATACCCGCCACTACTGCAAGCGGCACAGCGTAAATTTGATGTCTATAAACTCGTGGATGTTGTACTTGATGTACCCAGTGTCGTGAAAACCTTGCGCAACAACTTGCCGCAAAATTGCCGCTTGATCGACTGGCAAAAGGCGCGCTTGGTGCGCACCGGTGACCGAGTGCACTTGGAGATTTCTAGCGCCGAGGGCGTGACCAAAATTTGCGCCCAACGTTTTATGTTTACTGCGGGCAAAGGCAATCAAGCGCTGCTCGAAAAAATTGACTGTCGCGCGCCAGAAATGCAAACCCGACCGCTGCAACAAGTAATGGTGAAACACAACTTGGGCTATGAGTTTTACGGCCACTGCTTAGGCACCGATAAAACCCCGCGCCTAACGATATCGAGCCACCCGACACAAGACGGCGAGATGGTTTGGTATTTGGGCGGCAGCCTGGCCGAAAAAGGTGTGGCGTTGAACGCTGAAGATTTAATTCAAGCCGCGCAGAAAGAGCTCGCGGAATTAATGCCCTGGATCGATCTATCGCAAGCGCAATGGGCCACCCTTAACATTGACCGAGCCGAGCCTAAGCAACATAATTTCGCCCGCCCCGACAAAGCCTTCACCGGCCGCGCCGAAGGTGTAAGCAACGTTTATGTGGGCTGGCCCACCAAGTTGACCCTAGCGCCGAACATGGCAGCCGAAATACTAGCCCAACTGCAAGCCGACCAGATTGCACCCAGCCATCGCCAAAGCGCCTGCGACTTTTTACCCGAGGCAACGCTGGCGCCAACGCCTTGGCAGCTGGCATTTGCTGCTAAAGGAGCATCATCATGAATTTGCGGCGCCTCGGTAGCACCGATATTTTTCTCAGCCCCTTGGGCTTGGGTACAGTCAAACTGGGCCGAGATCAAGGCGTGAAATACCCAACCGGGTTTACCATTCCCGACGATCAACAAGCCTTAAAGCTGATTAATCGAGCGCGGGAGCTGGGCATCAACCTCATCGACACGGCCCCCGCCTACGGCGAAAGTGAGAGCCGTTTAGGGCCGCTGCTGAAAGGCCAACGTCAAGACTGGGTTATCTGTTCAAAAGTTGGCGAAGAATTTCACCAAGGCCAATCGAGTTTTAATTTTAGCCCCGAGCACACACGCTTCAGCGTCGAGCGCAGTCTGCAGCGCTTGCACACCGACTGCATCGATATTCTGCTGGTGCACTCCAACGGTGACGACCAACACATCATCCAACATGTCGGCATTCTCGATCTGCTGGCCGATTTAAAAGCAGAGGGCAAAATTCGCGCCTTCGGCATGTCGACCAAAACCATTGAAGGCGGCCTATTAGCAGCGCAAACCTCCGATGCCGTGATGGTCACTTACAATCTCAATGAGCGCAGTGAACGCCCCGTGATCGATTATTGCGCTGCTCACAACAAGGGCGTGCTCATCAAAAAGGCGCTGGCCAGCGGCCATATTTGCCATACCAACGATAACGCAGCCACCGTAAACAGCACACCGGAACACAGAGATGCTCTCGCTGTAGATCCTATCGCCGCGAGCATGGAATTTGTATTGTCGACGCCCGGCGTCAGCAGCGCTATCGTCGGCACAATAAACCCCAAACACCTAGCGTTAAATGTGGAGAAAGCTCTGGCGGTACTTACGCCTGCTTGAGCGTGTTTAACGGTTAGGCACCGCAATATACAAACAGGCACAAGCAGACACAAACAAGTAGAAACAGGGCGCGAGTAGAAACTGATTAGAGCGCTAAATGTTTAATCGTCGACGAGCGCAATCGCAATATTAGGCCTTAGCAAAAACAGCAAACGCCTGCTCGATACAAATGGCGTGACGCCTGGCCAATGCCGGCTGATCGCGATCATAACCGCCGCCAATCACAGTGGCGATGGGAATACCCGCGCTTGCGGCCAAGCTCAATACGCTACGATCGCGCTCGGCAATACCCTGCAATGAGATATTCAATAACCCCAGCGGGTCGCCGGCAAATACATCCACGCCGGCATCGTACAAGATCAAGTCCGGCTTTACCTCTTCCAATAGCTGACTAAAGGTGTCTGCAACTACGGCTAGGTAGGCCGCATCTTCCATGCCCACCGGTAAATTTACATCCAAATCACTGCAGGCTTTGCGCGCTGGGAAATTTTTTTCACAGTGAATCGAACAGGTAAAAACCCGCGGCTCCTGCTCGAGAATACGCGCCGTGCCGTCGCCCTGATGGACATCCACATCAAAAATTAAAATGCGTTTGAGCGCGGTGTAGCGCAACAGCGCCAACGCGCTAATGGCCAAATCATTAAAAATGCAAAAGCCCGAGGCAAAATCTCGATGCGCATGGTGGGTGCCGCCGGCCAAATGGCAGGCCACACCGTGCTTTAACGCTAGATGCGCAGCCAAGAGCGTGCCCGCCGGTGAGATACAGGTGCGCCGCACCAAGCCCTCGCTCCAAGGCAACCCCATGCGCCGCTCTTGCTGCGCAGTGAAGCGGCCACCGATGAAGTCGCTCACGTAATTAGCACAATGGGCCAAGTTAATCAGTGCTTCTTTACAGCGTCCTGGTCGAAAAGTATGTTCAGATCCAGCCAAGCCCTGCTCCCGTAAATAACGGTGCAGCAAGCCAAACTTATCCATAGGAAAGCGATGCTGCACGGGGAATGCGTAACTGTAGGCAGGGTGTGTTACTAAGGGCACAAGCATAACTATGTCTACACTTCATTAAGAATCATAACCCGGTGACAAACAGCGCAAGCTAGTTAAGCCTGCGGACCAACAATACAAGTTATTGTTCAATCTTACATGAGTTAGGCTAATTAGCCGCCACCCAAACACGAGGAGCTAACGTGATTCCAAGAACCGTTTACGAAGCCGAACACGAGTTATTCCGCGATAGCGTGCGCAAATTTCTACAGGCCGAAGCCGTGCCCTTTCACGCCGAATGGGAAAAGCAGGGCCAGATCGATCGTGCGCTCTGGCACAAAGCCGGCGCACAGGGCTTTCTTTCCCCTACCGCACCCGAAGCCTACGGCGGCGTGGCAGTGGATTTTCGCTATAACGCCATTGTCGACGAGGAAATTGCCGGCCTCGGTTTAACCGGTATTGGCTGGGGTTTGCATTCGGATATCGCGGTGCCCTACATTTATCATTATGGTAGCGAGTTACTAAAACAGAAATACCTTCCCGGCTGCATCAGTGGCGATATTATCACCGCCATCGCCATGACAGAACCGGGCACAGGCTCAGACTTACAAGCGGTGAAAACCACGGCCATTTTGCACGGCGACCACTACCTGTTAAACGGCTCGAAAACCTTCATAACCAACGGTCAATTAGCAGACTTGATCATCGTGGTGGTGAAAACCGACCCCAGCGCTGGCGCTGCCGGCACCAGCCTGCTGTTAGTCGAGGCCAATAGCCCTGGCTTTACCAAGGGCAAAAACCTCGAAAAAGTTGGTATGAAAGCCCAAGACACCTCAGAATTATTTTTTCAGGATGTGAAAGTGCCGAAGGAAAACCTGCTCGGCGCGAGCGGCCAAGGTTTCGTCTACCTCATGCAAGAGCTACCGCAAGAGCGCCTATCGGTGGCGATCAATGCCATGGCCTCGGCCCAAGCCGTATTGCAGCACACGGTTAACTACGTGCAGGAGCGCAAAGCCTTCGGCAAAACCATTGCCTCCTTTCAAAACACACAGTTTGTATTAGCAGGCTTAAGTGCCGAGGTAACAGCACTGCAAGTGTTTGTCGACCGTTGCTTAGATTTACACATCAAGAGCCAGCTCGATGCCACTACGGCGGCAAAGGCCAAGCTCTTGGCAACAGATCTACAATGCAAGGTCGCCGACGAGTGCATGCAATTACACGGTGGCTACGGCTATATGTGGGAATACCCTGTCGCTCGCGCTTGGGCCGATGCCAGGGTGCAGAAAATTTACGCCGGCACCAATGAGATTATGAAACTGATTATCGCTCGGGATCTTTTAGGCAAATAAGCCTTGCCGCTTTCAAGCGCTAAGATGTTGCGCTACCCACTGCTGCAATTGCGGCAAGGGTAGCGCACCCGACAGTCGCGCCACCTCCTTACCGCCCTTAAATAACATCAGCGTGGGGATAGAACGTATACCATAGCGCGCACCTGCGGCCTGCTGCGCTTCTGTATCCACTTTTAAACAGCGAATACGAGGCTCAGCGCTTTGCGCAAACTCGGCATAAATAGGTGCGAAAGACACGCAGGGGCCACACCAAGGGGCCCAAAAATCCACCAGCACTGGCACACCGGAATTGCCAAGATGGCGCGCTAATCCACTCTCGGTGACCGCTATCGGCCGAGCCTGCATCAGGGGTTTTTTACATTTTGCACAAACCGGCTTTTCGCTTAAACGCGCCGCCTGAAACTGATTAATGGTTTCACAATCTGGGCAAACTAATCGAATTTTGTCAGTCATGTTATGCTCCACTCAGGCAATAGATTGGGGCGCTAGTTTGGAAAATCAAGCACCAGAAAAACAACAAGCACAGCCCACCTCGGCAGGCCAAACCCTGTATTTAGTGCTAGGCTTTAGTTGTGTAGGTTTGGCAGCATTGGGCGCAGCACTCCCGCTTCTACCCACCACACCCTTTGTATTATTGGCCGCGGGCTGCTTCGCCCGCTCCTCTAAACGTTGGCACGATTGGCTGGCCGGCACCAGGCTATTCGGGCCGCTATTAAAAAAATGGCAACGCAATCGCTGTATCGATAAACACGTAAAACGGATCGCCATCGGCTCCATACTGATATTCGGCACCAGCTCCCTGTTTATCATGTCATCCAATACGCTTCGCCTCATCGGCCTCATGCTGTTGCTCATTGGATTCATTGTCGTGTTGCGCTTAAAAACCTGTGCCGACTGTGAACTGTAAGACACCCAAGTCGGGTGTAACGCGTGTGATGTATTTGATGTAAAAGGACCTTGCGAACTCATGAAGACCGTCGGAATTTTTCTATTCAATAACATCGAACTTTTAGACTTCGCCGGCCCCTATGAAGTCTTTACCACTGCATCCCGCGTGGCAGAGCGCAACCAACAAAACCCACCCTTTAAAGTAATCACCCTTAGCAAAAACAGAAACCCCGTGATTGCCCGCGCCGGCCTGCCGTTACAAGCGGATTTTAGCCTTAAAGATCACCCGCCTATCGACCTTCTGCTTATTCCCGGTGGCGTGGTGGACGAACCGCTCAACGATGCTAGCTTCATTGCCTGGCTCGCCGCGCAGCGCATTAAAACCCCCTACATTGGCAGCATCTGCACCGGTGCGTTCATACTCGCCAAGGCCGGCCTACTAAACGGCCTAGAAGCGACAACACATTGGGAAGACATAGAACAGCTAAGCGCGTGCTTCCCTGCGGTAAAGGTATTAAGTCAACGGCGCTTTATCGATCACGACCACACCATTACATCGGCGGGCATAGCGGCCGGCATCGACATGAGCTTGCACCTAGTCGCAAAACTTAGCGGGCCAGCACTCGCCGAGAAAACCGCAAAACAGATGGAATACCCATGGCAACGCGCCAGCGAGAGGAAATGAACATGGCTTATAACGAAGCCCTAGCCAACAGAGTTAGAAGCTACTTAACACACCACCCAAGTTACCAAGAAAAAAAGATGTTCGGCGGGCTGGCCATGATGCTCAACGGCAACATGTGCTGCGGCGTGGTTGGCGAAGAGCTCATGGCCAGAGTTGGACCAGACAGATACGAAGATAGCCTAAGGGTTGAATACGTACGCCAAATGGATTTTACCGGCAAGCCACTCAGGGGGATGGTATACATTGCCGCCGCCGGCGTGAGTAAAGAAGACGAGCTAGCCATATGGGTGGGTTTAAGTGAAGCATTCGCACTTAGCCTACCGCCGAAGTAAAACCTCATCTAATCTTTAAAAAAATATTTTCTTTACCCTCTTGCGCCGCTAAAAAGAAGGCATATATTTATGGGTGCCAACAAGATGTTGGTAACAAAAGGCGCAGTAACCCCTGACGCCTTTCTGCCTATCCAGGAGATAGAAATGGCTAAAACCCCGAGTGGCAACAAAGCGGCTCCAACTGCTGTTTCAAAAGTTCCCGCTAAGCCTGCAAAACCAGCTGCTGGCAAAGTAGCAACCCCTGCAAAAAGTGCACCTGCTAAAAAGGGCAAGTAAATCCCCAGCGGTTTAACCGCGCAATAGTCTTAGAGGTGAAGTAGAACTTACTTTGCCTCTATTTCACCGAACTCTGACCCAGATTCAACAATCTTTGCGTTGGCCAAATAAGCCAACGTAAGATGAGCGCCATAGAAAACTTCACTAAATACTTACTTAGCCGAGGCTATTGTGGAGAGCTTAGTACCAACCTCAAACACCCCATGGTTAAGTTGGCGGCTTTTTTGGTAAAAAAAGGTGACATCTTTTGTCATCTCCGCCTGCTTTAACTTGTTACATTCTCGAACATAGCACCGTTCCTTTTTCGGCATTAGTTTGTTTGGTTGAAATATCGCATTTTAAATGCTGTATCGTCATTCTCGGTGACAATCCAACAGACTTACCTTGCCAGAACGTTACGGACGAATCATGAATAATTGAACATACTTTCCATGAAAAGACGCTATCAACTAAAAGGTGAGGTGAGAAAAATGCGCGTCAGCAGGTAACAGAAACCTGCCTTCTTCATCAGCAAAAACCTCTTGATAAGTATCGGGGCAGCCCTCCGCCGTTTTTTGGCCAACTTAAACGCGCAGCTTTGCTAGTCATTCCCGGCACAAGCTTACCGCCATTTATAAGCACACCATCAATTTTCGGTGCACGCATTTCAGCATGTGGATTAATTGCGCACGCCGTTATAAAAAATGTAACGGCTAGCGATATTACTGTTTTCATAGCTTTGGAATATTACGCCATATTAAGCAATCTGCCCTACCATGCAAAATAACTACCCACCTACATTCAGCCTGGAGGCGTTGTCTTTCTTCCAGGTCACCGCCACAAAAATAATCAATAAGGCCGTACTGATTTCAAAAAAGCTGAAAAACAGATAATAAAGCGTGCCGCCCATATACACGGTAAAGCTCTGGATGCCGCCCGACAGGGTTGCAGCCACGATATTCAGATACCTGTTGAACTTATAGGCCAGGTACCGGGACAGCACGATCATAATCATCGGTATCTGCATGATCACCGAAAACGCCAGCAGGAATTACTCTGTGATCTTCATGCTGCCCACCTCGCCGGACAGAAACAGGTTCAACATTTTGGCGTCATGCAGACTGAACACATCGCAATAGATGTAATTTACCGTTAAGAAAATCCATAAAACGGATAAAAGCTTTTTTCTATCACCATCCCATTCAAACATTCCACTATCTCCCAGTTATGATTCTGTTAAGGAACCTCTGAATAACTCTGGTGCCTCAGCGGGACAGAACGTCCTGGAGCTGACGGCAGAAGCCGGAAATATGACCGCCGGATAATCAGAGAAAAGCATCGGAAAACAGGTCGGATTACCGAAACCCTTCTTACAAAATCTCAGCAAGCCGCCCGATTCAGACTACCGCGCTGCCATCACAAAATCGATCAGATAATTCCAAAACTACAATCACCTGTTTTTTATGGCGCGCACCTTGGCGATGTCGCCCAGAAATATCTGCAACGCATCCAGCTCTTTCTGTGGCAGATCTTTGTCCAGCAAGTCGAGTTGCCTTATGACAACCTCAAGCGCCTCGGCCAAATGACCGATCTGCTTGCCGTAGCTGCCGACGTTCTGCAACACATCGTGCTCAACCTCCGGCCGTGAAGATGAACCTAAATTAACGGTAAAAAAACTGAACCCCCAATTCGGAAGAATAGATTGACTTAAACTGTTCGGCGCCAACGGAATACTGACATGACTCATGATTTTCCCTCAATGTTTACCGGTTAATTGATTCATTATAGAAGCCATAATCCAGCCGCAAAAACCAGCAATTTTCCACTAGAGCAACTGAAACCAGCCTACGCTCGCAGAGGATATCCTCCATTCGCATTAAACCACTGTATTTACCTAAGTCATTACCATGAGCTTCGCGCACTCGTTCGCCTTCGAAAAACTACACATCAGTTTTGACATCACTCAAACGTAATATTCAGCAGTCAGAATATCTGCGTCTTATAGACATACCGCCTGCGCACCGCCACCGGAAGTCCGATTCATTGAGAGGGAAACACCATGAAAAAGATGCTATTTAGCCTAGTAGCTTCAACGCTGCTGGCTGTGAACTGCGCCGCTGTTTATGCCGCAGACAAACCCAAGAACAACAACGACCACCGGTCAAAGGCCAGCGAACGCGCTGATCATGACCACAAACAGGACAATCGTGACCACAAGAAAGACCATCACAAAAACAAACACAAACACAAGCAGCGCTATGTGGAAGTGCAACTGCTGAGCTTTAACGATTACCACGGCCACATTAAAACTGACGCCGTCGGCTTTGGCGCCACCGAAGGGGGTGGTGAATACCTGGCTGCCAAGCTGGCTGAATTGCGCGAAGGTAAAAAGTACAGCTTCACCCTTGCCGCCGGCGACCTGATTGGCGGTTCGCCCGCCTTTTCCGGCCTGTTTCACGACGAGCCGGCAGTGGAGTCTCTGAACGCCATGGGCCTGGACTTTTCCGGCGTGGGCAACCACGAATTCGATGAGGGCGTCGAGGAGTTGCTGCGCATGCAAAACGGTGGCTGCCACCCACAAGACGGCTGCTACTTTGCCGACCAACCCTTTGCCGGCGCCGACTTCAAGTGGCTATCGGCCAACGTGATCAGCGAATACGACGCCACCACCACCCCACTGCCGGGCTATTGGATCAAAAAGGTCAAAGGCGTCAAGATCGGCTTTATCGGCATGACCCTGGAAGCCACCGACAGCATTGTGGCGGCGCAAGGTATCGAAGGCTGGAATTTTTATGACGAAGCCCAGACCGCCAACAACCTGGTTCCCATCCTTAAGGACAAGGGCGTAGAAGCTATCGTCGTATTGCTGCACGAAGGTGGCAACCAGAACCCGGCGCCGGGCGACTATAACGTCTGCGAAAATTTTGCAGGCCCGGTAGCCGCCATCAACGCTGCGCTGGACCCAGCAATTGACGTGCTGATCACCGGACACACCCACCAGCCCTACAACTGCCGCCTACCCGACAGCTCGGGTGTCGACCGCATCGTCACCTCGGCCTACCAGTATGGCCGCGTGGTAACCGAAGTCTCCTTGGTGCTGGACCGCAAAACCAGGGATGTGGTGCGCAGCAAAAGCAGCGCCTACAACCACGCCGTCTTGCGCGAAACACTCACTCCCGACCCGGCCGTGTCTGCCGTGATTGCAAAATGGCAGCCGCTGTACGACGGCGTCGCCAATGACGTGATGGGCAGCATCAGCGCCGACATCAATCGCGCCGGCACGCCCCCCGGCGCCGATCGCGGCAGCGAATCCGCCGCCGGCAACTTGGTGGCCGACGCCCAGCGCTGGGCCAGCCAGGACTTCGGCAGCCAGATCGCCTTCATGAACCCGGGCGGCGTGCGCGCCGACCTGGTGTACGCCCAAGCCGGCACTGAGGGCGACGGCAATGTCACCTTCGGCGAGGCCTTTACCTTCCAGCCCTTTAACAACGGCCTAGACGTGCTAACCCTGACCGGCGAGCAGATCGTTGCGCTGCTCCAGCAACAATGCCAGCCCATCGCCGCCCCCGGCGACCGCGCTTTCCTGCACCTAGGTGTATCTCAGGGCTTTAGCTACGACCTGTTCAAGGAATTTGCCGCAGACGGCAGCTGCACCGCCATCATCAGTAACGTCCGCCTGAATGGCGAACCGCTGGACCCCTACGCCAATTACCGGGTAGCGGTGAACAGCTTTCTGGCCGACGGCGGCGATAACTTTACCGTCTTTAAAGAGGCTTCAAGCCGCATCAGCTGGGGCCTGGATCTGGATGCCCTGACCAGCTACCTGAAGCAAAACAGCCCGGTTGCACCGCCATCTACTGATCGGGTGAATGAGCTTAACTGATCTAGGTCGGTAGTGCTGGCAGGCTCACGTGTTGAGTCAAACAAAAATTCGCAGAACTGTCAGGTTCTGCGAATTTTTTAGCTTCTCAGGCTCTGTTGGACTTCGGAAAATTGGGGCGCTTTGACAATCCTTACATTGCACCAAGGTCGGCCACATAAAGAACTAGCGTAGGCCAAATAACAATACCAGACGCTGTCACCTCACTTACGCTCACAGATACTCAACGTTCTAGATTTTGCTATTGCAGGCACTTAACGCTTTGCTAATTGGCTGCCGCAGCGCAGCGTAGGCAGTCCAGTGGAGGCCACGCTTTTTGTGGCCGGAACGAAATTAAGCAATTTGTTAAATTGCATTTGGTTTCAACCCGATGTCAGAACACACTTCGGGTAAAATCTTTTCTGTGAGACCTGCAGGAAGGCGCTCCAATTTTGGAAGTGCTAGTTGCCGCTGATCAGCATCTTCGCCAGTCGTTATTGTTTCAATCCAAGGCTTAAAGAAAGACACTCTGGAATACACTTCCACTACACCGTACTTCCCGATATCGCCGCCTTCAACTCTGGAGCTAATGCCGAGTAAGTGGCTCGTACCGTCAATAGTCAGATAGGCTGGGCCGCCACTATCGCCCCCACCAGAAACACCTTCGTGTGGTAAAGCTGCATCATCTCTGTCAAATTTGAATTTTAATAGCGGCCCCTCTGCTTGTTCGATTCGATTTTCGGCTTTTCGTAAAACTCCGCCATTTTCATAATTATCAACCGTTTGTCCGGTTAGCCCATTTCCAGTGCCGCCAACACCGATAAACCATATTATCTTGCCAACTTCATCTGTTTTTTCATACAAACTCGCCGGTTCTACATCCTTTATTTGATTTACTAATTTTATTAACGCAATGTCGTGACTTTTACCTGGTTGATAATCTTTATGAACAAAGACACTTTCCACTTTGTGGTAGCCATTATTTAGACCGATGTAGCTACCAGAATTAATACAGAAAGTTGCGTGAGCGGCAGTCACAATCCAATCAGGCTTAATTAATGTGCCATGAGCCCCATCAACATACAGTGTTGCTAATGGTGCAAAATCTGCAGAGTCAGCAAGATATTTTTTGTCATCAACATCATGACGGACCACAATTGCTGAAGCCGATAAGCTTGAAATTATTAATAAAAAAGACAGAAATATACGCATGACTTCCCTATGCAATTTAACGTCCGTAACAGCCGAGAACGTAGCGAGTCGGCTGCTTGCGCTTGTTAACCCCCGATTTTTTGCTCGACAATTTCAACCCATGTTTCATCTGCGGGCTTAGTATAACTGCAGCTAGAAGCATAAAGGATTCCATTTTTCTCGTTAGCAAATATAACGTAATTTACACCGGGCACATAGTCATAGCTGCAGCCGCATATTTTATCCCGTTTTACTGTGACATTTTTAGAGCCTTTGCCTTTGATATATCTCTCTACTTCAAATGCAGTTGAAAAGTCCACTATCGAACTTTCTTCTCCTTTTTTGGAATATACTGTTTTTACAGTAGTAATTGCTTCAGCAATAATTATATGACTTGCTCTATTTAAAGAGAGGTCTAGTGCATCAACACTTGAATTTTTACTCTTTTCAGCATCGGCAAATTCAAGCCGGCAGCTAGTAGCGTAACTTGATGACGAGAATGTGAAAATCAAAAGAAGAACTATAACTTTCATAGAGGTTAACGCCCGGTTTAGGGGCGGCCGGAGCAAAGCGTAGGCCGTCCCAGCCGCATGTTTTTTATGCGGCGAACCTACAACCGCTTGTTATTTGCCGCCGGTTTGCACTTGCTACAACGCACTTAGCGGAGCAACGCGAAGCCAGAGGCCATTTATTTGGGTAAGAATACCTTACCTGAACACTTTTGGAACCCACTTAGGGCAAACCACGAACGAGGCATGCAACACGCCTTGCGCGGCGAACCAACTATTAGCACAGGGAAAGAAACTGCGGACTTTGATGCAGCACATTCCTTGATGCCGGCATGCCGATTTGGTGGCACACTTTTGAATTCAAAACTTTAACTCAATTACGGTAGAAAAAAGGTAAGGCTCAATAACGCCGGTGGCAAGGGCGAGGCGCGATTAGCGCCGAGTCCAGCAGCGATAGCTGCGAGCTTGGCCACCCTTGTTAAAGTTGCGATCTGCCGCGCTAACAACAGAGTACGTTGTGGAGCGCAAGCGAAACCGTAACCACTAGTTTTACCCGCAAGAATGCCACACGAGACAAACCTACGAAACTTAAATTTTACGACGGGAGGAACTGCGATATTGACGCGGCACACTCCCTGATACCGATCTCTTAACTCTTGCACGATTCCGCTTACTAGAACCGAAACTTTCCTAAAAGGCAGAGCACATTAACGCCGTGGTTTGGGGCGGCGCAGCGACAGCGTAGCCGTCCCGCACCGCGTTTTTTGCGGTGCTTACAACACCACCTTGTTATTTGCCGCCGGTTTGCACTTGCTACTACGCACTTAGCCGAGCAACGCGAAGCCAGAGGCCATTAATTTGGGTAAGAATACCTTACTTGAACACTTTTGGAACCCACTTAGGGCAAACCAAGAACGAGGCATGCAATACGCGTTGCGCGGCGAACTAACTATTAGCACAGGGAAAGAAACTGCGGATTTGGGGCAGCACATTCCTTGATGCTGGCATGCCGACTTACTGGCACACTTTAGAATAACTTACTGAAGCCAAAACAAACTTAAAAAAAGGTAAGGCGAAATAACGCCCGGTTTAGGCGCGGCTGGAGCGAAGCGTAAGCCGTCGCAGCCGCACGTTTTTTGTGCGGCGAGCCTACAACCGCTTGTTATTTGCCGCCGGTTTGCACCTGCTACAACGCACTTAGCGGAGCAACTGCGAAGCCAGAGGCCATTTATTTGGGTAAGAATACCTTACCTGAACACTTTTGGAACCCACTTAGGGCACACCACGATATAGGCATGCAACACGCCTTGCGCGGCGAACCTACTATGGGCACCAAGAACGGAACTACTGAACTACGAAGCAGCACATTCCTTGATGCCGGCATGCCGATTTGGTGGCACACTTTTGAATTCAAAACTTTAACTCAATTACGGTAGAAAAAAGGTAAGGCTCAATAACGCCGTGGTTTGGGGCGGCGCAGCGACAGCGTAGCCGTCCCGCACCGCGTTTTTTGCGGTGCTTACAACACCACCTTGTTATTTGCCGCCGGTTTGCATTTGCTACAACGTACTTAGCGGAGCAACGCGAAGCCAGAGGCCATTAATTTGGGTAAGAATACCTTACTTGAAACCTTTTGGAACCCACTTAGGGCAACCCACGATGTAGGCATGCAACACGCCTTGCGCGGCGAACCAACTATTAGCACAGGGAAAGAAACTGCGGACTTTGATGCAGCACATTCCTTGATGCTGGCATGCCGACTTACTGGCACACTTTTGAATAACTTACTGAACCCAAAACAAACTTAAAAAAGGTAAGGCTCAATAACAGTTTTATTCTGCAGCGGCCGCTTGCTTTCACATCATGATCAGTCATGACATGGAACTTCATAAGCCACTAACAATATTGGATTTTTTTACGACAAGCACCGACGTACCAGCGAAACCATTTAACACATGCCAAGTTTTGGCAGCATATATTTCATAGAATTGCTTTCACTTGTCACCGTATCTTATTGATTTTGCGTATTTTTACCACACTTCCGGTATATGTAGCCAGAAAAAAGTTAAGCCTAAGCTGCTGAAAAATCGGTTTCCAGTGGAATGTTTCGCGAACAACAACTACTGTATATAAATACAGACAAATTATACTCGGAGAATTAGCATGGACGCGATGGACGATATTCAAGTTTACGTTGCTGAAAAGCCTATTAAATTTATTGACCAGCTAAGGCATTTTATTCGTTTTCACAACCTTGCATACACCACTGAAAAAACCTACATCCAATGGGCAATACGGTTTATTCGATTCCACAAAAACAAGCACCCTAAAGACATGAATAACGCTGAAATAGAAGCGTTTCTTAGTTACTTGGCGGTGACAAATGGAAGCTCTGTAAACACGCAAAAGATTGCATTAAACGCTATTCTGTTTATGTTTAACCGTTTTTTACAGAAGACCATCGTCAATTTAGACTTTTCTTACGCTAAGCAATCTGTTCGGATTCCAGTGGTTCTGTCGCAGCGCGAGGCGAAATCGCTGATTGACGCTGCTAAAGAACCCTTCAAATTAATGTTTACCATAATGTATGGCTCTGGTCTTCGAATCGCTGAGGTTTTGAGTTTACGCATCTTAGATATTGATTTTGAAAATCAGATTCTTATTGTCAGACAAGGCAAAGGCAGGAAGGACAGAGCCTGCATATTACCCCAAGCGTGTTGCGAGCAAATGCAGGTGCAAATCGATAAAGTGACTAAGCTACATAGCTATGATACCGCTAACGGCCATGGAAGGGTTTATATGCCTAATGCGCTTAGTAAAAAATTTCCTAAGGCTGCAGGCGAAGCAAAATGGCAGTTTATTTTTCCCTCCAGTCGCGTCGGCCCCTGCCCTCGCACAGGAGAGATACGCAGACATCACTTACATCAAACAGCAGTCAGTAAGCACTTGAGAGGATTAGTGAGGCAACTGGCCATACCTAAATATATTACATGTCATACGTTTAGGCATAGTTTTGCAACGAGGCTTCTTGAGCGGGGCTATGATTTGAGAACCATACAAGAACAGCTTGGTCACGCGGATGTAAAAACTACTGAAATTTACACCCATGTGGTGAAACGAGGTAAGTCCGGTGTTATTAGCCCCGTAGACTAGAAACGCGCACCAGCGACAATTGATTCGCAGTAGCGCAGCATAACTCTATCACCAGAAGCTACACGCTTACTCCTTTTCCTGCGCCTGTATCTTTTTTACAATGGCGGTTGTCGATACGTTCTCAAAAAAACTAAGTACTTGGACTTTGCCGCCGTAGGCTTTAACAATTTCATGACCGACCACTTGTGCTTCGGTGTAATCCCCACCTTTTACCAGTACATCAGGTTTTATTATGTTTAATAGCCGCTCGGGCGTGTCGTCATTGTAATACATTACCCAGTCAACGGCTTCTAGCCCTGCTAGCACTGCCATGCGCCGATCAACCGGGTTAATGGGTCGACCAGGGCCTTTCAAACGCGATACCGATTCATCTGAATTAATGGCAACAATAAGTCTATCGCCCAGTGCGCGAGTATCTTCCAAGTAACCCACATGGCCGGCGTGGATGATGTCGAAGCAGCCGTTGGTGAATACGATTTTTTCGCCGTGGGCTCGCGCCTCTTCTACGGCCATTAGTAGTTGGTCTTCGCTGAGCACGCCGCGCTCACTACCCTGCTCCGTTTTTACCGCACGACGCAATTCTGGTGCACTCACCGTTGCCGTGCCTAACTTGCCTACAACAATACCGGCGGCTAAATTTGCTAGGGCGACAGATTGCGGCAAGGCTTCGCCTGCGGCGAGGCTCGCCGCTAATACAGAAATAACAGTATCCCCGGCACCGGTAACATCGAAAACTTCCCTCGCTCTTGCCGGCAAATGCAATTCCGGTTGGCCTTCTCGCAATAGCGTCATGCCGTGTTCACCGCGGGTTACCAACAGCGCTTGTAGCGATAGTGATTTCAGCAGTGCTAGCCCTTTGTCCACCAATTCTTGCTCGGTTTTACACTCGCCCACCACGGTTTCAAATTCATGTAAATTTGGCGTCATGAGTGTTGCGTTTTTGTAGCGATAGAAGTCAGCACCTTTTGGGTCTACCAAAACCGGGACATTATGTGCGTTTGCAATGGCGATTAGGGTTTGAACATTTTGCAAACTGCCTTTAGCGTAGTCCGATAAAATCACAGCGCCCATATGCGGTACAATTTTCTCCGCCTTATTGGCAAATTCACAACTATCTTCAAGTGCAAAAGATTTTTCGAAATCCATACGCAGTAGTTGCTGATGCCGACTGATAATCCGAAGCTTGGTTATAGTCGGCTTATTACTAACAACCTGAAAATCGGTGTGAATATGCGCGGCATTTAGCCGTGTTTCTAACGCCTTACCTGCTTCGTCATTGCCGATAATGCCAATCAGAGATGCGCCCGCTCCCAATGCGGCAATATTCAACGCAACGTTACCTGCTCCACCTGGCCGGTCTTCTACCTGTTCAACTTTTACCACCGGCACAGGTGCTTCCGGCGAAATACGATTGGTGCCACCATGCCAATAGCGATCGAGCATGACATCGCCTATAACCAGCACTTGGGATTGATTGAATTGTGGCATGGTGAGAAGCATGGCTTTCCTCTGAATCTTACTCATTTATTCAGTTTCTTCTTCGAATTGCATAGCGTGTAACTTAGCGTAATAGCCACGCAACGCAATAAGGCTTTGATGGTTACCCTGTTCAACAATTTTTCCGGCATCCATCACTACGATATGATGTGCGTTTTCAATCGTCGTCAGGCGATGTGCAATAACTAAGGTGGTGCGATTCTTCATCACGGCTTCTAACGCTTCTTGTATGCCTCTCTCAGATTCGGTATCTAAGGCCGAGGTTGCCTCATCAAGAATTAACAGCGGCGCATCTTTTAACAGTGCACGCGCAATTGCTAAGCGCTGGCGTTGACCGCCGGAAAGTCGAACGCCGTCCTCACCGATTAATGTTTGCAGCCCCTCTGGCATATCATTGATAAACTCAAGCGCATGGGCGGCTTTAGCTGCGGCAACAACGGCCTCTTCAGGTGCATCACTTAAAGTACCGTAGGCAATGTTGTTATACACAGTGTCATTAAATAAGGTGACCTGTTGGCTGACTAAAGCAATTTGATCGCGCAGACTGGCCAAGGTGTAATCCTGAATCGGCACATCGTCGAGTAGAATGTCGCCATCCGCATGTTGATAGAAACGCGGGATTAAGCTTGCCAAGGTGGTTTTACCACTACCTGAGCGCCCCACTAAGGCAACGGTTTGCCCCGGCTTAATATGTAAATTAATATCCTTGAGCACGGCATTTTCGCCGTCATAAGAGAAGTTTAAATGTTTGATATTTAATTCGCCGCGCACCCGCGTTGTCACATGGCTGCCTGAATCCACTTCGACCTTTTCATCGAGCTGCATAAAAATCGTATTAGCCGCAGCGATGCCCTTTTGAATGGTGGAGTTAACTTCACTTAACTGCCGAACCGGCTTAGGCATTAAACCCGCCGCAGTAATATAAGCGACAAAGGCACCAGGGTCTGATGTACCCATATAGGTAAGCGCGAGGAACATGACAAAGCCCATGGCGCCGGCAACTAAAAACTGAATCACCGGTGTATTGATGGCACTGGTGGTCACGATTTTTAGATTTTGCTTGGTGTTTTTTGTACTTGCATCATCAAAGCGCTTTGATTCGTAGGCTTGGCCACCGAAGGAGCGCATAACGCGATAGCCGTTAATCATTTCCGAAGCAATATGAGTTACATCGCCCATAGAGCCCTGCACTTTTGCCGATAGACGACGCAGTCTTAAACCTACCTGCCACACAAGCACGCCTATAAGGGGCCCAACACCAAGAAAAATTAAGGTCAGCTTCCAGTCTTGATAGAATAAGTAACCCAGTAAACCAATCACGGTAAAGCCTTCACGCACAATAACTTTAAATGCCTCTGTTGCCGCTCCAGTCACCTGAGTAACATTGAAGGTAATGCGTGAAATTAAATGGCCGGAATTATTATTATCAAAATAATAACCGGGCATTTTTGTCAGTTGATTAAACAGTTGCGTGCGCAGCGTGTGAACAATAGCTAAAGAAACGCGCGAGCTGTAGTAGCTGCCGATAAAGTGACCGAGGCCGCGAACCGCAAAAATCGACATGAGCCAAACCGGAATAAGCCAACGGTCCGACGGATCGTTTTTCGGAATGGCGTTGATTAAATACTCCATAAGCACAGCAAACGCCGGCTGAGAGCCAGCAAAGATGATAAAACCTAAGATGCTGAGGGAAAAGTAGAACCAGTAAGGTTTTACGTAACTTAATAACCGTAAATAGACTTGGCCGGCTGTCTGAAACTGCTGTTCATCGAGGCTGGCGGCCACGTCTTTGTTTTTCTTTGAGCTCATAAGATGGGCATCTATTTTTTAAACAGAGGTTATTCTAACACGTTAGCACTAAATGCCAGCTACTAAGGCGGCTAGGCCCACGCGCCATGATTTTAGCGGGCGCCCTAGGCGCTCAGCCAAATGCGCGCAACCCAACGCTGAAAAGTTAGGCCGCTGTGCAATGGGTGAAGTTGTCGACGCTATCCACTGCGCCTGCGTTGTCGCGACCAGCGCGTACGCTGATCCAACCCTAGCCTGTAGGATTAATTCATCGACAATAGCTTGAGCCAGTTGGAACCGACTCACGGCTTCGTTACCGCTTAAGTGGTACAGGCCGCCTTCGGCGCCTGCCAACAATTCCGGCACCAGGGCCCATACCACCTCGGCGATATGGCCGGCATAGGTGGGCGAACCGAATTGGTCGGTCGCGACCTGTAGAATCTTGCCCTGCAGGGCTTGGTTAGCTATTTGCTGACCCATGTTGCGGGCAAACTCACTAAACACCCAGCTCACCCGCAGGACGAGATTAGCCGGCACGCTAAGCGCAGCCTGCTCACCTAGATACTTACTCTGCCCATAAAAATTAACCGGGCCGGGCGCTTCTGCTTCTAGGTAGGGTTGCTCAGTGCTAAGGGCAGGCTTTCCAGGAAATACGTAATCAGTGGAGAAATGCACCAGCGGAATATGTAACCGCGCGCAGGTGTTAACTATTTCTTCCACGGCGAGTGCATTAATACGCTGCGCTAGGGCGGTTTCGCTTTCCGCTTTATCGACCTGGTTGTAGGCGACGCAGTTAATCACTAAATTCGCCGCACTTTGGTCAAGGTAGGCAGAGATAGCACCCGGCACTAGAAAGTCCACCTCGCTATGGGATGGCGTTAGTACGCGATAGGCGCTAGGCAATTGGCTTAACAACGCCTGCCCTACTTGACCTGTGGCACCTAAAATAACTATTTGCATTGGCTTAATGGTGCAGCGATAAGCATGACATCTATGTTCCCATGGACACTGAAAACGTGTCTAAACAGTCCGCGTCGTAAAAATCTGTGTGCCCGTTTATTCAATAAGCTCAGCTAACGGATGAAAAGGGCAATTAATTAATGAGCCTGCGCTAATACGCGCTGGCGCAGGCCTTGGTAGGTCAACCCTAGCCGACACTCGCGCCAGTATTGCTGCAGAAAATACTCGGTATCGGCCACGTCTAAAAATTTTAACCCGCCCATAAAGCAGGCTAAATCGTTGACGCTGGCGATCGCGGCTCGCCACTGAAAAGATAAGTGTTCAAGGTGATCAAATTTGGCGCGCAGTTGCACCGGGTCTACCAATACATTAACCGGGTGCAGATTGTGGTGTGACAAACGGCTGTTGTGTAGTTGCACTATGTGATTGGCCAACAACTGCAACAAAGACTGGCGTTCAACCAGGCTTTTCTCTGGCCACATTTTTTGCAGCTCTTGCGCGCCAATAAATTCACTTTGCGTTTGAATTAACAAAACCGCACGCCAACATTGGCTGGCGGGAATTTTTTCTTCGGCGTAGCAAACCGCCGACGTCGCTTGCACCTGCCGCGCTTCGCACAAGAGGTGATTGTGATAAAGCTCGCGCAACTTTGGCTCGCTTTGCAGCAACCAACCTTTGCGCTGCAATTGGTTTTGACTGATGATCACGCGGAACGTCATCGGCTTTTCTTGTGCATCGAGAATTTCAATGAAGCCGGTTTTGCGCTCAGATAACCCCTGCGCTGGCGAGAAAGCCACTGCTCGAGCCACCCAATCCCATAACCTCGCGGCATCTTGAAGATGCTGATGCTTTAGAGCTGGCAGTAAAAAGTCAGCGCAATGAAACATAATGCCTCGCAGTTATTTGCCGCTTTTGGCGGTGGCTTCGATGATGTCTGATGCCTTGTGGGCCAAAGAATAGATGTCGCGACTATCGGTAAACTCCAGTGCGTTTATACCCCAAGCGAGACGATCATCCGACACCAAAGCCTGCGCCAAAAGCCGATTAAACTCTTGTTGGTCATAGGGATAATTCGCCACAAGCCCAGCCTTACCGGCCTTAACAAGTGGCGCGTAACCACAGGTGGTGGTGGCTAACACCGGCAAGCCGGCGGCCATGGCTTCAAGCAACACGGTGGCGGTCATGTCTTGGTGCGCTGGGTGCACCAAAAGATCGGCACTCTGCATAAAGGTAGGTACATCTTCTCGACCGCCGAAAAACACCATCTGCCCCGCCACCCCGAGTGCCGCCGCTTTCGCTACATACTCGTCGGGCTTGTCGTTACCCACCACCCATAAGCGCACGCGCTCGCGCACCGGCGAGGGCAAGGCAGCAACGGCATCCACCAAACGTTCCAAGCCTTGGCGTTTAAAACGGGTCATGACCGCCAACAACACTAAGGCATCGGGCTTTAGCTGCTGCTTTTTGCGGAATTCCATTTTGTAGAGTTCACTGGCGGCATCGGCTTTGCGATCTCGGGTCACACTCGGCGGCAGCAAATGCATGCGCTTTACCGCGGGCGGAAATTGGTTGGCAAAGATGGCGCGCTGGGCGCCGGACATGAGCAGAATTTGGGTTTTGCTGGCTGCGCCAAACACGGCATCTTCGCAATCCGACCAGAACTTATACGCCGCGCTCATTTTGTAAACCCAATTGCGCGACTCGGCCACCTGCGCTTTGTAGCAACCCTCGGTCACCAAACACACATCTAAACCCGGCATTTTATTAAAGCCGACCAACAGCTGCAGCGGGTACTTTTGCCGATGAGCATGCACCCAGCGCTGAAAAAACTCGTTGCGCTGCTCCGGTACTTTGCTCTTTACCGGCACCTGAACATAGTGCAACTCTTCCGGCTTTTCACCCACCCACTTCATACTATATAGGCGCACTTTATGGCCACGGCGCGACAGTTCGCGGGCAATATTCAAACAGTGACGAGCGTGCCCTTCGTAGGGAGCGTACTGGTAAATGGTGATTCCAATTTCCATTAGTAACTTGGGCACTCATCTAAAAAAATTTAAAGGGCGCGCTAGTTCAATAACGCGCCCTTGATGTTTAGCAGAGCTGCATAAATTTGCCAGCGCTGCGCAAGGTTCACTAGCCCGCCACGGGCGCCAGCCACTCTGGGTGTTTATTGCCTACGCCTTTGACCGAATCAAAATACATGGCTTGTAACACAGTGGTGATGGGGCCGCGTTTGCCGGCGCCAATGATCCGGCCGTCGTGTTCGCGAATAGGCAATACTTCGGCGGCGGTGCCGGTAAAGAAAGCCTCGTCTGCAATATACACTTCGTCGCGGGTAAGGCGCTTTTCTTTGATGGTGTAACCCGCTTCGGCCGCCAGTTTAAAAATGGTATTGCGAGTGATGCCGTCTAAACAGGAGGTCAATTCCGGCGTGTAAATGACGCCATCGCGCACCATGAAAAAGTTCTCGCCGCTGCCTTCGGCTACGTAACCTTCGTTATCGAGCAGCAAGGCTTCTTCACAGCCGCATTCAATGGCTTCGCGCAAGGCCAGCATCGAGTTGATGTAGTTGCCGTTGGCCTTGGCCTTACACATGCTGATATTCACATGGTGGCGGGTGTAGCTGGAGGTGCGAATTTTGATGCCTTGTTCGCGCGCTTCGGGCGACATGTAGGAAGGCCATTCCCATGCGGCTACCATGACGTGGGTTTCCAGCTTATCGGCGCGCAAGCCCATGCCTTCGCTGCCCAAAAATGCCATGGGGCGCAGGTAGGCTTCCTTTAAATTATTTTCCCGCACCACGAGTTTCTGCGCTTCGTTGAGCTGCTCTTTGCTGAAGGGCATGTTCATTTTCATGATATGAGCCGAGCGACACCAGCGGTCTGTGTGCTCTTGCAAACGAAAAATAGCGGTGCCGTGGCTTTCGGTGTTGTAGGCGCGCACGCCTTCGAACACACCCATGCCGTAATGTAATGTGTGGGTGAGAACGTGAACTTTGGCTTCGCGCCAAGGGATTAATTCACCGTCTAACCAGATAACGCCGTCGCGGTCGGCAAAATTCATAGCCTACTCCTACTCTGTCTAAACCCCGCCTACGGGGATGGGTGACGGACCCAACAGTCGTTGCCAAATGGCTTCAACTTCAGTGCGCTCTGGGCGGAATTGGCTGTCATCAAGGGTTACGCTTTGGCGTTGTAGCGCCAGCGCATGCCCCATTGATCGGTAGGCTTTGTAGGCTCTAATCAAGCTAGCCACATCTTCAGTGGCCATTAGATTTGCGTCTTCGAGACAGCCGAGTATGCGAATGTTATCCGAGTATCGCACCAGTGCCGGCACTTGGTGGGCCCAAGCTAAAGCCGCGTATTGAACCATAAATTCAATATCGACGATACCTCCCGCATCCTGCTTCAGGTGGAAGCCGGCTTTGTTGCCCGAACCGAGGCTTGTGCGCATTTTTTCGCGCATAGTGACCACATCTTCGGCAAGTTTGGGTAAATCGCGCGGCACACATAGCAGCGCTAATCGCAGCTGCTCGAACTTTTGCGCCAGCTCGCCATTGCCGCACACCACGCGGCCGCGCACCAAGGCCTGCTGCTCCCAGGTCCAGGCCTCGCCGCGCTGGTATTTTTCGAAGGCATTGAGGGAGGTGACCAGCATGCCCGAGTTACCCGAGGGCCGCAGGCGCATGTCCACTTCATACAATTGCCCAGACACGGTTTGGGTATTGAGGATGTGAATCATCTTCTGGCCCATGCGGGTATAGAAGGTTTGGTTGTCGATACTGCGCTCGCCGTCGGTCTGGCCATTGATATCGGTGTCGTGCACGAACACCAGATCTAAATCCGAGCCATGACCCAGCTCGATACCACCCAGCTTGCCGTAACCCACCACGATAAACTCGGCCGTCTCAGCCAGTAGGCTTGGATCTGAAGATTGGCTCGGATAGCCGTGACGCGCCACCATCATCTCCCAGGTGAGCTGCTGCACATACTCCAACACGGCTTCGGCCAGCCAGGTTAAGTAATCACTCACTTTCATCAGCGGTAAGACGCCAGCAACTTCACTGGCAGCGACTCGCAAACCGTGCGCCATGCGAAAATAGCGCAGCGCCTCCATTTGCGCCTCTAAATCATCGCGGTTAATGCGCAGCGTTGCCTGCCGCAGTTCATCGGCCAGTTGCGCCCTGTCGGGCGGGCTGTACAGGCTGCGCGGATCGATGAGTTCATCCAGCAGGGCCGGGTGCTTACTGAGCTGGTCGGCAATCCACTCGCTCGCAGCGCAGAGTTTTACCAACTGTGCCAGCGCGGCGGGGTTTTCGATCAGTAGCACCAAGTAGGCCGAGCGCCTGAGTACCGCCGTGACTAAATGCAACACTCGCTGCAAGCTTGCGGCCTTGGCCGACTCCTGTTCTATCATCGCCATTAGCCGGGGCATAAAGCGATCGAAGCGATCCCGGCCGCTGGCCTGCATCATACTGAGCGCGCGCTGGCTGTAGAGATCCTTGAGGTGCTTATAAACGTTGGCTGGGTCGTCAAAGTTGCGCTCCGCCAGCCAGGCCTCGGCGCTGGGCTGGTCGGGAATATCGGCTAAAAAACCCTGCCATTGCACAATATCCGACTCTTCCGCCGCCTCGGCTTCGCCATCTGGGTCGGCAATAACGGCCTTAAATTCTTGGTGCACTAGCTGCCTGTGTTGCTCTAAGGTTTGATAGAAGCTGTCCCAGGATTCAAACCCCATCACCCAGGCAAAGCGCGCTTGGAGGGCCGGCTCCATGGGCAAAGATTGAGTTTGTTTATCGGCAAGGGCTTGGATGGCGTGCTCGGTGTGGCGCAAGAATTCGTAGGCGCGACTCAAGGCTTGTTGCGAAGCTAGGGGTATCAATTCCCACTCTGCCAACAAGGCAAGCAATGGTAAAACCCGCCGCTCGCGCAGCTGCTCATCGCGGCCGCCGCGAATCAGTTGAAACGCTTGACCGATAAATTCCACTTCGCGAATGCCGCCGGCACCCAGCTTTACATCCTCCTGCAAACCCTTGCGATGCACTTCGCGGCTGATCATGGTTTTCATGCTGCGCAGTGAATCAAAAGCGGAAAAATCCACATACTTTCGGTAGGTAAAGGGCGTTAACAACGCCATTAGTTTGTCCGCCGCCTGTGCTCCGCCCTGCCCCACCCAGGCCACAGGCCGCGCTTTGATCATGGCGAAGCGCTCCCAATCTCGACCCTGGGTTTGATAGTAGTCTTCAATGGCGTTGAAGTTAGACACCAGCGCGCCCGAATCGCCGTGTGGGCGCAAGCGCATGTCGATGCGAAAACAAAATCCATCGACCGTAACGGTATCCAAACTTTTTATTAGGCGCTGGCCTAGCTTAAGAAAAAACTGTTGGTTGTCGATGGGTTTTCTACCGCTATCCTCCGCTGAAAATTGCGTTTCACCAGATTCCGGAAAGGCAAAAATCAAGTCGATATCGGAGGAGAGGTTTAATTCCCACGCACCCAGTTTGCCCATGCCCAACACCACCATAGCCTGGGGTAGGCCAGACTGACGCCCGACCGGCGTGCCGAACTGCTGGCATAATTTCGGGTAGTGCCAGGCCAATGCGACCTCGATTAAGTGCGATGCCAGCTCAGTTAAATCGGCGGTAGATTCGGCCACGCTAGCAAGGCCATTAAATTCGCGCAAAATAATGCGCAGCTGTTGCTGCTGGCGAAATTGGCGTAGCAAGCGATTAAAGTCGTCTTCGGTTTCATCGCCACTAAGTCGTTCTACAACTTGGCTTTTAAAGGGCGAGCGCGCAGCGTTCGCACTTTGCATTAATTCAGCCAACCACTCGGGATGATTTTGTAGCTGTTGCGCTGCGTAGTCGCTGGCCAATAAGAGCCGAGCCAATTGCAGGCGCTCAACGTCTGCCAGTGCCTCGGCACCAGCAATGCCTGTTAGCGATGAAGTGATGATTTTGGCAAGCGATGGCGGCAGCGCGGAAATATTGGCGAGCGGTAAATCTGACATAGCCTTCCTTAACACGGAAATTTTCAAACACGCAAAGCCAGTTTCAATGTCGCCCTAGCTTTTGCTTTTGCTTTTGCTTTTGCTTTTACTAGTAACTTGTGGCTTGTAGCTTGTAGCTACTCTTTTAATCTCGATCCGGCGCCGGCGCCACGCGCATCACTTCTTCGATAGTGGTTAAGCCGGCGCCGACCTTTTGCGCGCCCGATAAACGCAGCGTGCGCATACCTTCTTTTACTGCCTGTTTGCGCAGCACCATTAAATCGCCGTCGTCTTTGATGAGAGCTTTGACCGAATCGCTAAGCATCATGATTTCGTAAATGGCTAAACGCCCGAGGTAGCCGGTGTTGCGACACTCTAAGCAGCCCACAGGTTTGTAAATTTTTGCTGGCGCTTGGGCTTTCCAAGGCGCGACTAATTGCTGCCAAGCAGCGGCATCCACTTCCGTGGCCTCTTTGCAGTGCGGGCACAGTGTGCGCACTAATCGCTGCGCCATCACCCCCAACACCGATGCCTTAATAAGATAAGACGGCACGCCTAAATCCACCATCCGCGCGATGGCCGCTGGCGCATCGTTGGTGTGTAACGTGGATAACACCAAGTGCCCGGTAAGCGAGGCTTGAATCGCCATTTCGGCGGTTTCAATATCGCGAATCTCGCCCACCATGATGATATCGGGATCTTGTCGCATCAGGGTGCGAATACCGGCGGCGAAATCTAAACCGATGTTGTGCTGTACTTGCGTTTGATTGAAGGCGTCTTCCACCATTTCAATTGGATCTTCGATGGTAGACACATTCACTTCATCGGTAGCGATGCGCTTCAGCGATGAATAAAGTGTGGTGGTTTTACCGGAACCGGTGGGGCCAGTCACCAGCACTATGCCATTCGGGCGCGACAGCATGTCTTGCCACAACGCTAAATCTTCGCCCACTAAACCCAACTGTTCGAACGAGCGCAAAAGCACGTCGGGATCGAAAATACGCAGCACCATTTTTTCGCCAAAGGCGGTGGGCAGGGTCGATAAACGCAGCTCCACCTCGTTGCCTTCCGGGCTTTTGGTTTTAATGCGACCGTCTTGCGGTTTGCGTTTTTCGGCCACATTCATGCGGCCCAAGACTTTCAAGCGCGAGGTGACCGCGGTGGCCACATTCATGGGTAACTCGTACACCTGATGCAAGACGCCATCGATACGAAAGCGCACCCGCCCGACGGTGCGGCGCGGCTCCAAATGGATATCGCTGGCGCGCTGTTCGAAGGCGTATTGCAGCAGCCAGTCGACAATATTTACGATGTGCTGGTCGTTCGCCTCAGGGTCTTTAACGGCACCCACTTCCAATAACTGCTCGAAATTATTCACCACCGAGGTAGCGGCGCCGCCCACGCCCGAAATAGATTTTGCCAGCGAGTAGAACTCGACGGTGTAGCGCTCTATGTCGTCTGGGTCGGCAATCACTTTGGTGATGTGACGCCTAGCGGTGTGGGTTAACTGCTCGACCCAAGTGTGCACATGGGGCTCGGCGGTGGCCACGATCAACTCGTCGGGCTTTACCGCAACACAGAGAATTTTATGGCGCTTGGCAAAGGCGAAAGACATCACCTCGGTAATTTTCGACACGTTGATTTCGAGCGGGTCGATATTGCACCAATCCAATTTGGCGCGCTCCGCCAACCAGCGCGACAGGCGCTCGCCATCCAAGGTTTTACCGCTGCTCGATTGATCGACGAGTTTGCGCCCGGCAATGATAGACAGGGGGTTCTTTTCTTTCTGCTTGCCCGACAGCGGCGTGCCCGAGAGTAAATTGGCATCGCCTTGTGAGACCCGGCCATCCTCCACCAGGGCCAATAAGATATTGCGCAATTCGAGTGGGCGGTCGGGGGTAGCCAGTTGATTCATAGTCCCTCACTGTGACGGTTAGCAGCAGTGCTGAATGTACCACAGCAGCGCAGCGGCTACACTGACGCACAGCCAATAACCAAACCAGCGCGGCCTGGGTGCGAATTCGAGCGTGACCCTCGTCACATGAGTCCTTATACTGCGCGCTCTGATTCTAGGGAGAACAGACAATGCCTAGTGCCAACCCCTTTGCCACCCTATTTGGTAAATCACCCATCAAGCCCATGCAAGAGCATATGGCCGTGGTCACCGAAGCCGCCATGTTATTAAAACCCTTCTTCGAAGCCGTTATTGCCGGCGATTGGGTTAAAGCGGAACAGGTACAAAACAATATCCACCAGCTCGAAAACGATGCCGACAAGCTGAAAAAGCAGTTGCGTCTACATCTACCTAAAAGCTTGTTTCTGCCCGTGCCTAGGTCAGACCTGCTGGAGCTGCTCGCCGGTCAGGACCGTATCGCCAATCGCGCTAAAGACATTGCCGGCATCATGCTCGGCCGCCAAATGAAGCTGCCCAAAGCCTTGGGCGAGCAAATGCTGGCGTTTGTCGACTCGGCGGTGGCCACCGTAGCCCAGTCGCTGACCGCCATTAACGAGCTCGACGAGTTACTGGAAACTGGCTTTGCCGGGCGCGAGTTAAATATTGTTGAAAACATGATTAGCGAGCTGGATAAGCTCGAAAACCGCGCCGACGAAATGGAAGTCACCATCCGCGCCGCGCTGTTCGCGCTGGAGTCGGAAATGCCGCCGGTGGACGTGATGTTCCTGTACCGGGTTATCGATTGGGTGGGCGATGTTGCCGACCGTGCACAAAAAGTAGGTAGCCGATTAGAGCTGCTGCTAGCGCGCTAAGCGCTTCCATTATTGCGGAGATTGTCCATGTCTATTATTGCTGAATACGGCCATGTTTTTATCATCATGGCCTGTATTTTTGGCCTGTTTATGGCCTGGGGTGTTGGCGCCAACGATGTTGCCAATGCCATGGGTACATCGGTCGGCTCGAAGGCGCTCACCATCAAGCAGGCGATTATTATCGCCATGATTTTCGAGTTTTTGGGCGCTTATCTCGCCGGTGGCGAGGTTACTGAAACCATTCGCAAGGGTATTATCGACCCCTCTGCCATCGCCGACACGCCCGAGCTCTTGGTCTACGGCATGATGGCTGCACTACTGGCGGCTGGCACTTGGTTGCTGATTGCCTCTATGCTCGGTTGGCCTGTGTCTACCACCCACTCCATCGTTGGCGCCATCGTCGGCTTCGCGGTGGCGGGCATCTCTTTTGACGCCGTGTCTTGGGGCAAAGTCGGCACCATTGCCGCCAGCTGGGTGGTCTCGCCAATTCTGGCCGGCACCCTGTCTTTTATGTTGTTTCGCAGCGTTCAACGGCTGATTCTAGACACCGAAAACCCGCTCGAAAATGCTCGCAGGTATGTGCCCTTCTACATGTTTGGCGTGGGCTTTTTGATCAGCATGGTAACTATGCTGAAGGGCTTGAAACATGTGTTTAAAGACTCGGGCGTAAACTTTAGCTTCTTCGAATCTGTGGGTATTTCGGCACTGCTGGGGCTTTTAGTCGCCGGCTTTGGTATTTATCTGCTTAAGCAGATTAAGCCGGTCAGCACCAGCGAATCGCGCTTTGCCAATGTCGAGCAAGTATTTGCCATTCTGATGATTTTTACCGCCTGCTCCATGGCCTTCGCGCACGGCTCTAACGACGTTGCCAACGCCGTTGGCCCCATGGCGTCGATCGTCGCCACGGTAAAAACCGGTGCCATTGGCGCCAAGGCCATGATGCCGGCTTGGATATTGTTGGTGGGCGCTATCGGTATCGTGATCGGTTTGGCCACCTACGGCTATAAAGTGATGGCCACTATCGGCAAGAAGATTACCGAGCTGACCCCAAGCCGTGGTTTCGCCGCCGAGCTTGGCGCGGCGGGCACCGTGGTGCTGGCCTCGGGCACGGGCTTACCTATTTCAACCACCCACACCTTGGTGGGTGCGGTGCTGGGTGTTGGCTTGGCGCGTGGAATCGGAGCGCTTAACTTGCGCGTTATTGGCAGCATATTCCTGTCTTGGATAGTGACGCTGCCGGCCGGCGCGCTCTTGGCTATTATCTTCTTCTATATTTTCAAAGGCTTGTTTAGCTGAGGCCGACGCGAGCCAGAGCAAGTAATGAGGGCGCCTGCAGGCGCCTTCATTGTTTATGGCGCGCGAACATAGCACAATCAGGCTCTGCAACAGCGCCAAGGGCGCTATCACACGCACTTCTAGGATGGATGCATGACCGATTTGAAGCAATACCGGCAAGCACTCGGCCAATTGGTTGCCCTGCCATCGGTCAGTTGCGCCTCACCTCGGCTGGATATGAGCAACCGCGAGGTAGTGGATCTACTGGCCAACTGGTTTGCCGACCTAGGCTTCGAAACTCAGGTTCAAGCCTTGCCCGGCCAACCTAACAAGGCCAACTTGATTGCGACGCTCGGTAGCGGGACAGGCGGCTTGGTGCTGGCCGGCCATACCGATACCGTGCCCTTTGACGAACACAGCTGGGATCAAGACCCGTTTAAGCTCACCGAAAAACAAGACCGGCTCTATGGTTTAGGAGCCACCGATATGAAGGGCTTTTTCCCGGTCATACTGGCGGCGGTGAAAGACTTCACCAGCAAACCCTTGAAGGCGCCGCTCACGATCATCGCCACCGCGGACGAAGAAACCTCTATGGCCGGTGCACGGGCCTTGGCCAAACAACACCATCACCAAGCGCATGCCGCGGTGATCGGCGAGCCCACAGGCTTGAAGCCTATCCGCATGCACAAGGGCATTATGATGGAGGCCGTGCACGTGCGCGGCCATAGCGGTCACTCCTCGGACCCGGCCCTAGGCAACAATGCGCTAGAGGCCATGAACCTAGTGATGGCGGACCTCTTGAGCTTTCGCCAGGAGCTCCAAAGCCAATACCAACACCCCGGTTTTGCCGTGTCGGTGCCAACCTTAAACTTGGGCTGCATTCACGGCGGCGACAACCCCAATCGTATTTGCGGCGACTGTGAGCTGCAGTTCGACTTGCGCAGCCTGCCCGGCATGGACAACCAGCAACTGCATGCCGACCTCGAGCGTCGGCTCGCTCCCTTGGCGCAAAGGCTCAACGTCGATATCACCCTGCGCTCGCTTTTCGCCGATGTGCCGGCCTTTGAACAGGCTGCCAATAGCCAGCTGGTGCTGCAGTGCGAAGCGCTCACCGGCAACGCGGCGGTCAGTGCCGCCTTCGCCACGGAAGCGCCGTTTCTGCAGCAACTAGGTATGGAAACCGTTGTGTTAGGCCCTGGCTCTATCGATCAAGCGCATCAGCCCAATGAATTTATTCCCTTAGATCAAATTGCCCCCGCCGTGACCGTGCTGCAGCAATTAATTCGTCACTACTGTTGTTAATAGAGGTTAAGTAAGGCTTATCCATGACCCAGGAAAACACCAAACCCATGGCGCAACAATACGTTGATTGGTTCCGCGACTCATCGCCCTACATCAACGCGCACCGGGGCAAGACCTTCGTGCTGATGCTGCCCGGCGAAGCTGTCAGGCACGCCAATTTTGCCAATATCATCTACGACATTGCGCTGTTAAACAGCCTTGGCGTACGCCTGGTTATCGTGCACGGCACCCGACCGCAAGTTGAACAGCGCTTGGAGCTGGCGGAAATGGATTCGCTGTTTCACGAAAACCTGCGCATCACCGACCCACAAGCCATGACCGCCATTATTCATGCGGCCGGCGAAGTGCGGGTGGATATCGAGGCGGCGCTGTCTACCGGACTGCCAAATTCCCCTATGCATGGCGCCCATATTCAAGCGGTAAGTGGCAACTTTATCACCGGCATGCCGCTTGGCGTGATCGATGGCACCGACTTGCAATTTACCGGCAAGGTTAGGCGCATCAACACCAAAACCATGCAGCAATCGCTCGATTTAGGCGCAATTTTGATTGTCTCGCCGCTCGGTTACTCGCCCACCGGCGAGGTGTTTAACCTGAGCTTCGCCGAGGTAGCCACCCAGGTGGCCATCAACCTCAACGCCGACAAGATTGTTAGCTTTGTCGAAGGCCGGGGCGTCGAGGATGAAGCCGGCGGTCTGATTCGCGAATTTATGCTGCACGAGGCAGAACAGTACCTCAACAACGAAAACAGCCGCCCGGCGCACGGCAGCCGGCTGGCGTTAAAGGCCTGTTTCGAGGCCTGCACCAAGGGCGTGCCTAGGGCGCAAATCGTCTCCTTCAGCGACGACGGCGCCTTTTTGAAGGAGCTCTTCACCCGCGACGGCAGCGGCACCATGGTCTATCGGGATAACTACGAGCAGCTGCGCACCGCCTCGATCGACGACGTAGGCGGTATTATCGAGCTCATCGAACCCTTAGAAAAAGCCGGTATTTTGGTGCGCCGCTCGCGCGAGATGCTGGAGAGCGAGATCGAAAAGTTCTCGGTGCTGGAAAAAGACGGCACCATACTGGCCTGTGCCGCGCTCTACCCTTATTCCACTGGCGCCGCGGAGCTAGCCTGCGTGGTCACCCACCCCAGCTACCAAAAAGGCGGCCGCGCCGCAAAGCTTCTACATCAGCTAGAGCGCCATGCCATGCGCGCCGGCATTAAAGAGCTGTTTGTGCTCACCACCCAAACCGCGCATTGGTTTTTGGAACAGGGCTTCGTGCCCGGCGATATAGAGACACTGCCCATTGAGAAGCAATCTCTTTATAACTATCAGCGCAAATCGAAAATATTCACTAAGCGTTTGGCTATTTAGCGCGTTTTACTGCTAACAAACCCGCCCAAACACTCGGCCGGCCGCAGCCTTTCTGGTATGCTTGCCGGCCGTTTTTATTGCAATACATTTATCAGACTTCTGGAGTCGTCTCATGCCAGCCTATCGCTCGAAAACATCCACCCATGGCCGCAACATGGCCGGCGCACGCGCCCTTTGGCGCGCCACCGGCATGAAAGATGACGATTTCCAAAAACCCATTATCGCCATTTCCAACTCCTTCACCCAGTTCGTGCCCGGCCATGTGCATCTAAAAGACATGGGGCAATTGGTAGCACGGGAAATTGAAAAGGCTGGCGGCGTGGCAAAAGAGTTCAACACTATCGCCGTCGACGACGGTATCGCCATGGGCCACGACGGCATGCTCTACAGCCTGCCCAGCCGCGACATTATCGCCGACAGCGTCGAGTATATGGTTAACGCCCACTGTGCTGACGCCATCGTGTGCATCTCCAACTGCGACAAGATTACGCCCGGCATGTTGATGGCGGCCATGCGCATCAACATTCCGGTGATCTTCGTTTCCGGCGGGCCGATGGAAGCCGGTAAAACGAAATTAGCCGAGCACAAATTAGACCTTGTGGATGCCATGGTCATTGCCGCCGACGACACCGCTTCAGACGAAAAAGTCGACGCCTACGAGCGCTCCGCCTGTCCCACCTGCGGTTCTTGCTCGGGCATGTTTACCGCCAACTCGATGAACTGTTTAACCGAGGCGCTGGGTTTATCGCTGCCCGGCAATGGCTCAATGCTGGCAACGCATAGCGACCGCGAACAACTTTTCTTAGAGGCCGGGCGCAAGATTGTCGAGATTACCAAGCGCTATTACGAACACGATGACGCATCGGTTTTGCCGCGCAATATCGCCTCCCTGCCAGCGTTTAACAACGCCATGGCACTCGACATCGCCATGGGCGGCTCCACCAATACCATTTTGCATTTACTGGCCGCCGCGCAAGAAGGCGACATCGATTTCAGCATGAAAGATATCGACGCACTGTCGCGCCGCATTCCGCAGCTGTGTAAGGTGGCGCCGAACACGAAAAATTATCACATGGAAGATGTGCATCGCGCCGGCGGCGTGTTTAGTATTCTGGGCGAACTGGCGCGCGGCGACTTACTCGACACCAGCATTCCTACTGTACACAGCGCCACGCTGGCAGAGGGCCTAGCCAAGTGGGATATCACCGTGACCGAGAGCCCGGCCGTGCGTGAATTTTTCCGCGCCGGGCCCGCCGGCATTCCGACCCAAACCGCCTTTTCGCAAAGCACGCGCTACCCCACACTCGATGGCGATCGCGCCAACGGTTGTATTCGCTCGGTAGAAAATGCGTTTAGCAAAGAAGGCGGGCTTGCCGTATTAACCGGTAACATTGCTGTCGATGGCTGCGTGGTAAAAACCTCCGGCGTCGACGAAAGCATTTGGATTTTTGAAGGCCCTGCTTACGTGGTTGAGAGCCAGGACGAAGCCGTTGCCGATATTTTGGCAGGCAAAGTTAAAGAAGGTGATGTGGTTATTATCCGGTACGAAGGTCCAAAAGGTGGGCCAGGCATGCAGGAGATGTTGTATCCAACTAGCTATTTAAAATCAAAAAGTTTGGGTGCTAAGTGTGCGCTGCTCACCGACGGCCGTTTTTCCGGTGGCACCTCGGGTTTAAGTATTGGCCACGCCTCGCCAGAAGCAGCGGCCGGTGGCGCTATCGGCTTAGTAGAAACGGGCGATATTATTCAGATCAACATCCCAGCCAGAAGTATTAATGTAAAACTTTCTGATCAAGAATTAGATGAAAGACGCGCCAAAGAAGACGCCAAAGGCGACTTAGCCTGGAAGCCAAAAGCACAGCGGCCACGCAAAGTGTCTGCATCGCTAAAAGCCTATGCGCTATTGGCAACTAGCGCGGACAAAGGTGCCGTGCGCGATTTATCTAAGTTGTAATTTTTTTAACGTCGCTCGGAAGTTTTCCGAGCGACGTTAGCACGATCATTCCAAAACCAAGTTTTCACATCACTTTTTATCTGCAATTTATCTTATTTATTCCTCCTTCCAGCTGTTATCTCTGAACTCTGTCGCGTTCGATTGTTTTAAATTTTTTCCGCTGTTAGCTTTGTGCTGTCGGCGAGGTGTTGTCCGAAAAATAATTCTAAAGAAAAAAAGGAAATATCATGGAAAAGAGATCAGTTTTTCAAAGAAGATTTTTAGCCAGTGCCATTGTTTCTGCCATGGCCGCCACTGCGCAAGTTTCTATAGCGCAAACCCAGCAGGGCAAGAGTATTGAAGAAGTGACGGTGGTTGGCTCCCGTCTTTCCCAAGGCGGTCAGTTCGAAGGCGCCACACCGGTTCAGGTATTCGATCGCGACAGTATCGATAAATCTGGCTACACCAACTTACAACAACTTTTCGAAAAATCCCCTATCGCCGGCAACGGCACATTTTCAACCCGCGGCAACAACCAAGATTCCACGGCAAACGGGGCATCTGCCGTTAGCTTGCGCGGCATGGGCGCCGATGCCACCCTGGTTTTAGTTAACGGTCGGCGAGTTGCGATTAGCGCCTTCGCCGAAGGCATCACCACTAACTTTGTCGATATCAACGCCCTGCCAGTCAGCGCCGTTGAACGAATTGAAGTGTTAAAAGATGGGGCCTCGGCGATTTACGGCTCGGATGCTGTAGCCGGTGTGGTCAACGTTGTGATGCGCGATAACTTCGATGGCTTCGACGTCTCGGTCGGCTACGGCAATACCACCGATAGCGACAATTCAGAAACCACTTTCTCCGCCATCTGGGGCATGAATGGCGATGCTGATTCCAACGTCACTTTGGTGTTT